>JBKPCQ010000120.1:0-32193 GCA_046727455.1 Actinomycetota bacterium | reverse complement strand
CGACGCCGCCACCCGTGGTGCCCGGCGCGGCGACGGCGGCAATTCCCGGGGTGGCGGCCACGGCCGTGGCGCGCGCAGTGCGGGTGGTGGTGCCAGCCCGGACGGTCCCGCCAGCCCGCCGCCGGACCTGGCCGAGCTGGCCCGCCAGATCTGCCTCCGGGAACTCGCCGTCCGGCCGCGCACCCGCGCCGAGTTGGCGGCCGCTCTCCGGCGCCGGCGGATCCCCGACGAGATCGCCTCCGAGGTGCTGGACCGGTACGACGACGTGGGCCTGATCGACGACGAGGCGTTCGCCCGTGCGTGGGTGACCAGCCGGCACCACGGCCGCGGGCTGGCCCGCCGGGCACTGGCCGGGGAGCTGCGGCAGCGGGGGATCGACGGCGAGCTGGTTGGCGCGGCACTCGCCGAGCTGGATCCCGCCACCGAGGCTGCCACCGCCCGCGAGCTGGTCAGGCGGAAGCTGGTCGGGATGGGCCGGACAGCACCGGACGTGGTGTTCCGGCGGCTGGTGGGCCTCCTGGCCCGGAAGGGGTACCCGCCCGGGCTGGCCGTCGGCGTGGTCAGGGAGGTCCTGGCGGAGCAGGCCAGCGAACGGAACTCCGAGCGGAACGCCGAGCTGGCGGAGTTCGCGGAGATGGTCGATACGGACGCTCTCGTCGGTGAGCCCGACGACCAGGCGGAGTGACGCCGGTATCGGCCAAACTACCCTCAGCCCGTTTCCGCTGGTAGTCGCGGGATGGCAGAGTGTACCGGCTACTGCTCGATCATGAGTCCTTGACCGAACCGCTGTCGGCGACCTAGCCTCGGGTTACGAGGAGAAAGTCGGACCATCGCGGCTACACGCACAACATAGATCGCATAACAGTACGACAACATTAACGGGCCACACAGGGGAAGATCAGCGTTCAGGTCGACCCAGCGTCAGGGCGTTGACAACAGGGGGTGTGACTCGGCGTCAGAGATGACGTCGGGTGTGCATCGCTCTACCCATGGACCGGACGTCTCCTCCGTCGGACGAGCGGGAAAGGGAGGCGGCCGTGCAAGCCCTGGTCATGCTCCTGGTGGGCGTGGTCGTGATCCTTGCGGGGCTGGTCGCGGTCGGCCTCGCCTTTGTGATGAGGACGGTACGGCCGCTACGCCGGGCGCAGTCCAGGGAGCCCGCCGACCCCACGTTCCTCGCCGAGAAGGACCGCCAGGAGCAGTCCCTCGCCGCGCTGCGGGATGCCGCCGACGAGGCCACATCGGCCGCTGACACGGCCCGCGCGCTGGCCACTACGGCCCGAACCGAGGCGGCGGCCGCGAAGGCCGAGGCGACCTCGGCCCGGGCCGAGGCGCAGCGGGTCCTGGCCGCCGCCCATACGGAGGCCGACACCATCCTCGATCGGGCCCACCGGCAGGCCGAGCAGGACGCTGAGCAGGCCCGGCTGACCGCCCGCCGGACGGGCGAGCGGGAGATCGCGATGCTCACCGCGACCGCCCGCGAGCAGTCCGCCGACGCCGAGCGCCGCCAGCAGCGCCTCGATGAGCGGGAGCGGCTGCTGGCCGAGGAGGCGGAACGGCTGGCCGAGCGGGACCGCCGGATCAGCGGCGCGGAGGTCGATCTGGCCGACCGGGAATCCGCCGTGGGCGTCCGGGAGCTGGCCCTGGCCGAGCTGGAGGAGGATCGCCGGCGCGAGCTGGAGCGCATCGCGGGGCTGACCGCCGACGCGGCCCGCCAGGAGCTGATCGAGATGATCGAGATGCAGGCGAAGCGCGAAGCGGCGCTGCTCGTCCGGGACATCGAGACGGATGCGCGGGCCACCGCCGACCAGCGGGCCCGGCACATCGTCGTGGACGCGATCCAGCGGGTGGCGAGCGAGCAGACCGCCGAGAGCGTGGTCAGCGTGCTGCACCTGCCCGGCGACGAGATGAAGGGCCGGATCATCGGCCGGGAGGGCCGCAACATCCGGGCGTACGAGTCGGTGACCGGGGTCAACCTGATCATCGACGACACGCCGGAGGCGGTACTGCTGTCCTGCTTCGATCCGGTACGCCGGGAGATCGGCCGGCTGACCCTGGAGAAGCTGATCCTCGACGGGCGGATCCATCCGCACCGGATCGAGGAGGTCTTCGACCTCGCCAAGCAGGAGGTCGAGCGGCTGTGCCTGCGCGCGGCGGAGGACGCGCTCGTGGAGGTCGGGATCACCGACCTGCACCCGGAGCTGATCACCCTGCTCGGCCGGCTACGGTACCGCACCAGCTACGGGCAGAACGTCCTCAAGCACCTGGTGGAGACCGCGCACATCGCCGGGGTCATGGCCGCCGAGCTCGGGCTGGATACCGCCTTGATCAAGCGGTGCGCCTTTCTCCACGACATCGGCAAGGCGCTGACCCACGAGGTCGAGGGCAGCCACGCGCTCATCGGCGCCGACCTGGCCCGCAAGTACGGCGAAGCGGATGAGGTCGTGCACGCGATCGAGGCGCACCACAACGAGGTACCGCCGCAGACCATCGAGGCGGTGCTGACCCAGGCCTCGGACGCCTGCTCCGGCGGCCGGCCGGGCGCCCGGCGGGAGAGCCTGGAGGCGTACGTCAAGCGGCTGGAGCGGATCGAGGAGATCGCCGGCGGGAAACCCGGCGTGGAGAAGGTCTTCGCGATGCAGGCCGGCCGGGAGATCCGGGTGATGGTCAAGCCGGACGACGTCGACGACATCGGCGCCGCCGTCCTCGCCCGCGACGTGGCCAAGCAGATCGAGGAGGAGCTGACCTACCCGGGCCAGATCCGGGTCACCGTGGTCAGAGAGTCCCGGGTGACCGAGATCGCCCGCTGATCACCAGGCTGTCGAGGAGGTCCTGAGTGGCCGCTGCCACCGCCTCGACCGCCGCGTCGAACGCCTCCGCGTTGTGGGTGGCCGGCGCCCGGAAGCCCGAGATCTTCCGGACGTACTGGAGGGCTGCGGCGCGCACGTCCGCATCGGTGACCACGGCCTGGTACGGCGGGCGGAGCGTCTTGATGCTGCGGCACATGCTCGCCACGGTACCCAACTCGGCACAGCTACCCTGGTGGGGTGCCGAGGAGCTTCAAGGTCGTGACGTACGGCTGCCAGATGAACGCCCACGACTCGGAGCGGATCTCCGGGTTGCTGGAGCATGCCGGCTACGTCCGCGCGGCCGACGACGGTACCCCCGACGTGGTGGTCTTCAACACCTGCGCGGTCCGGGAGAACGCCGACAACCGGCTCTACGGCAACCTCGGTCACCTGCGTCCCACCAAGCAGTCCCAGCCGGACATGCAGATCGCGGTCGGCGGGTGCCTCGCGCAGAAGGACCGGGGCGAGATCGTCCGCCGCGCCCCGTGGGTCGACGTGGTTTTCGGCACCCACAACATCGGCTCCCTGCCGGCCCTGCTCGAACGCGCCCGGCACAACGCCGAGGCCCAGGTGGAGATCCTGGAGTCGCTGGAGGTCTTCCCGTCCACGCTGCCGACCCACCGGGAGTCGGCCTACGCGGGCTGGGTGTCCATCTCGGTGGGCTGCAACAACACCTGCACGTTCTGCATCGTGCCGGCCCTGCGTGGCAAGGAGAAGGACCGCCGGCCGGGGGAGATCCTCGCCGAGGTCGAGGCGCTGGTCGCCGACGGCGTCCTGGAGGTCACCCTGCTCGGCCAGAACGTCAACTCGTACGGGGTCGCGTTCGGCGACCGGTACGCCTTCGGGAAGCTGCTGCGCGCGTGCGGCGGGATCGAGGGCCTGGAGCGGGTACGGTTCACCAGCCCACACCCGAAGGACTTCACCGACGACGTGATCGCCGCGATGGCCGGGACGCCCAACGTCTGCCACCAGTTGCACATGCCGCTGCAGTCCGGCTCCGACGCGGTTCTGAAGGCGATGCGGCGCAGCTACCGGCAGGACCGGTACCTGGGGATCATCGGCAAGGTCCGGACCGCCATGCCGGACGCGGCGATCACCACGGACATCATCGTCGGCTTCCCGGGCGAGACGGAGGCCGACTTCCAAGAGACGTTGAACGTCGTCCGGCAGGCCCGGTTCGCCGGGGCGTTCACCTTCCAGTACTCGAAGCGTCCGGGCACCCCCGCGGCGGAACTGGACGGGCAGGTGCCCAAGGAGGTCGTGCAGGACCGGTACGACCGGCTGGTGGCGGCGCTCGAAGACCTCACGTGGGAGGAGAACAAGAAGCTCGTCGGGCGGACCGTGGAGGTACTGGTCGCGATCGGCGAGGGCCGCAAGGACGCCCGTACCGGCCGGATGTCCGGCCGCGCGCGCGACGGCCGCCTCGTGCACTTCGCGACCGGCGACGCGGACGTGCGGCCCGGCGACGTCGTCCACACCACGATCACCTACGCCGCCCCGCACCATCTCAACGCCGACGGGCCGCTCGTCGCCCACCGCCGCACCCGGGCCGGGGACACCTACGACAAGCCGCGCGGAGTCCTGCTGGGGATGCCCGGTACCAGAAAATGATCAGGGCGCCCCACCGCGGCGGGACGCCCAGATCTCTATGTGGTGTTTCATCCGGTTTGCTCAGCTAGTTGGAGGAACTGCCGCTTCGAGGCCAGCGCCTGCTCGGCCTCGCGGATCCTCTTGGGGTCACCGGCCGCGCGGGCGCGCGCCAGTCGCGCCTCCGCCTCGGCCACCTGCTCGCGCATCTGTGCCAGCAACGGGTTGTCCGACGGCGTGGTCCGCCGCCAGGCCACGTCCATCGCGGCGCGTACCCGCTCTTCCACCGCCCGCAGCCGGCGGTCGAGGCCGCTCGACACGTCGCGACCCACCCGGCCGGCGTCGTGCCACTGCGCCTGGATCTCCCGCAGCCGGGCCTGCGCCGCCCGCGGGTCGCTGTCGATGTCCAGGGCCTCGGCCTGGGCGAGCAGTTCCTGGCGCTTGTCCAGGGCCGCCCTTTGTTCCGAGTCACGGGCGGTGAACACCTCACTGCGGCGGGCGAAGAAGGCGTCCTGCGCGGCCCGGAACCGTTCCCACAGCCGCTGCTCGACCTCCTTCGAGGCGCGAGGCGCCGCCTTCCACTCCGACATCAGTTCCTTGAGCCGCGCCGCCGTCGCCGCCCACTCGGTGGACGTGGACAGCTCCTCGGCCGCGGTGACCAGCGCCTCCTTCTGTGCCTGGGCCTGCTTACGGGAGGCGTCCAGGGTGGCGAAGTGCGCACCGCGGCGCCGGGCGAACATGTCACGCGCGGTGGCGTACCGCTTCCACAGCTCCCCGTCGGTCTTGCGGTCGACGCCCCGGATCGTCTTCCACTCCTCCAGGATCTCCTTGAACCGGTCGCCCGCGGCCTTCCAGCTCGTCGACTCGGCGGCGAGCCCTTCGGCCTCCTCGACCAGCGCGGTCTTGCGGGCGACCGCCTCGGCGCGGGCGGCGGCGCGGGCGGCGTGCACCTCGCTGACCTTCGCCTCGGCGGCCAGCGCGAGCTTGTCCAGCCGCTCCGCGAGCCCGTCGATGTCCCCGACGAAGTGGGGCTCCTCCAGCTCGGTGCGCAGCTCCTTTACCCGGGCCAGGGCGTGGGCGGCGTCGCCGGCACCGGTGGACAGGCGGGTCTCGATCAGGTTGACCTCGGTCACCACACCGTCGAACCGGCGCGCGAAGTGGGCCAGGCCCTCTTCGGGGGTACCGGCCTGCCACGACCCGACCACCCGCTCGCCCGCGGCGGTCTTGACGTAAACGGTGCCGTCCTCATCCACCCGACCAAAGGCCGTCCAGTCGCTGGTCATTTCGCGCCCATCCTCGCGTCTCCGGAGTCATCCGGGCGTCCCCGGACGTCCCCGCCAAAGCACAGTGTGTGGTGCTTCCGGCATTCTCACAGGTCGGCCCCCCTCCGCGTCGAGCGCCCCGGGCCGACCGTGACCATACGGTGTCCTGACGACCGGTGGGGGGCGGAGCAGGCCGCCCGGTTACGGTTGATCCGTGCCACTCCTCGCCGCCGCGGTCTGCCCGCACCCGCCGCTGATCTTCCCGGAGATCGCGCCCGGCGAGGCCCACGACCTTCGCACCACCTGCGACGACGTGGTCGCCCGCCTGCTGTCCACCGTGCCCGACACCGTCTGCGTCGTGGGCACGGCGGAGCACACCCATGAATTCTCCGCCCCCTACCGGGTCTCCCGCACGCCCTGGGGACTGCCCGACGGCCCGCCGGGACTGCCGCTCAGCGTCGCGGTCGGGGTCTGGCTGCTGCGCCCGGCGCAGCCGGGGAGGGTGATCACCGTGGCCGGATCGGCGCGGCCGGCCGAGTGTGCGCGGTTGGGGGAGGAGCTGACCCGGACCGGTCGGGTCGCCCTGTTGGTGATGGGTGACGGGTCCGCGTGCCGGACCGGGAAGGCGCCAGGGTACCTGGATCCGCGCGCGGAGCCGTTCGACACCACCGTCACCAAGGCGCTGGTCGAGGCCGACCCGGCCGCGCTGCTGGCCCTCGACCCGGCCCTGGCCGACGAGCTGATGGTCGCCGGCCGGGCCGCCTGGCAGGTCCTCGCCGGAGCCGGGGCCGCCGCCTCGATGAGCGGCGAGGTCCTCTACGACGACGCGCCCTATGGAGTGCAGTACACCGTGGCCTTCTGGGAGCCCCGGTGACCGTGATCGCGGTGGTCGGACCGACGGCGGCCGGCAAGTCCGCGCTGAGCCTGGCCCTCGCGCACGAGCTGGGCGGCGAGGTGGTCAACGCCGACTCGATGCAGCTGTACCGGGGCATGGACATCGGCACCGCCAAGCTCACCGTGGCGGAACGGGAAGGCGTACCGCACCACGTCATCGACATCTGGGACGTCACGGAGCCGGCGAGTGTGGCCGAGTACCAGCACCGCGCGCGGGCCGCGATCGACGGCATCCTCGCCCGGGGCCGGGTACCGCTGCTGGTCGGCGGGTCCGGCCTGTACCTGCGGGCCGTGCTGGAGCGCTTCGAGTTCCCCGGTACCGACGCCACGCTGCGGACCGCCCTCGAGGCGGAGCTGGCCCGGGTGGGGCCCGGTGCGCTGCACGCCCGGTTGGCGGCGGTCGACCCGGGCGCCGCCGCCGGCATCCTGCCCTCCAACGGTCGCCGTATCGTCCGCGCCTTGGAGGTCGTCGAGCTGACCGGGCGTGGGTTCACCGCCACGCTGCCCGATCCGACGCCGTACTACATGTCTGTGCAGATCGGTGTCGATCTCGACACGGCCGTGCTGGACGAGCGGATCGCACGGCGCGTCCGGCGCATGTGGGACCTCGGGTTCGTCGACGAGGTGCGCCGGTTGGCCGCCGCCGGCCTGCGGGAGGGGCGCACCGCCAGCCGCGCCCTCGGGTACCAGCAGGTCCTGCGGTACCTCGCGGGGGAGTGCCCGGAGGAGCGGGTGGCGGCGGACACGGTACGGGCGACCCGGCGCTTCGTGCGGCGCCAGCGCTCCTGGTTCCGGCGCGACCCGAGGATCCACTGGCTGGACGGCGCCGCACCCGATCTGCTCGCCATGGCGATCCGACGGGCAGAATAGGCGCCATGCGCTTCGCCAAGGGCCACGGCACCGGCAACGACTTCGTCCTGCTGCCCGACCCGGACGGTGCTCTCGACGTCACTCCGGAGCTGGTCCGGGCGCTGTGCGACCGGCGGTTCGGGATCGGCGGCGACGGCGTCCTGCGGGTGGTGCGGTCGGCGAAGCACCCGGACGCGGTACACCTGGCCGGCGAGGCCGCCTGGTTCATGGACTACCACAACGCCGACGGCTCGCTGTCCGAGATGTGCGGCAACGGGATCCGGGTCTTCGCCCGGTACCTCACCGACACCGGGTTGGTCGACGCGGCGGCGTTCCCGGTGGCCACCCGCTCGGGACCGGTGCTCGCGCTGGTCGGCCAGGACTCGATCACCGTCGAGATGCCGAAGCCGGTGTTCGGACCGCCGTCCCGGGCCCGGCACCGCCGGTCGGGGCGGGAGTTTCCCGGCGCGTCGGTGACGATCGGCAACCCGCATCTCGTCTGCCCGGTGGATGACGTGGCCGACCTCGACCTGAGCGTCGCGCCCGGAATCGACCCGGCGCTGTTCCCCGAGGGCGCGAACGTCGAGTTCGTCGCGCCGGTCGGGCCGCTGGACCATGCCGACCTCGACGCGCACGTCCGGGTCCGGGTCTACGAGCGCGGGGTCGGCGAGACGCTGTCCTGCGGCTCCGGGGCCTGCGCGGTCGCCGCGGTCACGGTCCGCGACATGAGGCTCCCGGTCGGTACCGTCGCGGTCGACCTGCCCGGCGGCCGGCTCACCGTGGTCATCGCCGCCGACCGGTGCATCCTGAGCGGCCCGGCCGTGATCGTGGCGACGGGCGAGGTCATCCTGTAGGAGAGGGCTCGGGCTCGGCGTGGTCGAGGCGGCCCGGGACGGTACCCCTGACCGCGGCGGCCACGGCGGGCGCGACGCGGCCGTCGAAGACGCTGGGGACGATGACCGACGGATTGATCTTGTCGGCGCCCACCACGTCGGCGATCGCGTGCGCCGCGGCCAGCGCCATCTCCTCGGTGAACCGCCGGGCCTGCGCGTCGAGCATGCCCCGGAATATGCCGGGGAACGCGAGCACGTTGTTGATCTGGTTCGGCTGGTCGGACCGGCCGGTCGCCACCACGGCTGCGTGCTGCCGGGCGGCGCGCGGGTCGACCTCCGGGTCCGGGTTGGCGAGCGCGAAGACCACCGCGTCCTTGGCCATTCCGGCGATGTCGTCGCCGGTGAGCAGGTTGGGCGCGCTGACGCCGATGAACACGTCGGCGCCGCGCAGCGCCCCGGGCAGGTCGCCGGCGTAGTTGTCCCGGTTGGTGTGCTCAGCGAGCCAGCGCCACGACGGGCCGAGGTCCGGCATGCCGCGGTGGATCGCGCCGTACCGGTCGTACGGGATCACGTCGCCGACGCCCTGGCGGAGCAGGAGCTTCATGATGGCGGTACCGGCGGCTCCGGCCCCGGAGACGACCACCCGCACCGCCCCCAGCTCCTTGCCCACCACGCGCAGCGCGTTGGTCAGCGCGGCCAGCACCACGATCGCCGTGCCGTGCTGGTCGTCATGGAACACCGGAATGTCCAGGCGCTCCCGCAGCCGCGCCTCGATCTCGAAGCACCGCGGCGCCGCGATGTCCTCCAGGTTGATCCCGCCGTACCCCGGGGCGATCGCCGTCACGATCTTGATGATCTCCTCGGTGTCCTGCGTGTCCAGCACCACCGGCCATGCGTCCACCCCACCGAACCGCTTGAACAGCGCCGCCTTGCCCTCCATCACCGGCAGCGCGGCGGCCGGGCCGAGGTTGCCCAGGCCGAGCACTGCCGAGCCGTCCGTCACCACCGCGACCGTGTTGCGCTTGATGGTCAGCCGGCGGGCGTCGTCGGGGTTCTCCGCGATCGCCAGGCACACCCGCGCCACCCCGGGCGTGTACGCCCGGGACAGCTCGTCGCGGGTGCGCAGCGCCACCCGCGGAGTGATCTCGATCTTGCCACCGAGGTGGAGCAGGAACGTCCGGTCGGAGACCTTGCGGACCTCCACCCCGGGCAGCGCCCCCAGCCCGTCGACCACCTGGTTGGCGTGGTCCGCGTCGGCGGTGTCGCAGGTGACGTCGACGAGCACGCTGAGGTGGTCGGAGTCGACCACGTCGAGGGCCGTCACGATCGCGCCGGCCTCGCCCACGCAGGTGGTCAGCCGGCCGATGGCGGACGCGTCGGCGGGCGCGGCGACCCGGATGGTGATCGAGAACCCGGCGCTGGGGATGGCTCTGCTGCTCAATGGTGTTCCTCTCGACGGCGGTGTGCCGGGCTGTTGTGCGGCGCGCCGGAATGGTGGTGCGCCGGGTGGGGCCCGCGTGTCACGATCGAAGCAACATGACTGAAGCATTCTCCGCGCCGGACCGTTCCGGCGACATCGATCTCGACCTCGAAGAACGGTACGCCCTGCGGCGCGTCGCCGGCCTGTCCACCGAGCTGGCCGACATCACCGAGGTCGAGTACCGCCAACTCCGCCTGGAGCGGGTGGTCCTGGTCGGCGTGTGGACCGAGGGCACGGCGGCCGACGCCGAGAACTCGCTGGCCGAGCTGGCCGCGCTCGCCGAGACCGCCGGCTCCCAGGTCCTGGAAGGGCTGATCCAGCGGCGCGGCCGGCCGGACGCCGCCACCTTCATCGGCCGCGGTAAGGTCGCCGAGCTGCGCGACGTGGTCGTCGACACCGGGGCGGACACGGTGATCTGCGACGGGGAGCTGTCCCCGGGCCAGCTCCGTACGCTGGAGCAGCAGACGAAGGTCAAGGTCATCGACCGGACCGCGCTGATCCTGGACATCTTCGCCCAGCACGCCCGGAGCAAGGAGGGCAAGGCCCAGGTGGAGCTGGCCCAGCTCCAGTACTTCCTGCCACGCCTGCGCGGGTGGGGTGAGGCGCTGTCCCGGCAGACCGGCGGCAGCGGCCGTGGCGGCGGTGCCGGCGGGGGCGTGGGCCTGCGCGGTCCGGGCGAGACCAAGCTGGAGACCGACCGGCGCCGGATCCGCACCCGCATCGCCAAGCTCAAGCGTGAGATCGAGGCGATGCGCGTGGTCCGCGCCACCAAGCGGTCCGGTCGGCGGCGCAACGCGGTACCGGCCGTCGCGATCACCGGTTACACCAACGCCGGCAAGTCCAGCCTGCTCAACCGGCTGACCGGAGCCGGGGTACTCGTGGAGAACGCGCTGTTCGCCACGCTGGACCCGACCACCCGCCGGGCGCGTACCGCCGAAGGCCGCGTCTACACCCTGTCCGACACCGTCGGGTTCGTCCGACACCTGCCGCACCAGCTCGTCGATGCGTTCCGTTCGACGCTGGAGGAGGTCGCCGAGGCCGACCTGGTGGTACACGTCGTGGACGGCGCGCACGCCGACCCGGAGGAGCAGGTCCGCGCGGTCCGGGAGGTGCTCGCCGAGGTCGGCGCCGAGCGGGTGCCGGAGCTGCTGGTGATCAACAAGATCGACGCGGCCGACGAGGAGACCGTCCTGCGGCTCAAGCGCATGTGGCCCGACGCGGTACCGTGCTCGGCCCGGACCGGCGTGGGCATCGCCGCGCTGGCCGAGGCCATCGAGACGCGGCTGCCCCGGCCGGCGGTCGAGGTGGTCGCGCTGGTGCCGTACGACCGGGGGGACTTGGTGGCGCGGGTACACCGCCGGGGTGAGGTGGTCACCACGGAGCACCAGGAGCGGGGGACGCTGGTACGGGCACGGGTCGACGAGGCGTTGGCCGCGGAGCTTTCCCCGTATGCCGTGGCGGAGACGCGGGCCGGGCGCTGACCGCCCCGCCGCCCGGCGGGTGACGGGAACAGGGCGGACACCCGACTCCCATGTTGCTCTGGGAGACTGTGCGGCATGCGACGTTGGGCGTGGGCGGTCACCGCCGCGATGGGCACCGTTCTCCTCGCGGCGACCGTGGCGCTACCGGCGACCGCAGCGTCGGCGGCCCCGGTACCGCTCCCGTCGCCGAGCCCCGGCACCTCGGTGTGCACCATCGACAAGGAGCTGGGCTGGATCACCGGGCTGGCCGTCACCGCCAACGGGTACGCCGTCGCGGTCAAGGCCAACCCCGGAATCAACGTCAAGGTGTACCTGCTCGACGCGGGGTGCAAGCGTACCGGCCGGACGCTGGCGTACAGCGCCGACCGGGGCCCGCGCGACCCGCAGGACCTCCAGATCGCGGCGGACGGCACGTACTGGGTGGCGGACACCGGGGACGATCCCACCAACCCGACCCGCCCCAACGTCGGCGTGTGGAAGCTGACGACGGACGGCCGCGCCACCCTGTACCGGCTCAGCTACCCCGACCGGCCGCAGTCGGCCCAGGCGTTGTTGGTCAGCGGCAACGGCACGCCGGTCATCATCACCGACAACCCCCGGGGCGCGGCCGGCATCTACGTCCCGTCCGGGCCGCTCGACTCGGGGCACGCGGTCCAGCTCAAGCACGCGGGTGACTTCACCCCGCAGGACACCGGCACCGAGAACAAGCTGGGCAAGATCGGGATGACCCGGGTGACCGGCGCGGCGACCTCGCCCGATGGCAAGCACGTGGCCATCCGTACCTTCTCCGACGCGTACGAGTGGAGCGTCACGAACGGCGACGTGGTGGGCGCGATCACGGCCGGTACCCCGAAGATCACTCCGCTACCGAACGAGCCGCAGGGCTCGGCGATCGCCTACGCCCGGGACGGGACGAACTTCCTCACCGTCTCCGACCTGAACCGCGAGGAGGGCGTCGCGACTCAGATCCTCAGGTACCGGGCGAGCCCGCCGCCCGCGCCGGCCAAGCCGACTCCGGCCGCGCCCGGGATCGCCGCCAAGGGTGACACCCGGACCTGGTTCGACAAGCTGAGCCTCCAGGACATGCTGCGCATCGTCGGCGCCGTGGGGGTGCTCGGCCTGCTGATGGTCATCGGTGGCGTGATCGGTATCCGCCAGGCGCGCCGCAATGCCGCTGAGGCCCGGCGCCGGCCGCCACCCGACGACGACGCGGATGTACTGAACGGCCCGACCGCCGCCATGGCCGAGATGCGCGGCGGCCGGCGGGAGCGGTACGGCGACCGGTACGAGTACCCGGACCCCCACTACGGCTCCGCCGGGCCGTACCCACCTCCTGACACGACTGACCGGTACCCGGGACCGGCCGCGCCGGGTTCGACACCACCTGGTGTGGCGCCGCCGGGCATCGGGCGGCGCACCAACCGGGGGATCGCCCGTTCGCACCGGCCAGGGGGTACCCGGCGCGGCGGCCGGGACACCGACGACCCGGGCCGGCGCGGCTACCCGGACCAGCACGAGGGCTTCGGCGACATCCTCGACTCCTAGCCGGCACCGCGCGACGCGCGTGCCGACACCGTGCCACGCGCGTGCCGACACCGTGCCACGCGCGTGCCGACACCGTGCCACGCGCGTGCCGACACCGTGCCACGCGCGTGCCGACACCGTGCCACGCGCGTGCCGACACCGTGCCACGCGCGTAGCCGACCCCCGCGGACGCCGCGCCGCCGCGGACGCCGCTGCCCGACCGGGTCGCGCCGTCACCGGTCGCCTGCCGCGCCTGCTCAGATCCGGCGCAGAACGGCGACCACCCGGCCGAGGATCGTGGCCTCGTCGCCAGGAATCGGGTCGAACGCCGGGTTTTGCGGCATGAGCCAGACGTGACCGTCGCGGTGCCGGTATGTCTTCACCGTCGCCTCGCCCTCGATCATCGCGGCGACGATCTCGCCGGTGTTCGCGGTCGGCTGCTGCCGTACCACCACCCAGTCGCCGTCGCAGATCGCCGCCTCCAGCATCGAGTCGCCCTTGACCTGGAGGGTGAACAGGGTGCCCTCGCCGACCAGCTCCCGGGGCAGCGGGAAGACGTCCTCCACCGACTGTTCGGCGAGGATCGGACCGCCGGCCGCGATGCGCCCGAGCAGCGGGACGTAGGCCGGGGTCGGCCGGGCCGCGCGCAGTGCCTCGTCCTCATCGGGGGTCAGGTCGCTCGGCGACCGGACGTCCACGGCGCGCGGGCGGTTGGGATCGCGGCGCAGGTAGCCCTTCTTCTCCAGCTCCTTGAGCTGGTAAGCGACGCTCGACGGGGAGACCAGGCCGACCGCCTCGCCGATCTCACGGACACTCGGCGGATAGCCGTGCTCGCCCACCCAGCCGCGGATGAACGTCAGGATCCGCCGCTGCCGGGCGGTCAACTCCTCGTCGGGCAGCTCCGGCGGCCCGGACGCCACGGACGAGACCGGGCGCAACTGCGCCGGGCCCGACCGGGTCGCCGCCCGCCGCCCGCCCGGCTCGCGTCGTTGGCCGGCGGGCGGCTCGCGCCGTTGGCCGGCCGGCGCGGACTCCCGCCGCCGTTGCTGTTCGTTTCCGCGCCCGCTGCCGTCGTCGGCGCGCCGCGCTCTGGTGCGATCCTCGGTCGACACGTGGCATCTCCCCTTGTCGGCCGGCGCTCGACGCGCCGCGGTCGTCTTGCGGGGAACCTCCCCGACTTTGTGTGAGTGACCGTATCCCGGCCCTCCGACAACTTCAAACATCTGTACGACGCGGCGCGTCGTGTCGCTGGAAAGTGTCGTACCCGTCTGGTACACCACTCTCGTACGGCCGTTCGATCGAACTGCCGTTCGAGGAGGAGGGGTCGCGATGGACAGACCTCGTCGAGCCCACGTCCGGCTGACCCGGCGGGGCCGGGCCGTGGTGATACTCCTGGTGCTGCTGCTCGCCGGAGTCGCCGTGCTCCTCGCGGCGCCGGCCAGCCAGGCGGCCGACCCGGCCGGTCCGGCACCCACCGTGGTGGTCAGGTCCGGCGACACGCTCTGGTCGATCGCCACGCGCTATGCCCCGGGAGGCGACCCGTTCGCGACGATCGACGAGATCCGCCGGCTCAACGGGCTCACCGGATATACGGTGCCGGTCGGGGTACGGCTCACGCTTCCGCGCCGTCGGTGATCGTGTCGACACCCTTCGGGTTATTGCCCGCGACACGGCCTCCCGTTCGGTGGTTCAGCTTGCGTGTCCCTGGTTCGCGGACTAACGTCGACCACAACATCTAGTAGTTACAGGGGTGTAAGTCATCCACAGGTTGGGGATGACTTCTCCACAGCCTCGTACCCAGCCGCAGCGCCGAGCTCATCCGCCGGCTCCTGCCGCGTGCATGCGAGGCGGCGGGCTCCTGGCGATCCGAGAGGAGGTGGGGACGGTGCGGTGCCCGTACTGCCGCCACCCCGACTCTCGCGTGGTGGACTCCCGGGAGGCCGAGGACGGTCAGTTGATCCGCCGCCGGCGGTCCTGCCCGGAGTGCGGCAAGCGGTTCACCACGGTCGAGGAGGCGGTCCTCGCCGTGGTCAAGCGCAGCGGGGTCACCGAACCGTTCAGCCGCGCGAAGATCGTGGCCGGCGTCCGCAAGGCGTGCCAGGGCAGGCCCGTCGACGACGACGCCATCGCGCTGCTCGCGCAGCGGGTCGAGGAGACCGTCCGGGCCAAGGGCGCGGCCGAGGTACCCAGTCACGACGTCGGCCTGGCGATCCTGGGGCCGTTGCGTGACCTGGACGAGGTCGCATACCTGCGGTTCGCCAGCGTGTACCGCTCGTTCGAGTCGCTGGCCGACTTCGAGCGGGAGATCGCGACGCTGCGGGCGGGACGGGATGCCGGGGCGCCGCCGGCGACTCCGGTACGAGCCGGTTGACGGTTCGGAAGTTCAGTGGTTCGCATTCGGGGCGGCGGGGACGTCGCAGACACAAGGGGGATGGGATGACGGGGGCCGTGGGCGCGTCGTCGGGTTCGAGTGGTGCCAAGGGTGGCCGTGTCAGGAACGCTGCTGCCAAGGATTCCGGCCGGGCGACGACCGGTAGCGGTCTGCGCGTCGAGCGGGTGTGGACGACCGGGGGCGTCCACCCGTACGACGAGGTGACCTGGGAGCGCCGTGACGTCGTAATGATGAACTGGCGGGACGGATCGGTCAACTTCGAGCAGCGCGGCGTGGAGTTCCCGGACTTCTGGAGCGTCAACGCGGCCAACATCGTGACCACGAAATACTTCCGCGGCGCGGTGGGCACTCCCGAGCGGGAGTGGAGCCTGCGCCAGCTCATCGACCGGGTGGTGGACAGGTACCGCGCCACGGGCGAGGAGCGCGGATACTTCGCCGGCCCGGCCGACGCCGAGGTCTTCGGGCAGGAGCTGACCTGGATGCTGCTGCACCAGGTGTTCAGCTTCAACTCGCCGGTCTGGTTCAACGTGGGCACGGCGTCGCCCCAGCAGGTCTCCGCGTGCCAGCCGTATGACGCGCTGGTCAGCACCCCCGCCGGTCTCGTTCCGATCGGCAGGTTGGTCGAGGAGAACGCCGTAGGGACCAAGGTGTACGACGCGTACGGGCTCACCACGATCCGCGCCGTGAAGGCCAATGGCGTGAAGGATGTGCTCCGACTGCACACCAAAGCCGGGTACACCCTTGACGTCACCGCCGATCACCTGGTCTGGAGGAGCAGCGGCGAGGGGACCGGCCGGTTCGTGCCGGCCGGAACGTTGCGGGTGGGCGACAAGGTGGAGTGGTACAGGCGCGATGCGTACGGCGAGGCCGCGTTCGACGCACAGGACTACGCCGAGGCCGCACTGGCCGGGTGGCTGCAGTCGGACGGGTTCGTCGGCCGGTACGAGAGCGGGACCAACCGGTCGCTGACGATCGAGGCGATGACGGTCAACGACGCCGAACTTGCGTGGGTTACCCGGCACCTGGACACGCTCTTCCCGGCGGCGCACCGCCATGAAAGTCGCGTGTCGACCCAGGATCCGAGACTCGACTGCCGGCGTACCCGCCTGTACGGAGAGGCCGTCATCGGCGACTTCGTCGAGCGCTGGGGCCTGCGGGCGCGCGGCGTGGAGATGACCGTGCCGGAGCACCTGTACACCGCGCCCCTGCCGGTGGTCGCCGGTTACCTGCGCAGCATCTTCCAGGCGGAGGGGTACGTCTCCCGGCGGCGGTCATCGACGATGGTGGCAGTCGACATGATCTCCGAAGGGCTGGTACGCGGCATCCAGTCGTTGCTGCTGCGCTTCGGGATCTTCGCCCGGGTCGGCTTCAAGCCAGATGCCCGGGAGAACCGCCACGGCTGCTGGTCGGTACGCATCCAGAACGCCGGCGACCGGCGTATCTTCGCCGACGAGATCGGATTCGTCGACGAGGTCAAGACCGGCAAGCTCGAGGCGGGCTTTGAGCTGTCCGGCCGGGCGGCCGGTCCGGTCAAGCGGCTGGAGATCGCCCGGGTCGAAGACCTGGGCCCGATGGAGGTCTACGACATCCAGACCGAGAGCGGGGAGTACCTGTCCGGCAACCTCCGGGTGCACAACTGCTTCATCCTGGCCGTGGACGATTCGATGGACTCGATCCTCGACTGGTACAAGGAAGAGGGTCTGATCTTCAAGGGCGGCTCCGGGTCCGGCGTGAACCTGTCCCGCATCCGGTCCGCGAAGGAGCTCCTGTCCAGCGGTGGCACCGCGTCCGGCCCGGTCAGTTTCATGCGCGGCGCGGACGCCAGCGCCGGCACCATCAAGTCCGGTGGGGCCACCCGGCGGGCGGCCAAGATGGTGATCCTCGACGTCGACCACCCGGACGTGCTGGAGTTCATCGAGACCAAGGCCCGGGAGGAGGACAAGATCCGGGCGCTGCGCGACGCCGGGTTCGACATGGACCTCGGCGGCGCCGACATCGTCAGCGTCCAGTACCAGAACGCCAACAACTCGGTCCGGGTGTCCGGCCAGTTCATGCGGGCCGTCGAGGAGGGCGGGAGCTTCGAGCTGCGGGCCCGGCTCGACGGCTCGATCGCCGAGACCGTCGACGCCCGCGAGCTGTTCCGCGCGATGGCGCGGGCGGCGTGGGAGTGCGCCGACCCGGGCATCCAGTACGACGACGTCATCAACGACTGGCACACCTGCCCGGAGACCGGCCGGATCACCGCGTCCAACCCGTGCTCGGAGTACATGCACCTGGACAACTCGTCGTGCAACCTGGCCTCGCTCAACCTGTTGAAGTTCCTGGGCGCCGACGGCTCGTTCGACGTGGCGAGGTTCGTCCGGTCGGCCGAGTTCGTGATCACCGCGATGGACATCTCGATCAGCTTCGCCGACTTCCCGACCGAGAAGATCGCGGCGACCACGCGCGCCTACCGGCAGCTCGGCATCGGGTACGCCAACCTCGGCGCGCTGCTGATGGCCTCCGGCCTGCCGTACGACTCCGACGAGGGGCGCTCGCTCGCCGCCGCCATCACCTCCCTGATGACCGGCACCGCCTACCGCCGCTCCGCCGAGCTGGCCGGTGCGGTGGGCGCATACGACGGGTACGCCCGCAACGCCAGCGCCCACCAGCGGGTGATGCGCAAGCACGCGGCGGCCTGCGACGCGGTCCACGCCCGCGGCGCCAACGCCCGGACGATCCTGGCCGAGGCGGCCGCACAGTGGCGGCTGGGCAACGAGATCGGCGAGCGGGACGGGTGGCGCAACGCGCAGGCCTCGGTACTCGCGCCGACCGGCACGATCGGCCTGATGATGGACTGCGACACCACCGGCATCGAACCCGACCTGGCACTGGTCAAGTTCAAGAAGCTGGTGGGCGGCGGCTCCATGCAGATCGTCAACCAGACGGTACCGCGTGCCCTGCGCACCCTCGGCTACCCCGAGGAGCAGGTCGAGGCGATCGTCGAGCACATCGCCGAGCACGGTCACGTCGTGGACGCGCCCGGCCTGAAGCCCGAGCACTACCCGGTCTTCGACTGCGCGATGGGCGAGCGGTCGATCGCGCCGATGGGGCACGTGCGGATGATGGCCGCGGTACAGCCGTTCATCTCCGGGGCGATCTCCAAGACGGTCAACATGCCGGAGTCGGCGACCGTCGAGGACGTCGAGCGGATCTACTTCGAGGGCTGGAAGCTGGGGCTCAAGGCGCTGGCCATCTACCGGGACAACTGCAAGGTGGGCCAGCCGCTGTCCGCCGCCAGGAAGGAACTGCCCAAGAACATCCCCGCCGAGCCGGCGGTGGTGGAGAAGAAGGTGGTCGAGTACCGGCCGATCCGCAAGCGGCTGCCGAAGAAGCGGCCGTCGGAGACGGTGTCGTTCTCCGTCGCCGGCGCCAAGGGTTACCTGACCGCTTCCTCGTACCCGGACGACGGCCTGGGCGAGGTCTTTCTCAAGATGTCCAAGCAGGGCTCCACGCTCGCCGGCGTGATGGACGCGTTCTCCATCGCGGTGTCGATCGGCCTGCAGTACGGCGTGCCGCTCGAAACCTACGTCTCGAAGTTCACCAACATGCGCTTCGAGCCGGCCGGCATGACCGACGACCCGGACATCCGGATGGCGGCCTCAGTGATGGACTACATCTTCCGCCGGCTGGCGCTGGACTTCCTGCCCTACGACCGCCGCTCCGAGCTGGGGATCTTCACCGCGGCCGAGCGGGCGGCGCAGGTGAAGGCGGAGGCCGAGGCAGCGGCGGGCGGGCCGGGCGGGGACGCCTCCGTGGACCTCGCCGCGATGGCCGCGTCGGCACCGATCGAGACCAGGACCAGGTCCGCGGAGCAGAAGCCGACGGAGGAAAAGGTGCCGGAGAAGCGTGCCGGGTCCTCGACCGAGCTGCTGGAGCTGGTACAGGGCAAGGCCGCGGACGCGCCGCTGTGCTTCACCTGCGGCACCAAGATGCGGCCGGCCGGTAGCTGCTACGTCTGCGAGGGCTGCGGCTCGACCAGCGGCTGCAGCTGAGACGAAGCCACTCGTAGGAATTGGCTAGGAGACGGCGAACGCCCGGCCTTGTACGAGGTCGGGCGCTCGCTGCGGCAGGGACGTGGTGTCCTGCACGAGTTGGACCTGCATGACACCACATCCGGCGTCGGCTGCCGGTCGGGTCCTTTCGAACCCGAAGTCGTCTGTGGCTGACAAGGCTGCGGTGGCGAGCGCGCTGTCGCAGACGCCGTCGAAACCGCGCAAGAAGAAGCAAGAAGAAGTAGTCCGTGCCCCGCCTGCCCAGGGCCTACATCCTGGGCAGGCGCCCTTGCTGCGACCCGTTCGGGCTGAGGCTCCTCCGCTCTAACGGCTCCATGGCTGTCTGATTAATCCGAAAAGTCCATGCTACCGCTGGTAGCATGGACTCCATGAGCGCCGAACCCGTCCCGCCGCCCGTTCCCGAGCGTCGCCCGCGCATCGTGGGGCGCGCTCGCAAGGTCAGTGTGTCGATGCCCGAGGGTCTGACGGCTGCCGTTCAACGCCGGGTCGGACGGGGTGAGTTCAGCCACTACGTGACCGAGGCGGTGGCTCGGCAGCTTGAGCGGGATCTCCTCGGCGACCTCTCGAAGACGCTCGAGGCCGAACACGGGTCGGTACCGGAGGAACTGCTGGCCGACGCGAGGCGCTCGTGGCCCGACGCCTCGTAGTCGTCCCCGGCACCTTGGTGCTGGACTGCGAAGGGCTTGTCAAGCTGGCAGCGGGAGACCGGCGGGCGCGGGCCTTCCTAGAGAGCGCACGTGAGCGCGACGCGCGGGTACTCGTCAGTGCCATCACTCTGACGGAAGTGCTGCGCGGCGGCCCGCGGGATGTGCCTGTCCACCGCGTGCTCTCCCGGATCACCGTGCAGCCGGTGACGACGGACATCGGGCGCCGAGCCGGCGAACTCCTTGGCTCGACCGGAATGTCCGGGCACCGGTGCGCCATCGATGCGGTGGTGGCCGCCACCGCACTGAGCGTCGCCCGTCCGGTCGTCCTGCTGACGAGTGACCCCGACGACCTGAGCAAGCTGGTTGAGGAGCCAGGACAGCCGAAGGACCGGCGCGTCGCCGTGGTACACATCTGACCCTAAATGACCAGCTTCTGCCGGAAGAAGTCCAGGATGAGCGCCCACTTGAGGGCGGCCTGGCGGTTGTCGGCGGCGGCGCCGTGGCCGCCCTCCATGTTCTCGTAGTAGCTCACGTCGTACCCGTGCTCGCGCAGCAACGCCGTCATCTTCCGGGCGTGCCCCGGGTGTACCCGGTCGTCGCGCGTCGACGTGACGAGCAGCGCGGGCGGGTACGCGCGTCCACTGTGGACGTTGTGGTACGGCGAGTACGCGTGCAGGAACTCCCAATCCGACTCGTCGTCCGGGTCGCCGTACTCGGCCATCCACGACTGCCCGGCCAGCAGCCGGTGGTACCGCTTCATGTCGATCAGCGGCACCTGGCTGGCGATCGCGCCGAACAGCTCGGGGTACCGGGTCAGCATCACCCCCATGAGCAGCCCGCCGTTGCTGCCGCCCAGGGCACCGAGCTGGGCCCGGGTGGTGATGCCGCGCGCCACCAGATCGGAAGCCACGGCGGCGAAGTCCTCGAAGGCGCGCGGCCGGTTCTCGCGCAGCGCCGCCCGGTGCCACCGCGGCCCGTACTCGCCGCCACCCCGGATGTTCGCCACCGCGTAGGTGTGGCCGTCGGCCAGCCAGCCACACCCGATGATCCCGTCGTACCCGGGCGTGAGCGAGATCTCGTACCCGCCGTAGCCGACCAGCAGGGTCGGCCCCGGCGCGTCCAGCCGGCGCCCGACGACGAAGTACGGCACCGCGGTACCGTCGGCCGAGGTCGCGAAGTGCTGCCGCACCTCGATGCCGGTCGCGTCGAAGAACTCCGGCTCGCGCTTGAGCACCTCCGGCTCGCCGCCGACCTCCCCGTACCACAGCGTCGTCGGCCGGGTGAAACCGCTCGACGTCAGCAGGTACTCGTCGCTGTGGTCCGGGTTGGTCGCCACGACCTCGGTGTGGTCGAACTCGCCGGCCGAGCCGGCCGAGCCGGCCGAGTTGGCCGAGTTGGCCGAGCCGGCCGAGTTGGCCGAGCCGGCCGAGTTGGCCGAGCCGGGGACGAGCGGCCGGGCGGGACCGGGCGGGCGGACCGCCTCCTGCCGGCTCTTCACGTCGGCCAGGGTGCTCAGGATCAGGTGGTCGCGGGTCCAGGTGTAAGAGTTGAGCGCGGTGTGGCGGTCGGGGAGGAACACCGGTACCAGGTCCTGCCCGCCGGCCACGAAGTCGTCGAACCGGGTGACGAGCACCGTACCCTCGATGAACACGCGCTCGCCCACCGCCCACGGCGAGCGCAGCCGCATGAGCAGCCACTCCCGGTGGGTGTCCAGGTCGGCGTCCGGCGGCGCCGGTATCTGCACGAGCCCGTGGTCCGTCCGCAGGTACACCTCGGCGCGGAAGAAGTCCAGCCAGCGGAACAAGAGGTCGCGCTCGTACCCGGGGGTCGGGTCGTGGGTGGCGAGCGCGATGACGTCGTTCGGCTGGCACGAGTACACGAGGGTCGCGTCGGACAGCGGCGTGCCGCGCCGCCACTCCTTGACCAACCGGGGGTACCCCGACGTGGTCAGCGACCCGGGACCGAAGTCGGTGCCCACGTACAGCCGGTCGGCGTCGATCCAGGCCACCGAGTTCTTCGCCTCGGGCAGCTCGAAGCCGTCCGCCACGAACGCCCGCTCGGCCAGGTCGAACTCGCGTACCACGGCGGCATCTGAGCCGCCCCGGGACAGCGCGACCAGGCACCGCTGGCCGTCCGGGCGCAGGAACGTGGCCTCCTGCCAGATCCAGTTCTCGCCTTCCCGTTCGGCGAGCGCGTCGAGGTCGATGAGCACCAGCCACGCGGGTTCGGCCTTGCGGTACTCCTCGGGGGTGGTCCGCCGCCACAGCCCGCGCGGGTGCGCACGGTCCTTCCAGAGGTTGTACAGGTGCCCGCCGTGCCACGTCGGGTACGGGATCCGGTCCTCGGAGTCGAGGACGGCGAGCAGGTCGTCGCGCAGCCGCTCGACCCGGTCGCCGCCGGTCAGCGTCTCGGCGTTGCGGGCCCGTACCCACACCGCCGCCTCCTCGCCGTCGAGGTCCTCCAGCCACAGGTACGGGTCGTCACTCATGGTCGCCAGTCTTACAGGTCGAGCCACAGATGGGTCTCGTCCCGGTCGTCGCCCGGCCCGACCCGGAGCGCCCCGGGCAGCCGGCCCACCTCCCGGTAGCCGTTGGCGATGTAGAAGCGCTCCAGCCCGGTACCGTCGCGAACGGTCAGATGGAGTGCCTCCCAGCCGAGCCGGCGCGCGGTTGCCGCCGCCTCGCGGACCAGGGCCGCCCCGTGCCCGCGGCCCTGCAGCGCCGGGTGGACCATGAGCCGCTGGACCGTCCGCCAGTGCTCGGCCAGGGCGAACCGGTGGCTGACGAAGAACAGCAGGCCCGCGAGCCCGCCCTCGGCCTGCTCGACAAGCAGGTGGTCGTACCCCTCGTCGACCCCGGCGAAGGCCCGCGCGGCCAGCGGCCACACCTCGTCGCGACCGACGGCACCCGCGAAGCCCACGGCGCCGCCCGCGTTGGACACGTCCGTCCACAGCGTGACGATCTCCTCCCGCAGCTCCCGGGTCAGCGGCGGGTCGAGCGTGAAGTCCATCACGCCACGGTCCGGAAGGTCCGGCGGTACGCGCCCGGTGACACCCCCACGGCGGCGTGCAGGTGCTGGCGCAGCGACGCCGCCGTGCCGAGGCCGGACCGCGCCGCGACCCGGTCGATCGACAGGTCGCTGCCTTCCAGCAGCCGGCGGGCCAGCTCGACCCGCTGGCGCAGCAGCCACCGGCCCGGGCTCATCCCGGTCTCCTCGCGGAACCGGCGGGTGAACGTGCGGACGCTCATCCGAGCGTGCCCGGCCAGCGCGGCGAGGTCCACCGGCTCGGCCAGGTGGTCCAGCGCCCAGGTCCGGGTCGGGCCGGTCGTCGCGCCGCTCGGCTCGGGTACCGGCCGCTCGATGAACTGCGACTGCCCGCCGTCCCGCCAGGGCGGGACGACGCACCGGCGGGCCGCCCGGTTGGCTACCTCACTACCGTGGTCACGGCGCACGACATGCAGACACAGGTCGATGCCCGCGGCCATCCCGGCCGAGGTCAGGATGTCGCCGTCGTCGACGAACAGCACGTCGGGGTCCAGCTTCACGCGGGGGTACCGGGACCGGAAGCGCTCGGCGTGCGCCCAGTGCGTGGTCGCCCGGCGGTCGTCGAGCAGGCCGGCCCCGGCGAGGACGAAGGCGCCGGTGCAGATCGACATCACCCGGGCGCCGCGGGCGTGCGCCGCGCGCAGGGCGGCATGCACGTCGGGGGTACCGTGCAGGGCGCGCGACCGCCCGTGCACTCCCGGAACGACGACGCTGTCGGCCGTGTCGAGCAGTTCGAGACCGTGCTCGGACCCGGCCGAGAAGCCGGCGGCCGAGCGGACCGGCAGGCCGCCCGGCGTGCAGACGTGCACCTCGTAGTACCGGTGGCCGGCCGCGTCCCGGGCGGCGGAGAAGACCGATGGTGGTACCCCCAGGTCGAGCGCGACCACGCCGGGCAGCGCGAGGACCGCGATACGATGCCGAGTGCTCATGGCCGGATTCTTGCACATGTTGGCGCTCAGGCCACTCGTCGATACCCGTCGCGGCCCGCAGGATGGTTGCGTGACGATGATCGGGGAACGGAGACGGCTGCACCGGGCCTGGATCGTGGCCGGTGTGGCGTTCGTGGCGACCGTGGGGGCGGCCGGATTCCGGGCCACCCCGGGCGTGCTCATCAACCCGCTGCGCCAGGAGTTCGGCTGGTCGGTCGGGACCATCTCGCTCGCCGTCTCGGTGAACCTGATCCTGTTCGGGCTGACCGCCCCGTTCGCCGCCGCGCTGATGGAGCGCTTCGGCATGCGCCGGGTGGTCTCGGTGGCGCTGCTCCTGGTCGCCGCCGGGAGCGGGCTGACCGTGTTCATGCGGGAGAGCTGGCAACTCGTGCTGTGCTGGGGGGTACTGGTCGGGCTCGGTACCGGATCCATGGCGCTGGCGTTCGTGGCGACCGTGACCGGCCGGTGGTTCGTCAAGCACCGGGGCGTGGTGACCGGGGTGCTCACCGCCGGTGGTGCGGCCGGGCAGCTCGCGTTCCTGCCGGTACTCGCCGGGCTCACCGACGCGTACGGCTGGCGGGCGGCCGCGCTGACCGTCTGCGCTGCGGCCCTTTGTGTCGTACCCCTCGTGTACCTGTTCCTGCGTGACCATCCGCGCGACGTCGGCACGACCGCCTACGGTGCGGTCGGACCTGACCCGGTCCCGGCGCTCAGCACGGGCGCCGCCCGGCGGGCGCTCGGTGCGCTGCGCGACGCGTCCCGCACCGGCACCTTCTGGCTGCTGGCCGGCGCGTTCGCGATCTGCGGGGCGACCACCAACGGCCTCATCGGCACGCATTTCATCCCGGCCGCACACGACCACGGCATGCCGCAGACCACGGCCGCGAATCTGCTCGCGCTGGTGGGGGCGTTCGACATCGTCGGCACGATCGCGTCGGGCTGGCTCACCGACCGGTACGACTCGCGGCTGCTGCTCGGCATGTACTACGGGCTGCGCGGGCTGTCCCTGCTCGTGCTGCCCGGCCTGCTAGCGGCCAGCCTGCACCCGAACATGCTCGTGTTCGTGCTGTTCTACGGGCTGGACTGGATCGCGACGGTACCCCCGACGATCGCCCTGTGCCGGGAGCGGTTCGGCGACGCCGGGCCCGTCGTGTTCGGCTGGGTGTTCGCCTCCCACCAGATCGGCGCGGCGACCGCCGCCGCCGGGGCCGGGCTGATCCACGACCGGCTGGGCGCCTACGACGCCGCCTTCTACGTCGCCGGCCTGCTCGCGCTGGGCGCGGCCGGCCTGTCGGTGGGTATCCGCCGCCCCGCGATCCGCTGGCGGGTAGCTTTCGAGGAATGAACCGGTACGTGATCGTCGGAGGCGGGATCATCGGGCTCGCCGTCGCCCACCGACTGCTGCTCGACCGTCCACACGCGACGGTCACCGTCCTGGAGAAGGAGGACCGGGTCGGGGCCCACCAGACCGGGCACAACTCCGGTGTGATCCACTCGGGCATCTACTACCGCCCGGGCAGCGACCGGGCCCGGCTGTGCGTGGCCGGGGCACGCTCGATGGTGGAGTTCTGCCAGAAGCACGGGGTACCCGTCGACGTCTGCGGCAAGCTCATCGTGGCGACCGCCGAAGCCGAGCTGCCCCGGCTGCACGCGCTCGCCGAGCGGGCGGTAGCCAACGGCGTACCGGCCCGGCTCATCTCAGCCGCCGAGGCGCGGGAGATCGAGCCGGAGGTGGCCAGTCTCGCCGCGTTGCACGTTGAGTCGACCGGGATCACCGACTTCGTGGCCGTCTGCGAAGTTCTGGCCGGACTGGTCCGGGAGAGCGGCGGCGAGATCCGCCTCGGTGCAAAGGTCACCGGGCTCGACGGCGGAGTGGTCCGCACGCGCGACGGCGGCGACGTGCCGTGCGACCTCGTGATCAACTGTGCCGGCCTGTACTCCGACCGGCTCGCCGGCCGCCCGGCCGACGTGCGGATCATCCCGTTCCGGGGCGAGTACTACCACGTGCGCCGGCCGCTCGTGCGCACGCTCGTGTACCCGGTACCCGACCCGGCGCTGCCGTTCCTCGGGGTACACCTGACCCGGGGCATCGACGGGTCGCTCCATGCCGGGCCGAACGCCGTGCTGGCGATGGCCCGGGAGGGGTACACCTGGCGCCGGTTCAGCGCCCGCGACCTCGCCTCGGTCGCCGGGTACCCCGGCATGTGGCGGCTGGCCCGCCGGCACCTGCGCACCGGCGTCGTCGAGGTACGCCGCTCGCTGTCCAGGCGCCGGTTCGCCGCCGACCTCGCCCGGCTGGTACCGGCCATCCGCCCCGATGACCTGGTACCCGCCCCGGCCGGGGTACGGGCGCAGGCGATCGGCCGGAACGGTGCCCTGCTCGACGACTTCCTGCTCGTACGCCGGCCCGGCCAGGTACACGTCCTCAACGCCCCGTCACCGGCCGCGACCAGCTCGCTGGAGATCGCCCGGTGGATCGTCGACGAGCTACCCGCCTGAGCTTGTCGGAGCGGCTACCAGTCGGCGCTCGCCAGCCCGTAGGGTGTGGCGGTGCTCGGTCGGGTGTGCGGGGTCGCCGTGGGTCTCGCACTGCTGCTCGCCGGTACCGCCTGCACCGGCTCGGCGGCCGGCGCTCCCCACGCACCGCACAGCGCCCACCCCGCCGAGTCGCCCACCCGCGAGCCGGCCGAGGCAGCCGGCGGCGCCTGCTTGCTGTTGAGCTTCGAGCAGGTCACCGCCGCCATCGGCGTTGACTTCGGGGTGTCGGCGGCGAGCAACAGCGGCGACACGTACACCTGCGTACTGCGCCGGGTCGACACCCCGTTGCCGGACCTGGCGCTGTCGGTCAGCCCGACGCAGGCCGACACCGGCGTGTTCGGCACCAGCGTGGTACCGAAGGGCGCGGCGAGCGTCAGCGACCTCGGCAAGGTGGGGTACAGCCGGACACTGACCCCGTCGGCCACCGGCGCGGGTCCGGGTGCCGAGATCGGTTGGCTGTCCGGCAACCAGCGCCTGATGCTGCTGCGGTACCGCACCCCGCCGGGCACCCCGGCCGGCGACGCCACCGCCCTGATCCCCAAGCTGGTCGCCTTGGCCAGGAAGGTCGACCAGGCCAGCGCCTGAGGAGCGTCGGGGCCGCGCGAGCGGAGCGAGCGCCAGCTGACTCAGCGCGCCGCGACGAAGACGCGGGAGGCGACCTCGCGCGGCAGGCGGATCCGCTCGCCCGCCTGGTCGACGACCACCGCGTCGCGTTCCTGCGCGACGAGGACCGTGGCGCCCGGGTCGACCCCGGCGGCGTGGAGCTGGCGCAGCACCTCGGACTCGGTCTGCACGCTCTCGCAGATGCGGCGGACGACGACCGCCCCGGTCAGGCCGGGGAACGCGAGGTTGCGCTCGCTGTCCCAGTCGGCCTCGCCGCCCGCCTCGGCGTCGAACTTGTCCAGGCCGGGGATCGGGTTGCCGTACGGCGAGCGGGTCGGCCGGCCCAGCAGCTCGTAGACCTTGGCCTCGACCGCCTCGCTCATCACGTGCTCCCAGCGGCACGCCTCCTCGTGCGCCGCTTCGTAGGGCAGCCCGATGACGTTGACCAGGAGCAGCTCGGCCAGCCGGTGCTTGCGCATCACCGAGATGGCGTAGTCGCGGCCGGCCCGGGTGAGCTGGAGGTGCCGGTCGCCCTCGACGGTCAACAGCCCGTCGCGCTCCATCCGGTTGACCGTCTGGCTGACCGTGGGACCGCTCTGGTGCAGGCGCTCCGCGATCCGGGCACGCAGCGGGATGACCCCTTCCTCTTCCAGTTCAAGGATGGTGCGCAGGTACATCTCGGTGGTGTCGACCAGATCGTTCACGGGTTGTTCCTCCCGAGCGTCGATGCTACCTGGCGGGTAGGACACACTGGACGGGTGACCGACTCGTTGATCAGCGTGCCGGAACTGGCCGAGGTGCTGGCCTCGGGCCAGCCGCCGACCGTCCTGGACGTCCGCTTCCGGCTCGGCGGGCCGCCCACGCGGGCGGACTACGAGGCCGGGCACATCCCGGGCGCGGCGTTCGTCGACCTCGACGTGGACCTCAGTGGCAAGCCGGGTCCGGACGGGCGGCATCCGTTGCCCGATCCGCAGGCGCTGCAGGAGGCGCTGCGGGCGGTGGGGGTACGCCAGGACCGGGCCGTGGTCGCCTACGACGCCGGGGAGAGCCAGGCCGCGGCCCGGCTCTGGTGGACGCTGCGCTGGGCAGGACATCGGGAGGTACGGGTGCTGGACGGCGGGTTCGCCGCCTGGCAGGCCGCCGGTCGGCCGGTCGAGCCCGGTACCGTCACCCCGCCGCGCGGCGACGTCACCGTCCGGCCCGGGCAGATGCCGGTCCTCGACGCGGCCGGCGCCGCCCGGTTCGCGCACACCGGAGTGCTGTTCGACGCGCGGATCCCCACCCGGTACCGGGGCGAGGAGGAGCCCATCGACCCGGTCGCCGGGCACATTCCCGGCGCGGTGAACCTGCCGGTCGCCGAGCTGATGGGGCCGGACGGGCACCTGCTGCCCGGGCCGCGGCTCCGGGAACGCTTCGCGGCCGCCGGCCTGGTACCGGACCGACCGGTCGGCGCCTATTGCGGCTCGGGCGTCACCGCCGCCAACACCATCCTCGCGCTGACCCAGGCCGGGGTACCCGAGCCCGCCCTCTACGTCGGTTCGTGGAGCCACTGGATAACCGACCCGTCCCGGCCCATAGGCCGGTCATGACTACAGCGGTCGTGTGGACCGAGGAGCTGCTGCGGTACAACCTCGGCGACCACCCGCTCGATCCGGTACGGGTCGAGCTGACCATGGCGCTGGCCCGCGAGCTGGGGGTGCTCAACCGGCCCGGCGTCACCATGGTCAAGCCCGAGCCGGCCGACGACGCGACGCTGTCGCGGGTACACCGGGCGGGCTATATCGCCGCGGTGCGGGCCGGGGGTCCTGGTTACGGCCTGGACACCCCCGACAATCCGGTGTTCCCCCGGATGCACGAGGCGTCCGCGCTCGTCGTCGGCGCGACCCTCGCGGCCGCCGAGGAGGTCTGGTCCGGCCGGGCCCGCCGGGCGGTCAACGTGGCCGGCGGCCTGCACCACGCGATGCCCGATCGGGCCAGCGGGTTCTGCATCTACAACGACCCGGCGATCGCCATCGCCCGGCTGCTCGACCGGGGCGCCGAGCGGATCGCGTACGTGGACGTCGACGTGCACCACGGCGACGGCGTGCAGGAGATCTTCTACCGTGACCCACGGGTGCTGACGGTGAGCCTGCACGAGACGCCGCTGGCGCTGTTCCCGGGCACCGGCTTCCCCGACGAGACCGGCGGGCCGGGCGCCGAGGGGAGCGCCGTCAATGTGGCTCTGCCGCCCAGCACCGGCGACTCCGGCTGGCTGCGCGCGTTCCACGCGGTGGTGCCGTCGGTGTTACGCGCGTTCCGGCCGCAGGTGTTGTTCAGCCAGTGCGGCGCCGACGCGCACCGGCTGGACCCGCTGGCCGACCTGCGGTTGACCGTCGACGGGCAGCGGGCGAGCTACCTGGCGATGCGGGACCTGGCGGAGGAGCTGTGCGGGGGGCGCTGGGTGGCCACCGGCGGTGGGGGGTACGCGCTGGTGGAGGTGGTACCGCGGGCCTGGGCGCACCTGCTCGCGATCGTCACGGGCGAGCCTCTCGACCCGGCCACCCCCACGCCGGACGCCTGGCAGAACCTGGCCCACCGGCGCCGCCCCAGCCGCGACGTGCCGGCCTCGCTGACCGACGGCGGGTCGGCGAGCTGGACGCCGTGGCAGCCGGACGGCGCCGCCGACGCGATGGACCGGGCGATCCTCGCCACCCGTAAGGCGGTGTTCCCGCTGCACGGCCTCGACCCGTACGACCCCCGTGACTGAACCGGCGGACGTCCTGCTCGCGGACGGGTCCACGGTGCAGGTCCGGCCGATCCGGCCGGACGACGCCGACGACCTCGTCGACCTGCACTCGCGGCTCTCGGTGCGGACGCGGTACCTGCGCTACTTCTCGCCGTACCCCCGGATTCCCGACCGTGACCTGTACCGGTTCGTCCACGTCGACCACCACGACCGCGAGGCTCTGGTGGTGGTCTCGGGCGGTGAGCTGATCGCGGTCGGCCGCTACAACCGGCTCGGCCCCGGCTCGGACGACGCCGAGGTGGCTTTCGTCGTGGAGGACGCCTACCAGGGCCGGGGGATCGGGTCGGTGCTGCTGGAGCACCTGGCGGCGGCGGCGCGTGCGGCGGACGTCCGGCGCTTCGTCGCCGAGGTGCTCGCCGAGAACGGCACCATGCTGCGGGTCTTCACGGACGCCGGGTACCGGGTGCAGCGGGAGTACGCCGAGGGCGTCGTGCACCTGACGTTCCCGATCGCGCCTACCGAGGACTCGCTGGCCGTCCAGTACCGTCGCGAGCAGTCCACGGAGGCGCGCTCGATCGCGCGACTGCTCGCTCCGCGCGCGGTAGCCGTCTACGGCGCGCGCCGCGACGACACCGGCATCGGCGCGGCCCTGCTGCACAACCTGGCCGACTTCACCGGCCCGGTACACCCTGTCCACTTCGGCTCACGGCTGACCCAGCCGGCCGACCTGGCCGTGATCGCGGTACCGGCCCCGGCCGTCCTCGACGCGGTCACCGCGGCCGCCGCCGCCGGGGTGGCCGGGGTGGTCGTGGTGTCGTCGGGCTTCGCCGAGACCGGGCCGGCCGGGGAGGAGGCGCAACGGGAGCTGCTGTACGCGGTACGCGCGGCGGGCATCCGGCTGGTCGGGCCGAACTGCCTGGGGATCGCGAACACCGATCCGGCGGTACGGCTCAACGCCACGCTCGCCCCGGCGCTGCCGCCACGCGGGCGGGTCGGGTTCTTCAGCCAGTCCGGCGCGCTCGGCGTCGCGCTGCTCGACACGGCCCGGCGGCGCGGGCTGGGGCTGTCCACGTTCGTCTCCGCCGGCAACCGGGCCGACGTGTCCGGCAACGACCTGCTCCAGTACTGGCAGGGTGACCCGGCCACCGACGTGGTCCTGCTGTACCTGGAGACGTTCGGCAACCCGCGCAAGTTCGCCCGGCTGGCCCGGCGGCTCGGCCGGGACAAGCCGATCGTGGCGGTCGCGCCGTCCACGCCCGCGCCGCCGTTCGGTGGGGTGCTCCGGGTGGACACGGTGACCGAGATGTTCGATGTGGCCGTGCTGCTCGCGCACCAGCCGCTGCCCGGGGGTACCCGGGTCGGTATCGTGACCAACTCCTCGGCGCTCGCCGCGCTCGCCGACCGCGACTGCGGGCCGGCGGGGCTGACCGTGACGGTGCGGGCCGACGTGGGCCCGGAGGCGTCACCGCCCGCCTTCGGCGAGGCATTGCGCGCCACGGCCGAGGATCCCGAGGTGGACGCGCTCGTGGTGGCGTGCGCGCCCCCGCCACCGTCGCTCGCGTCGGCGGGGTTCGCGGAGGTACTGGCGCAGCCGCTGGGCAAGCCGATGGTCGCGACGGTACTGGCCGACGAGCCGCCGGCCGGGGTGCCGGCATACCCGACGGTCGAGGAGGGGGTACGGGCGCTGGGCCGGGTGGCGCAGTACGCCGCCTGGCGGCGGTCGCCGACCGGCCGGATCCCCGATGTATCCACAGTGGACTCCCCCGATCCCCTGGTCGGGTACGGCATCGAGGTCGTCCCGTCGGTGACCGTCGCCGACCCGGAGGAGGCCATGGCCGCGGCGTACCGCTTCGGCTTCCCGGTCGTGGTCAAGCTGGCCGAGGGCCGGGCCGACCTGGGGGAGGTACGGCTGGACCTGGCCGACGCCGCGTCGGTGGAGCGGGCCGCGGCGGAGCTGCTCGACACGTTCGGCGAGGAGGCGGACGTGGTGGTACAGCCGATGGTGCAGCCCGGCGTGTCCTGCCGGATCGAGGCGGTGGAAGATCCGTCGTTCGGGCCGATGGTCGGGTTCGGCCTCGGTGGGATCGCCGGTGACCTGCTCGGCGATCAGGCGTGGCGGGCGGCGCCGCTCACCGACCTCGACGCCGACGCGCTCATCCGCGAACCGAAGCTGTCCCCGCTGCTGTTCGGGTACGGGGGAGCGCCGCCGGTCGACGTCGCCGCGCTGCGGGACCTGCTGCTGCGGGTGGGGCTGCTGATCGACGCGCATCCGGAGGTACGGCGGCTGGTCCTGCGGCCGGTCCTGGCCCGGCCGGACGGGGTGTCGGTCCTGCATGCCACCGTCCACACCGGACAGCCGGGGGCCCGGGCGGACAGCGGGCCCCGGCGGCTGTCCTGACGGCTTGTCAGCAGGCGTACGCTTCGAGCCGCTGCGCGCGGGACGGGTGGCGCAGCTTCAGCAGCGTGATCTTCTCGATCTGCCGGATCCGCTCGCGGGACA
>JBKPCQ010000119.1:0-8154 GCA_046727455.1 Actinomycetota bacterium | reverse complement strand
GGTTCGCCGGGGGCGGTGCGGCGCCCGGCGGCACGGTGAGCCCCGCCGTGGCGAGCCCGTCCCCGCCGACGGTCGGCCGGTCCGGGTCGCGCGGTGGTGGCGACGGTCGCGCCGGTACCGGCGTCGCCGGGCGTACGACCGGGCAGGGCGCGTACGCCGGCCGGGTGGGTGAGGTGGCCGGACCCGGCGGCGGTGCCGCCAGCAGAGCACCCGCCGCCGCGGCGACCAGGCGCCAACCGTCCATGTCGGATCAGGGTAGTGCCGGGTGGGCCGCCCCGCCCGTCAGGAGTGGGACGGGGACGCGGACGCCACCGGGCCGACCGTCACCGTGGTGAACGTGATCTTCTTCTTCGGGTGGCCGCCACCAGCGTCTTTGGCGAACGCCCCGTCGTCACCGGCCGCGCCGACGTCCTTGGCGATGTCCAGGCCCTGCACCACCGTGCCGAACAGCGTGTAGTCCGCCGGCAGGATAGTGTCGCCGAAGACGATGAAGAACTGGCTGCCGTTGGTGTTCGGGCCGCTGTTGGCCATCGCCACCACGCCGGCCGGGTACGCCGGGCGCTGGTCGGTCGGCACGTACTCGTTGTCGAACTGGTACGTCGGGCCGCCCTGCCCGGTGCCGGTCGGGTCGCCGCACTGCAGCACGTGGAAGTCCTTGGCCTGGCCGGACTGCTGGTCGGCGCCCGAGTTGTTGACCAGCCGGTGGCACGAGCTGTTGTCGAAGAAATGCTTCTCGGCCAGGTAGGTGAAGCTCGCCGCGGTGCACGGGGCCTTGGCCAGGTCCATCCGGACCACGATGGTGCCCAGGTTCGTGTTGATCGTCATGTCCCGGGTGCCGCTGCGGGGCTCGCCGCTGGCCGGGGGCGTACCCACGTTCTTGAGGTTGGGGTTCGGCGCCTGCGACGGGGACGCGCTGGGGTTCGGGTTGGGCTTCCACGAGCAGCTCGCGGCCGCGGCCGAGGTGCTGGCGCTCGGCGCGGCGGCCGCGGGGTGCTTCTTCTTCCCGCCGGAAGTGGACACCAGTACGACCACCAGGAGCAGCACGACGAGCGCGGCAGCGGCCGAGCCGATGATGGCCAGCCGCTTGCGGCGGCGGGCGGCGGCAGCGGCCCGCTCGGCCATCTCCCGTTCGAGGCGGGCTCGTGCCGCGGCGCGCTGGCGGTCTTTGGTCGGACTCACGGTGTGTGTACCTTCCGGATCTGGTGGGTCTCAGGACTTCGCCGACGGTGAGCCGGACGGGCTGGGCGACGGGGACGGTGAGGGGCTGGACGTGGGTGTTGTACCCATGACCAGCGTCTGGATGGTGATCTCCTTCTTCGGGTGACCGCCGCCGCCCTGGTTGGCGAACGCGCCGTCGTCGCCGGCCGCGGCGACCTGCTTCACGATGTCGAGGCCGGCGGTCACCTGTCCGAAGAGCGTGTAGTTGGGCGGCAGCGGGCTGTCCTGGTAGAGGATGTAGAACTGGCTGCCGTTGGCATCCGCCGCCTGGTTCGCCGTCGCGACCGAGCCGGCCGGGTAGATCACGTCGGTCGCCCCTTCGCCCTCGTCGCTCGCGCTCGGCGACGGGCTGGGGCTCGACGGCTTCGGGGCCGGCGTGGTCGGCACGTACTCGTTGGCGTACGTGTACCTCGGGCCGCCCTGGCCGGTACCGGTGGGGTCGCCGCACTGGAGCAGGAACTGGGCCGGGTTGAGCCGGTGGCACTTGGTGTTGGCGAAGAAACTCTTGCCGGCCAGGTAGCTGAAGCTCGCCGCGGTGCACGGGGACTTGGCGAGGTCGACCGTCGCGCTGATCGTGCCCAGGTTGGTGGTGATCGTCATCGGCTGGGTGCCGGTGCGCGGATGCCCGGTGGTGGGCGGCTTGCCGACGTCCTTGAGCTGATCGTTGGCGGTGCCCGCGTCGGTCCAGGTGCAGCTGGTCGCGGTCGGCGCCTTCTTCGACTTGGCGAAGCCGCCCAGCGCCCAGACGGTGCCCACGGCGCCCAGGACCACCACCAGGCCGACGATGCCGAGCGCCAGGCGTTGGCGTCGCTGGCGGAGCTTCGCGGCCCGCCGGGCCATCTGGCGTTCCATCTTGGCCCGCGCCAGCTTGCGCTGCCTGGTCTTGCTGGAAGCCACGGAGCGCTCCCCTCCAACAGATCACGGTGGCGTGTGCCACGCCAAACGCCCGCCAGAGTGTACGGCTCCGGGCTGGGACGCAGGTGGGCAGGCCGTCAAATGTGCCCGATAATCCCCCAGGCGACCAGTCCGGGCGCCCCGCTAGGCTCGAAGGCGTGCTCGTCACCGCTGTCGAGGCCGCTGCCTTCGGTACCAACTGCTATGTCGTCGCGACCGCGGCCGGTGAGCAGTGCGTGGTGATCGACCCGGGGATCGGCGTCGTCGGCGCCCTCGACGAGGTGTTCGCCGAGCACCGCCTGCACCCGGCCGCGGTCGTCCTCACCCACGGGCATCTGGACCACACGTTCTCGGTGGCGCCGGTCTGCGGCGCCCGGGGAATCACCGCGTACGTCCACGCCGACGACCGGTACCTGCTGGCCGATCCGGCCAAGGCGCTGTCGATGGACCTGACCCAGCTCTTCGGCGGCAGGCTGCCCTACACCGAACCGGAGGACGTGGCGGTGCTGGGCGACGGCGAGACCGTCCACCTCGCCGGGCTGGAGTTCACCGTCGACCACGCGCCGGGCCATACCCGCGGGTCGGTGCTGATCCGGACCCCGGGCGACGAGGGCCCGCTGTGCTTCTCCGGCGACGTCCTCTTCGCGGGCTCCATCGGGCGCACCGACCTGCCGGGCGGCGACCACGCGGCGATGCTGGCGAGCCTGCGCGACAAGGTGCTCCCGCTCGCCGACGAGACCGTCGTCCTGCCCGGCCACGGCCCCCTGACCACCATCGGCCGGGAGCGCGCGAGCAACCCCTTCCTGCTCGGCGTGCTCCGCCACGCGAGGACGTGACATGACCCGAATCACCCCGCTGTCCGGGTTCCCGGAGTGGCTGCCCGCCCAGCGTATCGTCGAGCTGACCGTGCTCGACCGGATCCGGACCACCTTCGAGCTGTACGGCTTCGCCTCGCTGGAGACCCGCGCGGTGGAGCCGCTGGACCAGCTCCTGCGCAAGGGCGAGACCTCCAAGGAGGTTTACCTCCTGCGGCGGCTGCAGGCTGCCCCGGACGACTCCGGCGACGACGCGCTCGGGCTGCATTTCGACCTGACCGTGCCGTTCGCCCGGTACGTGCTTGAGAACGCCGGACGGTTGCAGTTCCCGTTCCGGCGGTACCAGATCCAGCGGGCCTGGCGCGGCGAGCGGCCGCAGGAGGGCCGGTACCGCGAGTTCACCCAGGCCGACATCGACGTCGTCGACCGGGACATCCTGCCGTTCCACTACGAGGTCGAGATGCCGCTGGTGGTCGGTGAGGCCCTGGGCGGCCTGCCGATCCCGCCGATCCGCATCCAGGTCAACAACCGCAAGCTGTGCGAGGGCTTCTACCGCGGCCTCGGCGTCCCCGACCCGGAGGCCGCGCTGCGGGCGATCGACAAGCTGGACAAGATCGGGCCGGCGGGCGTGGCGACCCTGCTCGCCGAGACCGCCGGGGCGACCGAGACGCAGGCGAAGGCGTGCCTCGCGCTCGCGGAGATCTCCGCGACCGACGCGTCGTTCGTGGACGCGGTGAGCGCGCTCGGCGTCCGCGATCCGCTGCTCGACGAGGGCCTGGCCGAGCTGGTCCGGGTCGTCGAGGCGGCCGCCGCGCACACCCCGGGGCTGGTGGTGGCCGACCTGAAGATCGCGCGGGGCCTCGACTACTACACCGGCACCGTCTACGAGACGCAGCTGGCGGGGTACGAGCGATTCGGGTCGATCTGCTCGGGCGGGCGGTACGACAACCTGGCCAGCTCGGGTACCGACCGGTTCCCGGGGGTCGGCATCTCGATCGGGGTCACCCGGCTCCTCGGGCTGCTCTTCGGCGCGGGTGCGCTGACCGCGTCCCGGTCGGTGCCGACGTGCGTCCTGGTCGCGCTGCCGGACGAGGAGAGCCGGCCGGCCTGCGACCGGATCGCGGCCGCGCTGCGGCGGCGCGGCATCGCGACCGAGGTGGCGCCGGCGGCGGCCAGGTACGGCAAGCAGATCCGGTTCGCCGAGCGGCGCGGGATCCCGTACGTGTGGTTCCCGGGCGACGCCACCGGATCCGGGGGCGACGAGGTGAAGGACATCCGGTCGGGCGCGCAGGAGCCGGCCGCGGCGTCGACCTGGGCACCGCCCGGGGCGGACCTGCGCCCGCAGGTCGTCGGGGGCTCGGGTTGATCGGGTGCGCCGTGCTGCCGGGCCTGATGCCCGGCTTGGCCGCCGCTGTCCTGCCGCTCACGTCCGAGCGGCTACGGTCTCCTGGGAGAATGCAGAGGCAGGACCGAGGACGCGAAGGAGCTGCTCGACGTGATCCGCACGCATGAGGCCGGTGGGCTGCGCGCCGCCCACGCCGGTACCACGGTCACCCTCGCCGGCTGGGTGGCCCGCCGGCGGGACCACGGCGGGGTGATCTTCGTGGATCTCCGGGACGCCTCCGGTGTCGTGCAGGTGGTGTTCCGGGAAGGGGAGCCGGCCGGGCAGGCGCACGCCCTGCGCAACGAGTTCTGCGTCCGGGTGACCGGCCGGGTCGACCGGCGCCCGCCCGGCAACGAGAACCCGGAGCTGTCCACCGGCGACGTCGAGGTCAACGCCGACGAGCTGACCATCCTGTCCGAGGCCGCCGCGCTGCCGCTGCCCGTCGACGACCACGTCGAGGCCGGCGACGACGTCCGGCTCAGGTACCGGTACCTCGACCTGCGCCGCACCGGTCCGGCGGGTGCGATCAAGCTGCGCGCCCGGGCCAACCGGATCGCCCGGCAGGTCCTCGACGAACGCGGGTTCCACGAGATCGAGACGCCGACGCTGACCCGGTCCACCCCGGAGGGGGCGCGGGACTTCCTGGTGCCGGTGCGGCTGCAGCCCGGCACCTGGTACGCCCTGCCGCAGTCACCTCAGCTGTTCAAGCAGCTCCTGATGGTGGCCGGGCTGGAACGGTACTACCAGATCGCCCGCTGCTACCGCGACGAGGACTTCCGCGCCGACCGGCAGCCGGAGTTCACCCAGCTCGACATCGAGATGTCGTTCGTCACGCAGGACGACGTGATCGAGCTGGGCGAGGCCGTCGTGGGGGCGCTGTGGGAGGAGCTGGCCGGGTACCGGATCCCGCTGCCGATCCCGCGCCTGACCTGGCACGAGGCGATGGGCCGGTACGGCTCGGACAAGCCCGACCTGCGGTACGGCGTCGAGCTGACCGATCTGACCGGGTACTTCGCGGGTACCGGCTTCCGGGTGTTCGCGCGGGCGATCGAGGCCGGCGGGTACGTCGGCGCGGTCGTCATGCCCGGCGGCGCCAGCCAGTCCCGCAAGGAGTTGGACGGCTGGCAGGACTGGGCGAAGGCGCGCGGCGCCCGCGGCCTGGCGTACGTCGTGCTCGACGCGGACACCGGCGAGGCGCGCGGGCCGGTCGCGAAGAACCTCTCCGAGGGGCACCTCGCCGGCCTGGCCGACGCGGTCGGCGCCAAGCCCGGCGACGCGGTCTTCTTCGCCGCCTCGGTCGACCGTCGCGAGGCGCTGGACCTGCTCGGCGCGGCCCGGGTCGAGATCGCGAAGCGGGCCAACCTCGTCGATCCGCGGGCATGGGCATTCTGCTGGATCGTCGACGCGCCCATGTTCGAGCGCGAGGAGGGCGGCTGGACCGCGGTCCACCACCCGTTCACCTCACCCAACGCGGAGTGGATCGACCGGTTCGAGCAGGCGCCCGACCGGGCGCTCGCCTACGCGTACGACGTCGTCTGCAACGGCAACGAGATCGGTGGCGGATCGATCCGTATCCACCGGGCCGACGTGCAGCGGCAGGTCTTCGACACGCTGGGTATCACCGCGGCGGAGGCCGACGAGAAGTTCGGCTTCCTGCTGGAGGCGTTCAGGTACGGGCCGCCGCCGCACGGCGGCATCGCGTTCGGCTGGGACCGGATCTGCATGCTGCTCGCCGGGGCGGACTCGATCCGCGAGGTCATCGCGTTCCCGAAGACCCGGGGCGGGTTCGACCCGCTGACCGGCGCGCCGACCCCGATCACCGCGGCGCAGCGGGCCGAGGCGGGGGTGGACGCCAGGCCGAAGACGCCGCCGGAGGTACCCCCGGGTACCAGCGGGGTCGCGGTCCGCGTCGAGCATTCCCGGTGAGGGCTTAAAGACGACCTTGCACGGGTACCTGGACGGGGTCCCTACCCCGGATGGAGGAACCCGTGTTCGCGATCATCGCGGCGGTCCTGTTCGGCATCGCGTTCATCCTGGAGCTGGCCAACAAGGGCTCCGGCAACATCAACGCCACCACCATCACCGCCCTGGGCTTGGTCTTCCTGGCCCTGCATTTCGCACCGCTGGGTACCGTGCGCGGCGGCCGCTGGCGCCGCTGATCGGCACCCGATCGACCGGCCCGGCCGCACGCACCGTGACGGTGCGCGGGGTCGGGCCGGTAGTCTCGTCGCGATGGACGCCGAGGGACTGTTCACGCTGGAGCCGCCGGGATCGGTCGCGCCGGCCGGCTTCGCGGCCCCCGGGCCGGACGCGCCACTGGCCGTCCGGATGCGCCCGCGTACCCTCGACGAGCTGGTCGGACAGGACCACCTGCTGGCCCCCGGCGCCCCGCTGCGGCAGCTCGTCGCCGGCGACGCGCCGATGTCGGTGATCCTGTGGGGGCCGCCCGGCAGCGGTAAGACCACCATCGCGCACCTGGTCGCCGGCTCCGGGAACCGGCGGTTCGTCGCGATGTCCGCGCTGTCGGCGGGGGTCAAGGAGGTACGGGCGGTGATCGACGCCGCCCGCCGGGAGCGGCGCGCCGGCGGCCGGCCGACCGTGCTGTTCATCGACGAGGTGCACCGGTTCAGCAAGACCCAGCAGGACTCGCTGCTCGCCGCGGTCGAGGACCGGACGGTGACGCTGCTCGCCGCCACCACCGAGAACCCGTACTTCTCCGTCATCTCGCCGCTGCTGTCCCGCTGCGTGCTGCTGACCCTGCACCCGCTGGACGACGAGGTGGTCCGCGGGCTGGTCCGGCGCGCCCTCGCCGACGGGCGCGGGCTGGCCGGGGCGGTCACTCTCGCGCCGGACGCCGAGGATCACCTGGTACGCCTCGCGGCTGGCGACGTCCGTAAGGCGCTCACCGCCCTGGAGGCCGCCGCGAGCTCGGCCCGCGCGCAGGGGGTCACGGAGATCGACCTGACCATGGCGGAGAAGGCGGTCGACGTGGCCGCCGTCCGGTACGACCGGGCCGGCGACGCGCACTACGACGTCGCGAGCGCGTTCATCAAGAGCCTGCGCGGCTCGGACGTCGACGCCGCGCTGCACTGGCTGGCCCGGATGCTGGTGGCCGGCGAGGACCCGCGGTTCATCGCGCGGCGGCTGGTCATCTTCGCCAGCGAGGACATCGGGATGGCCGATTCGACCGCCCTGCTCGTCGCGACCGCGGCCGCGCAGGCGGTACAGCTCATCGGGCTGCCCGAGGCGCAGCTCAACCTGGCCCAGGCGGTGGTACACCTCGCCACGGCGCCGAAGTCGAACGCGGTGATGCGGGGGATCGCCGCCGCTGTCGAGGACGTCCGGGCGGGGCGGGCCGGTCCGGTACCCCGGCACCTGCGCGACGCGCACTACCCCGGCTCGAAGGGGCTGGGCCACGGCATCGGCTACCGGTACCCGCACGACGACCCGCGCGGGGTGGTGCCCCAGCAGTACCCGCCGGACGACGTGGTGGGCCGGGACTACTACGTGCCCACGACACACGGCGCGGAGCGGGCGGTCGCCGACCGGCTGCCCAGGCTGCGGCAGGTCGTGCGCGGTACGGACGAGGAGGACTCGTGACGGACCAGCCGGACAAGGGGCGGCGGAAGGGGCGCGCGCGCCCGGACCGGGACGCGGTCCCCAGCGATGAGCTGGGCTGGATCGCCGACCTCCGCCAGGCCCGGGAGGCCGGCGGCGACCTCGGTCCCGGTACCGACGACGAGGCGCCGCCGTCCCGGCGCGGCCGGTGGAGCCCGCCGGGAGACGCCGACCCGCCGGCACGGGCTCCCGAGCCCGAACCGCCGCGGCGCGCCGAGCCCGCGC
>JBKPCQ010000118.1:0-12161 GCA_046727455.1 Actinomycetota bacterium | reverse complement strand
GTACAGCCCGCCGACCAGCGTGAGCGCGGCGATCAGCCGGATCCCCGCGGCCAAGCGGCGCCGCAGCCGGCTGCGCGGCCGGCGCGGGCCGCCGAACCGGGAGAACACGCCACGGCGGCGGGGACGGTCGGGAGCAGCGGTCATGACCTCACCTTGATCGTTACGGCGGACATGCTTGGCGGTCACCTCAGCAGGTAGATCATCGAGAACAGCGCCACCCAGACGATGTCGACGAAGTGCCAGTAGTACGAGACGACGATCGCGGCTGTGGCCTGGGCGGGGGTGAACCGGCTGAGGGTGGTCCGGGCCATGTAGAAGATGAACGCGAGCAGGCCACCGGTGACGTGCAGGCCGTGGAAGCCGGTGGTGAGGTAGAACACCGACCCGTACCCGTCAGAGTTGATCTTGATGCCTTCCTCGATCAGCATCCGGTACTCGTTGCCCTGGCCGAGCAGGAAGATCAGCCCCAGGAGGAACGACCAGGCGAACCAGCGGCGCAGCGCGAACACGTCGCCCCGCTCGGCGGCGAACACGCCGGCCTGGCAGGTGAACGAGGACGCGATCAGGGTGATCGTGAAGGGCAGCGCGTAGAACGTGTTCAGATGCGGGGTGTGCTCCCGCCACAGGCTCGGGTCCGCCGCGCGGATGGAGAAGTACATCGCGAACAGCGCCGCGAAGAACATCAGTTCGCTGGAGAGCCAGACGATCGTCCCGACGCTGACCATGTTGGGCCGGGTCAGTGAGTGGATCTGGCTCTTCTCTATCGCCGAGGCCGCAGTCACGCGGTCATTATTGCCCCGCAGGGCTGATCCAGATTCCTCGGGGTGGCCATTTCCGACCGGGTTGCCCGGGCCGCGCGTACCGTCCCGGCTGGTCGGGCATAGCCTGCCGGTATGGCCCCGCCGGATGCCGCCGTCGCCCTGCCGCCGTTCACCGGTGCCACGCTGTTCACCCAGGCGCGGCCGGATCCGGTACTGGCGCTGGTCCTCGTGCTCGCCGCCGGGGCGTACCTGTACGGCGTGGCCAGGCTGCGGGCCCGGGGCGACCGGTGGTCCACCGCGCGTACGGTCCTGTTCCTGGTCCCCGGGCTCGGCTCGATCGCCCTGGTCACCATGTCCGGCCTGGCGGCCTACGACGACACGTTGCTGTCCGCGCACATGATCCAGCACATGATGCTGACCATGGTCGCGCCGATCTTCCTCGCCCTGGGCGCGCCGGTCACGCTGGCGCTGCGCACGCTGCCGGTACGGCAGCGCAAGGCCCTGGTCGCGGTGCTGCACAGCCGGGTGGCGAAGGTACTGGCGTTCCCGCTGGTCGCCTACGCGCTGTTCGTGACCACGCCGTTCGTCCTCTACTTCACCGCGCTGTACCGGCTCACGCTCACCCACACCTGGCTGCACGAGCTGGTGCACCTGCACTTCCTGGCGGTCGGCTGCCTGTTCTTCTGGCCGCTGGTGGGGCTCGACCCGCTGCCGGGCCGCTGGCCGTACCCGGCCCGGGCGCTGCTGATGCTGCTGTCCACGCCGTTCCACGCGGTACTCGGGCTGACCATCATGCAGAGCCGCGATCTCATCGGCGGGGACTGGTACCCGAGCCTGCACCTGGCCTGGTCGGATCCGCACAGCGACCAGGTCCTCGCCGGCGGGATCCTGTGGGCCGGCGGCGAGGTGGTCAGCGTGACGATGCTCGGCGTCCTCGTGGTGCAGTGGATGCTCGACTCGGACCGGGAGGCGCGCCGGGTCGACCGCGCGCTGGAGCTGGACCGGGCCCGCGCCGCGCGCAGCGCCCCGGCCGCGCCGTCGGGCGCGACGCCCCCGGTGCCGGCCGAGGACGACGTCTGGGAGGCGCCGTGGTGGGAGACCACGCGGCCGGTACGATCAAGGGGCAGCGACAAGCGGGAGCCACGACCATGACCTACACCGTTCTCCTCTACAGCGACGACCGGCAGGTCCGGGATCGGATGCGGCTGGCCATCGGCACCCGCCCGGCGCCCGACCTCGACGTCGAGTTCGTCGACTCGGCCACCTACGACGAGTGCATCCGGCTGATCGACGAGTACGACATCGACCTGCTCGTGCTCGACGGCGAGGCGAGTCCGGGCGGTGGCCTGGGCATCGCCCGGCAACTGCGCGACGAGATTCCGCAGTGCCCGCGGATCGCCGTCGTGATCGCCCGGGCGGCGGACCGCTGGCTGGCCGCCTTCGCGAAGGTCGACGCGACCCTGCTCCACCCGCTCGACCCGGTCACCACCGGGCGCACGGTCACCGCGCTGCTGCGCGAGCGGGCCACCGCCTAGCGCCACCCCCACCCCACTCCTGGAGGCCGCCGTGGCAGACCGTACCTGGCCGCACCTGATCGCCGCGCTGCTGCGCGGCGAAGAACTGTCCACCGAGGACACCGCGTGGGCGATGGCGGAGATCATGTCCGGCTCGGCGACGCCGGCGCAGATCGCGGCGTTCGCGATCGCGCTGCGTGCCAAGGGGGAGACTCCGGCGGAGATCGCCGGGCTGGTCAGCACGATGCTGGCCAACGCGACCCGGGTACCGCTGCCGGAGGAGATCCGGGCCTCGGCCGTCGACGTGGTCGGTACCGGCGGCGACCGCGCGCACACGGTGAACATCTCGACGATGGCCGCGATCGTCGCGGCCGGGGCGGGCGTGCGGGTCGTCAAGCACGGCAACCGGGCGGCCTCGTCGATGTGCGGCGCCGCCGATCTGCTGGAGCACTTCGGTGTGCCGCTCGACCTCTCCGCCGACGGCGTCGCGCGCTGTGTCCGGGAGGCCGGCATCGGGTTCTGTTTCGCGGCCGCGTTCCATCCGGGCCTGCGGCACGCCGGGGCGACCCGCCGGGAGATGGGGGTACCGACGTTCTTCAACTTCCTCGGCCCGCTGACCAACCCGGGGCAGCCCAAGGCCGGCGCGGTGGGCTGCGCCGACCTGCGGATGGCGCCGGTGATGGCGCACGTCTTCGCCGCCCGTGGCGACTCGGTACTGGTGATGCGCGGCGAGGACGGGCTGGACGAGTTCACCACCACCGCGCCGACCCGGGTCTGGGCGGTCACCGGCGGGACGGTGACCGAGCTTGTCATCGACGCGGCCGACCTGGGCGTCGTCCGGTCCACGGCGGGCGACCTGCGCGGGGGGGACGCCGCGTTCAACGCCGACGTCGCCCGGCGGGTGCTGGCCGGGCAGGAAGGTCCGGTACGGGACGCGGTCATCCTCAACGCCGCCGCCGCGCTGGCCGCCCAGGACGGGTTCGGTGCCGATGTGCCCGGTGCCGTCAAGGCGGGTCTGGACCGGGCGGCGGACTCGATCGACACGGGTGCGGCCGCCTCGGCACTGGAGCGTTGGGTGGAGCTGGCCCGTTCGATCAGGGCTGCCGGCTAGCGGCGAACGCCGCCACGCGGGCCGCGAGCGTGGCCGACGCCCGTACCCACCGGAAGTGGTCGACCGGCCCGCCCGCCTGCGCCGCGGTGTAGTGCTCGCGCACGACGGGCGCCGCGACGAGCTTGCCGATCAGGTGCCCGGTCGTCCCCGGCGGCGTGAAGGCGTCGCCGTCCACCGTGATGGCCAGCACGGGTGTGCGTACCGACCGCAGTCCCGCCTCCAGGCCCGCCGGGTACCGGCCGTGCCTCGCGGTGTAGGCCCAGTCCAGGATCACGCCCCGGGCCTGGCGGCCGCCGAAGCCCCAGCCCGGCCACACGCCGAGCAGCACGGTGGTCGCGGCGATCCCCTGGGTGAGCTGGAGCACCCAGGCGCGCCGGCGCCATCCGGGATAGGCGCGAAAGTAGGGCAGCCCCACCGCGACGAGGACCATGCCGTCCACAGTGGACCGTGCGGTGCCGAGGCTCGGCGGCGGCGTGCTGTCGCCGGTGCCGCGCAGGTCGGCGACCACCACCGCGAGCCCGTTGCCGTGCAGGTGGGCCGCGAACGGGCGGTAGTACCGGGCGGGTACGCCCATCGCGGGCAGGAGCAGCGCGAGCGGGCCGCCCGGATCGGGGTAGACGTGCCGGGCCAGCCGGTCGGTCCCCCGGTCGAGGTACTCGATCGTGTAGTCGACCACTGTCCCCGTCAGTCGGCGTCGGCGAAGCCGATCGAGAACGCGGCCTCCAGGTCGTGGTGCGAGTACGCCCGGAACGCGATGTGCGTGTCGGTGTTGAGCACGCCGCGGGTCTTCGAGATGCCACCCGCGATCACCTCGGCGACCTGGTCGAACTCGCGTACCCGCACGATGGCGATCAGATCCAGGCTGCCCGCCACGGAGTAGACCTCGCTGACGCCGGGCAGGTCGGCGAGGGCCTCGGCCACCTCGGGGATCGAGTCGGTGGCGCAGTCGATGAGCACGATCGCGGTTATCACCCGGTCACCGTACCCGACCGGCCGTACCGGATCGCGTCGACGAGGTACTCGTCCGGGCCGACGTACCCGCCGGGCCACACCACGCACCGCTCGACCGTGCCCTCGACCCGGGCTCCGGCACCGATCACCGCCTGTCTCGCGGTGCCGGTCAGCTTGGCGTCCGCAGCGACGAGCAGCCCGTCCGGTCCGGCCGCGTGCAGGTTCGCGGCGAGGTAGGCGCACGGGGTACCGGTGTCGAGGTACGTGCCGGCGTACTCGACGACCGTCAGCTCGCCGGCCGCCTCGGCCGGGCGCCAGACGGTACGCACGAGGTCGCCGGGCTCCTCGGCCAGCGCGGCAACCCGGGACCAGGGGACGAGCGAGAAGCCGGCGAAACGGTGCGCCCCGAACTCGGCGGGCGGCCCAGGCGTGCCGAGGATGCGCACGGTGCGACCGTCCCAGGCGGCCAGCTGCGGGGCCAGGTCGCCGCCGGACAGGTACGCGTCGGAGTTGCCGACGAGGACGCCCCGCCCGCCGATCCAGTCGCGGAGCCGCGCGATACCACCGGAGGTGCCCAGCGGGCGCGGGCCGGGCTCGACGGACAGGTGCGCCCGGCCGCCCGCCGCGTCGACGACCTGGTCGGCGAGGTAGCACGCGTTGATCGCGACCGAATCCGGACCGGCCAGGCCGAGCGCCGCGACCCGGGCGAGGGCAAGGTCCAGCAGGGCCACGTTGCCGACCGGGCACAGCGCCTTGGGTACCCGGTCGGTCAGCGGGCGCAGCCGCCGCCCCTCACCAGCGGCCAGCACCACCGCGCACACGCCCATGGTTCACTCGCTCCGCTCGCTCACGCCGGTCACCGGCTTTCCACGAGCGGGCCGATGTCGTAGTGCGCCAGGAGCTTCGCGGTGGAGGTGGTCAACCGGGGCAGGTCGTCCAGCCGGTGCCAGGCCACGTCGATGATCTCGGCACCGTCGGGGACCAGCGCCACCCCGGCGGGTACCCGCGTCTCGAACACCACGTCGACCCAGCCCCCGTGGTGGTGCACGACCGCGCTGGGCTGGCAGGGCGTGAGCGCGTCCGGATCGATCCGGATCCCGGTCTCCTCGAACAGCTCGCGGGCCGCCGCCTCCCGGGCGGGTTCGTGCCGTTTGAGCAGCCCGGCCGGCAGCGACCAGGCACGCCCCGGCGGCTGGCGCACGAGCACCAGCCGGTCCGGCGCGTCCGGGTCCGCGTCCCGGACCAGGACCACCGCCCCGACGATGAACTTCGCCGAGCCCAGCCGGGCCAGCCGCCGCCGCCACCGGGCCGGCAGGCGGTAGAAGGCGGCGAAGAACAGCACCCGGGCCTGGTTCGTCATGACCGCCAAGGCTAACGGGCGGCGCCGTCCGCGCGGAGGCGCAGCCGGCGGTACCTCAGACCGGACCGCGGTCCACCGCCGCGATCATCCGCTCGACCAGCTCCTCGGGGGAGATCCGGTGCTCGGCGACCGCGACCAGCAGGGCCTCCAGGTCGGGGTACCCCAGGTCGGCGGCCAGGGTCATGAGCGGTTCGTCGTTGGCCAGGCCCCGGTTGCGCTGGCGCAGCGCGAGCCCCATCGCGGCCCGGCCGATGCGGACCTTGTGCCCGATGGTCGCCGGCTCCCCGTCGTCGAACCACTGGGTGATTTGCAGGCGGGCGTGCGGGGTCTTGACGAAGTCCAGCCAGTCCAGGGAGGGACCGGAGGTGGCCTGGTCGGCGTAGACGATCTCGACGACATCGCCGTCGGCGAGCGGCGAGGACAGCGGGATCAGCCGGCCGCCCCGCTGGGCGGCGACGCAGTTGTGCCCGGTCTGCACGTCGAGGGTGTACGCGAGGTCGACTGCGGTGCTCCCGCTGGGTAGCTGGACCCGGCGCCCGCCCGTGGTGAAGACATGGATCTGGCTCTCGGACAGGTCGCACCGCAGCGCGTCGAGGAACCGCTCGGCGTCGTCCGCGACCGCCTCCCAGTCCAGCACCCCGCGCAGCCAGGCCAACTGCTCGGTCCGGGCCTGCTTGGACAGCCGCGCGGTGTACTCCGGGAAGCGGAAGTTGGACACGATGCCGTACTCGGCCGCGCGGTGCATCGGTTCGGTCCGGATCAGGACCTCCAACGGCTGGTTGTCCGGCCCGAGGACGGTGGTGTGCAGGGACCGGTACAGGTTGTTCTTGGGGGAGGCGATGAAGTCCTTGAACCGGCCCGGTACCGGACGCCAGGTGCCGTGTACCGTGCCCAGCGCCGCGTAGCAGTCGGTCTGCCGGCCCTCCACGATGATCACGATGCGGGGCAGCTCCCGGGGCGACGGCTGCCGCTTGTCCTGGGCGTCCTTCCAGATCGAGTAGAAGTGCCGCGGGCGGGCGGCGACCCGTGCGTTGATCTTCGCTCGGCTCAGCGCGGGCTGGATCCTGCTGATCACCTCAGCGAGCAGCGGCGTCCAGTACTCCCGGGCGGCGACGTGCCGGCGCACCTCCTCGTACCCGTCCGGGTGCAGCGCCAGCAGGACGGTGTCCTCCAGCTCCCGCCTGAGCGCCTGGATGCCCAGCCGCTCGCACAGCGGGACGAGCACGTCGCGGGTGGCGGTGGCGATGCGGGTGCGGGAGGCGGGAGAGCGGTAATGCAGGGTGCGCATGTTGTGCAGGCGATCGGCCAGCTTGACCACCAGGACCCGGACGTCCTTGCCGGCCAGCACGAGCATCTTGCGGATCGTCTCGACCTCGGCGTCCGCGCCGTAGAAACCCTTGTCGAACTTGGTCACCCCGTCGACCAGCAGGGCGACCTCCGGTCCGAAGTCGTGCTCCAGGCTGGGCAGGGTGTAGCTGGTGTCCTCGACCGTGTCGTGCAGCAGGGCGGCGACCAGCGTGGTGGAGTCCATGCCCAGGTCGGCGAGGATCTCCGCGACGGCCAGTGGGTGGGTGATGTAGTCCTCGCCGCTCTTGCGCTTCTGGCCCCGGTGCCACCGCTCGGCGGTCGCATAGGCCCGGCGCAGCGCGCTGACGTCGCCGTGCGGGTGGATCTGCCGGTGGGCCCGTACCAGGTCGGCGACCGGCTCGTCGGAGGAGTGGGTAGGCCAGGGCAGGAAGCCGCGCAGCCGCCCGGTGAGCCTACCCTCCGCCACAGTGAAGTCGCGCTGTGTCGAGGTTTCCGGCCCGCCGCGCGGGGGCCACGCGTCGGCACCCGCGCGCGATCCGGCAGTGAGGTCCACTCCTCACCTCCTCGCGGGACCGGTCGCGGGTGTCGTGCTCTTAGCCTAATTTGCTAACCGTCAACCGAACGGTCAGTTACTGGTGCACGTAAGGCTGAGTCGCCGCCTGTTCGCATTTTGTCAGCAGAGTGCGAAATCTGCTGGCCCCGGCCGCCGGAAGTGCCCACCCGTCCGATGTCTGGACCAGCCTGGTGCCGTCGCGTTCCAGCCAGGCCAGCACCCGTTCGGTCTCCTCGGCGCTCGCACACGGCGTGGGACCCGGACCCGGCCGGACCGTCTCGGCGCTCTTCAGCAGCACGTCGATCACCGGTCGGGGGTGGGTGCCCCGGGCGGAGATCCCGGCCGCGACCAGCCGCCCGTGCCGGACCACGGCCAGCTCCCAGCCGCCGGCCTTGGCCGGCCGGGCGGCCACTAGCTCGGCGATCGTGGTCAGCGAGCGCAGCCGCTGCATCCGGATGGTGGCCCGCAGCAGCACGCCGAGCCGCCGGCGGACTACGGCCGCCTCCTCGTACCGGTCCCGGCTGGCGTAGGCGCCGATCCGCTCCAGCAGCCGGTCCACCAGTGGTCCGGGATCCGCCAGCGCGGCCGCCTGGAACGGCTCGGCCACCCGCGCCGCGTACTCGGCCACGGATATCCGGTGCTCGCACGGTGCCGGGCAGCGGCCCAGCTCGGCCAGCGCGCAGGCCGGGGACGGGGTGCGCGGGGACAGCTTCGCCGTGCACTGGCGGATCGGCAGGGCATCGTAGAGGGCGGCCGCGGCCAGCTCCGCGGTCCGGGTCGAGGCGAACGGGCCGAGGTAGGTGGCGCCGTCGGCGGCGAGCTGGCGGACCACGGACAGCCGGGGGTACGCCTCCACGGTCAGCTTCAGCCAGTGGCTGCGCTCGGGGAACTTCGACCGCCGGTTGTACGGCGGCTTGTGCGCCGCGATCAGCCGCAGCTCCCGGACCTCCGCCTCCAGCGCGTGCGCGCACTCGATCGCCTCCACGCGGACCGCCGCCGCGAGCATCTCCGAGATCCGAGCCCGCTTCTCCGCCGCGGTGAAGTAGGACCTGACCCGGGTCGCGATCGCCCCGCTGGTGCCGACGTAGAGCGGCCGGTCGTCGGCGGCCCGGAACACGTACACCCCCGGGACGTCGGGCAGCCCCTCGGCAAGGTGGCGCTTGCGCCGCTGCTCCGGGCTGACCGCCTTGGCGAACTCGATGGTGTCGCCGAGCGTGAAGATCTTGAAGCTGCCCAGCCGGCCGAACAGCGCGTGCAGCACGTCGACCGTGGCGCGTGCGTCGTCGAGCGCCCGGTGGGTGGGGGTCCGGGTGTGGAAGTGCCCGGCCAGCGTGGCGAGCCGCCGGTCGGGTATCTCGTCGCGGACCAGCGCCCGGCGGGCCAGCGCGGCCGTGTCGAGGACCTTGGGCGCCGGCCACGGATATCCGAACCGGGCGCAGGCGGCGCGCAGGAAGCCCACGTCGTAGGGCGCGTTGTGCGCGACCCACACCGCGCCCCGGGCGAACTCCAGGAACGCGGGCAGCACCTCGGGCAGGTCCGGCGCCGGGGCGAGCATCGCCTCGGTGATCCCGGTGAGCACCGTGACGTACGGCGGGACCGGCTGACCCGGGTTGACCAGCGTCGCGAACTCGCCCAGCTCCTCCCCGCCGCAGATCTTGACCGCGCCGATCTCGGTGATGCCGCAGCTCTCCGGCGCACCTCCGGTCGTCTCCAGGTCGACCACCACGAACGTGGTCTCGCGCAGTGAGAGGGCGAGTGGGTCGTCGAGCAACTGGTCGAACGTCTGTTGGACGAAGAGCTGCACGGATGAACAGTATGAGTGGGGTATGACAGTCCGCTCTGCGACACTGTACCCATGTCGACGCAGGTACCCGACGACGGCCAGCCCCCGGCCGACGATGCCGCGTACCTGCCCGAACCCATCCTGCCCGAGCCGGTACGCCTGCGGGTGATCGCGCTGGCCTCGGCCGCGCTGACCGGGCTGCCCGGCGACGAGCTGCCGGTAGCCCTGCGGCGGATGGCCAAGTTCGCGCCCAACCGCCGGGCCCGGCTCGCCGGGACCGCGATCGCCACCCAGCTCGCCGGTGATCTGGTCTTCCGCCAGCGGGTCGCCGGCCGGGTTCTGGAGGACGCCGGCGACCTGGGCGCCGCAGTCCTGGAGGGCGGGTGCCCGGCGGCGGCCGACCCGGTCGAGGTCGCCGCCCTGGCCTACCTGGCCCGGCCGCCGGGCTGGGTGGAGATGGTCGCGGCCGCCGGCGAGGTGGTCCGCGCCGAGGCGGAGAGCGCGGCAGTCTCCGAGCTGCTGCACGACGCCGAGCAGCGGGCGGCCCGCGCCGAGCACGACCGCGCGGTGGCCCGGGTGGAGGCGGACAAGCTGCGCGACGAGCTGGCCCGCCTCCGCGAGGAGGCGGCCGGCCTCCGCGAGGAGAACCGGACGCTGAGCCGCGCCTTACGCGAGACCCAGGGCCGGGAGAAGCGGGCGAACGAGCTGGTCGCCACCGAGAAGGGCCGGCTCAACCGGGCGATCTCCGATCACGACGCCGAGCTGCGCCGGCTGCGCGCCCGGCTGGCCGAGGCCGAGGCGACCGCGGGAGCCAACCGGCAGAGCGCCAAGGAGGCCCGCCAGGTCGATGACGCGCGCCTCTGGCTGCTGCTGGAGACGATCGGGCAGGCCGCCGTCGGGCTGCGCCGGGAGCTGGCGCTGGAGCCGTCGAACCTGCTGCCCGGCGACGTGGTCGCGGCCGAGACGGCGGGCCGGAAGGGTGGCGAGTTGGGTGCCGCCCGCGCGCTGGACGCCGACGACCCGGCCCGGCTGGACCAGCTTCTCGCGCTGCCCAAGGCACACCTGATCGTGGACGGGTACAACGTCACGAAGACCGGTTTCCCGGACATCCCGCTGGAGCGGCAGCGCAGCCGGCTGGTCGGTGGGCTGGGCGGCCTGTCCGCCCAGACGCGGGCCGAGATCACGGCGGTGTTCGACGGCGCCGAGCGGGTGGTGGGGCTGCCGCCGGCGCCCCGAGGGGTACGGGTGCTCTTCTCCGCCAAGGGGGAGACGGCGGACGAGCTGATCAGGCGACTGGTACGGGCGGAGCCGGCGGGACGGCCGATCATCGTGATCTCCTCCGACCGGGAGGTCGCCGACGGGGTTCGCCGCCACGGCGCCTATCCGCTCAGCTCCGCCACCCTGCTCCGCCGGCTGGGCCGGGTCTGACGTCTTGGCGCTCGCTCCGTGTTACTGGCGCTCGCTCCGCTCGCGCGGCCCCGACGCTCCTCAGGCGCCGTCTTCCCTCGTCGCTTCGCTCCTCAGTCCAGACGACGCCCGCGTCGGGGCGTCCTCGGTCCAGGCGGGCGCCCGCGTCGGGGCGGTCCTCGGTCCAGGCGGCGCGCGCGGCGGCGGTGCGTTCCTGTCATACCCGGCCCCTACCGTGGGTGACATGCTCATCGACTGTGAGAACTGCGCCGTTCGCGGGCCGGCATGCGGCGGCTGCGTGGTCAGCGTGATGCTCGGCGCGCCGCCCGAGGGCGTCGAGCTGGACGAGGAGGAGCGCCGGGCATTCGCGGTGCTGGCCGACGCGGGGGTGGTACCGCGGCTGCGGCTGGTACCCCGCGATCCGGGCGGGCCGCGAAGGGCTGCCTAGGATGCTCCCGTGACGCCTCGTGCCTGGGCCGCCATGGTGCTCGCCGTCCTCGTGATCGCGGCGATGGCGGTCGCGCTGCTGCGGATACCCCGACGGAGCCCGCCGGCACCGGCCGCCGACCAGCGGGCGGCGCTGGAGACGCTGCCCGCCGAGGCGGTCGCCCGGGGGCGCGCCTTCCGCCGGGCGCTGCGGCCCCTGGGATACACCGGCCGGGCGTTGACCCTGCTCGCCGCGCTGCTGCTCGGCCTCACGCCACTCGGCGCGCGGATCGTCGGCGCGGTCGGTGGCAACTGGGCGGTCCAGGCGGTGCTCGGCGGGCTGGTGGTGGTCTTCCTCGCCGGCCTGGTCACCCTGCCGGTGGCCGCCTGGCGGGAGGTCGTCATGCGGCGGTACGGGCTGTCCACGCGGGGCTGGGGCGGCTGGCTGGTCGACCTGGTCAAGGGCTACGCCGTCGGAGCGGTTCTCGGTGCCGTGGCGCTGCTCGGGTTCTACACGGTCGCGCGGTACGCGGGGGACTGGTGGTGGGTCTGGGCCGCCCTCGGCGCGGCGGCGCTGACCGTCCTGCTGTCGTTCGTGTTCCCGGTCCTGGTCGAGCCGATCTTCAACCGGTTCGTCCCGATGCCGGCCGGGGACCTGCGCGACGCGCTTCTCGACCTCGCGGCGCGGGACCGGGTACCGGTCAGGGACGTCCTCGTGGCCGACGCCTCGCGGCGCACCCGGGCGGTCAACGCCTACGTCTCCGGGCTCGGCCCGACCCGGCGGATCGTCGTCTACGACACGCTGCTGGAGCGCGCCGGCCCCGCCGAGGTGGTCAGCGTGGTGGCGCACGAGTTGGGTCACGCCAAGGACCGGGACGTGGTCACCGGCACGATCCTCGGTGCGCTCGGGGCCGCCGCCGCGGTCACCACGGTGTACCTCGTGGATGCCTGGACAGGACTGCTCCACCTCGCCGGGGTGGACAGCGT
>JBKPCQ010000117.1:0-24803 GCA_046727455.1 Actinomycetota bacterium | reverse complement strand
CTCGCTCGCCTTGATCGCGTTGATGTGCTTGATGGCGAGGTCCCGGTAGTTGTAGGTACCCGCGCTGCCCCACTGCTTGTCGGCGAGCAGCAGGCCGAAGGCCACGTCGAGGTCGCCGTCGGTGGCCGAGTCCGAGCCGTCGACGCTGGTGCACGAGCTGTCCTGCTCGGCGGCGAGCAGGTTCGCGTTGTTCACCGAGGGGTGCGCCAGCAGGTACTTCACCATGCCGTCGAAGACGGTCTTCGCGTTCGGGTCGGCGCCGGCCATCGTCGCGACGATCGCCATCCCGTACCCCTGGCCCTCGGCGACGTACGGGTGGTCCGCGTCCGGCGAGAGCACCTCGTACCAGCCGTTGCCGCAGTTCTGCTTGACGAAGGCCGACTTCCACCGGTTGTACTGGGTGACCACCGCCTGGTCCAGGGTGGACTGCGCGCCGGTCGGCTTCAGCGTGCCGGAGACGTACGGGAACTGGTGGCTCCCGAACGGCACGGCCGGTCCGGTACCGGTGCTCGGGGCGCCTACCCGGAGCCGGTCGAGGTTGGGTCCGCCGCTGGCCGTGGTGGCCGTGGCCCGGACCGTGTTGCCGCCGGCGGTCAGCGTGGCGTTGACCGTGACGTCGGCCCAGGTGTCCCAGCTACCGGTCGGGTTGAACGCCACCCCGGCGGCCACGACGGTGCCGTTGACCGCGATGTCCATCGGCCGGTTGGCCGTGGACCCGTTGGCGTGGCGGAAGGTGAGGCTGGCCGGGCCGGTGGCCCCGGCCGTGACGCTGAACTGGACGTACGAGCCGGACACGTTGGTGTAGTCGACGAAGCCGGTACCGGTGTACCCGGTGTGGTTGGTGGCCACCGTGCCCTGCGAGATCGTCGCGTCCTCGGCCTGGTAGTCGGTGGTCGGCGCGGCCACCTCGACGTCCAGGAAGTCGACGTTCGGGCCGCCGTTCGCGGTGGTGGCGGTGGCCCGTACCGTGTTGGCGCCGGAGTTCAGCGCGGCGCTGACGGTCACCGTGGCCCAGGTGTCCCAGGAGCCGGTGGGGTTGAACGCCACTCCGGCGGCCACGACGGTGCCGTTGACCGCGATGTCCATCGGCCGGTTGGCCGTGGACCCGTTGGCGTGGCGCACCGACAGCTTCGCGGTCCCCGCGCTGGCCGCGTTCACCGTCCACTGCACGTAGGAGCCGGTGACGTTGTCGTAGTTGACGAAACCGGTACCGGAGAAGCCGAGGTGGTTGGACTCCACGACGCCCTGGGAGATGGTGGCGTTCTCCGCCTCGTACCGGGTCGCCGCACCGGACGCCGGCCACGCCACCGCGACCAGGCCGGCCGCGACCAAGGCTCCGGCCACCACGGCCGCTGTCCGCCGCCGAACCGACCACCGCACCGGTACCCTCATGGCTCCTCCACACCCGGACCAGCGCCCGGGCACAGCAATGCCGGCCCGGCCGGAGCCGTCCGGGCAACGATCAGGAAGGGTCTTTAACAACCGTTGCCGATCCGACCACCGGCATCCCGGATGGTCAATACCCGGCCGCCGGCTACCTCACTTCAGCGGGGGCTGTCGCACTTAGGGTTTTCGATGGGAAGAGGTTCGCCCGCTCGACACGCCGGCGTCACCTTCGGGGAGAAACGTAAGGCGGGTCCGTCAACCCACGACCCCGCGAAGGAGTCGTCATGGACGTGTCCCGTGTCTACCGGTCAGCACGTACCTCCGTCGCCCGCCTCCGCCGTCCGGGCGTCGCCGCCGTGGCGGCCGTCACCGCCGCCGTCGTCGGCGCGGGTGCCGCCTACGCGGCGGTCGCCCTGACCGGTCACGCCGGTCCGCAGGGCGACGGTACCGGCATCACGCCGACGGGCTGGCACGTCACCCCGGCGGGTCGGCAGCTCACCCTCGGCGAGCGGCCCTACGGGATGGCGATCTCGCCCGACGGCAGGCACGCGCTGGTCAGCAACGACGGCGTGGCCCGGGAAACGGTCATGCTCGTCAACACCGCCACCAACAAGGTCACCGCACAGGTTCTCTACCTCCCCCCGCAGGCCGTCTACCTCGGCGTCGCGTGGAGCCCGGACGGCCGGCGCGGATACGTGTCGGGTGGCCCCAACGACATCGTGCGGGTGTACGACGTGGCCGGCGACTCGCTCACCGAGGCGGCGCCGCTCAAGCTCAGCACCGCCGGAACGCCGACCAACTCGTTCGCGGCGGGGATCGCGCTGTCCGCCGACGGTACGGCGCTGTGGGTCGCCGACAACCTGTCCAACACCGTCTCGGTACTCGACACCCGCAGCGGTGCGGAGACCCGGATCCCGCTGTCCGACCGCACCTGCACCCTCAACTCGTTCGGCTCGGACCCCTCGGGCGGCCAGAACTGCGAGTTCGCCTACACGGTCGTGCTGTCCCGGGACGGCCGCAAGGCGTACGTCAGCAGCTGGGGCAAGAACTACCTGACCGTGGTGGACACCGCGACAAGGAAGGTGACCGGCCACGTCACGGTCGGTACCCACCCGAGCGCGCTCGCGGTCAACCCGGTCCGCGACGAGCTGTACGCGGCGAACACCGAGGCCGACACGATCTCCGTACTCAGCACCGCGACGGACCAGGTGCGGCGGACCATCCCCCTCAGCCCGTACCCGGGAGCCGCGGTCGGCACGCAGCCCAACTCGCTGGCGGTCTCCCACGACGGCAGCCGCCTGTTCGCGGCGAACGCCGGCAACAACGACGTGGACGTCGTCGCGCTCGCCGGTGAGCACGGTCGCGACGACCGGGTGCTCGGCCTCATCCCGACCGGCTGGTACCCGACGGCCGTCGGGCTGTCGCCGAACGACAACCGCGTCTACGTGGCCAACGGCAAGGGACTCGGCGCCGGACCCAACCCGAACGGCCCGAACCCCACCACCGGCGGGTTCAACCCCGACCAGTACATCGGATCCATGATCATGGGTACGTTGTCGTCCATCCCGATGCCGGACAAGGCGAAGCTGCGCGAGTACACCCGGCAGGTACAGGCCAACGGCGGCTTCGACCCGCAGGCCGACCTCGCCAGGGTGCACGACGACCAGCACGTCGTACCCCGGCACGTCGGCGGCCCGTCGCCGATCCAGCACGTGATCTACATCGTGAACGAGAACCGCACCTACGACCAGGTGCTCGGCGACCTCGGCAAGGGCAACGGCGACCCGTCGATCACCCTGTTCAACAAGGACATCGCCCCGAACCACCACCGGCTGTCCGACCAGTACGTGACGCTGGACAACCTGTACGCCGCCGGGGAGGTGTCCGACGACGGGTGGGAGTGGTCCACCGGCGCCAACGCCAGCACCCTCGACCAGAAGACGATGCCGACCCTCTACGGTGGCCGTGGGCACTTCTACGTCGGTGAGGGTGGCACCCTCGGCGCGGCCCCCGGTACCGACCCCGCCAACTCCTACATCTGGGACCGGCTGGACCGCAAGGGCATCAATTACCGCAACTACGGGTTCTGGGCCACCGACGTCCCACCGGTCTCGGTGTACAACGAGCCGAACCTCGACGCGCACACCGACCACGCGTACCCCGGCTTCAACATGGCCATCCCGGACCAGACCCGGTACGCCGAATGGGAGAAGGAGTTCACCGGCTACGAGGCGGCCGGCTCGCTGCCGACCGTGGAGTTCCTGAAGTTCCCGCGCGACCACACCTGCGGTACCAGCCCGTCGTGCCCCACGCCCCAGGCGATGGTGGCCGACAGCGACCTCGCACTGGGCCGGCTGGTGGACCGGGTGTCGCATTCCCGGTTCTGGAAGGACACCGCCATCTTCGTGATCGAGGATGACGCCCAGGACGGCCCGGACCACGTGGACGCGCACCGCACCGTCGCCCACGTGATCAGCCCGTACACCCGGACCGGCAAGGTCGACTCCACGTTCTACAGCACGGTGTCGATGCTGCGGACGATGGAGCTGATCCTGGGTCTGGCACCGCTGACCCAGTTCGACGCGGCCGCGACGCCGATGTTCCACAGCTTCACCGACCACCCGAACGCCACGCCGTACACCGTGGCCATCCCGAAGATCGCCCTGGACACCATGAACCGGGCGGACGCGCCGCTGGCCCAGGAATCCGCGCGGATGGACTTCTCCAAGGAGGACCGGGCTCCCTCCGCGTTGCTCAACCGAGCCATCTGGGAGAGCGTCAAGGGCGCCGGCGTACCGATGCCGGCTCCCAAGGCCGCCGTGCCGGACACCGACTGATCCGTGCCTGGCCGGGCGGCGTCGCCGCCCGGCCAGGCCAGGGCGGGCTTAAGCTGGGTGTCTTCGACAGGTCCAGCAACGGTAGCTGGGAGGGGCCCGATGCGTATCAGGGACATACTTCGCGCCAAGGGCCAGGAGGTGGTCACCGTCCCGCCGGACACCGAGGTACGGGAGTTGCTCGCCGTGCTCGCCGAACACCGGATCGGCGCCGTCGTGGTCTCCCGTGACGGCAGCTCGGTCGACGGCATCGCCAGTGAGCGGGATATCGTCCGGGCACTGGCGCAGCGCGGTGCCGCGGTGATCTCCGAGCCGGTCACGGCCATCCACACGGCCGAGGTACGCGGGGTCGTACCGGACACCGATCTCGACGAGGTCATGCGGATCATGACCGAGCAGCGGATCCGGCACCTGCCGGTGGTGGTGGACGGCAGCCTGCAAGGGATCGTCAGCATCGGCGACGTCGTCAAGACCCGCATCGACGAGCTGGAGACCGAGCGGACCGCACTGACCAACTACATCTCAGGTACCCGCTGACGGACCGAGCGCGGCGGCCCGCGCCTGGAAGAGGCCGCGTTCGCGGGCGTTGCGGGTCATCGCGGCGGCCCGCTCGAACTCCCGCCTGGCCTCGGCGGTACGGCCGAGCCGGACCAGCAGGTCCCCCCGTACCGCCGGCAGCAGCGGATAGTTCGGCAGGTCCACGGTGTCCGCGATCGCCAGCCCGCGTTCCGCACCGTGTGCGTGGCCGACCGCGACCGCTCGGTTGAGGTCCACGACCGGTGACGGCGAGACGTACGCGAGCACCTCGTAGAGCGTGGCGATCCGCGCCCAGTCGGTGGCCTCGGCCCGGACCGCGCGGGCGTGGCAGGCGGCGATCGACGCCTGCAGGACGTACGGCCCGAGGGTACCGCCGGCGCGCGCGAGGGCGGCCAGTCCGCGCCGGATGAGCAGCCGGTCCCAGCGCCGCCGGTCCTGGTCCTGCAGCAGGATCGGCGCGCCGTCCGGACCGGTCCGGGCGGGGATGCGGGACGCCTGCAGCTCCAGCAACGCGACCAGCCCGTGTACCTCCGGCTCCCGCGGGGCGAGCGTGGCCAGGATCCGTCCGAGGCGCAACGCCTCCTCGCACAGCGCGGGCCGCATCCAGTCGTCACCGGCGGTCGCCGCGTAGCCCTCGTTGAAGATCAGGTAGATCACTTCGAGCACCGACGCCAGCCGCTCGACCGCCTCGGGAGGCGGCGGCAGTTCGATGGCGACCTTCTTCTCGGCGAGGGTCCGCTTGGCCCGGGTGATCCGCTGCCCGACGGTCGCCTCCGGTACCAGGAAGGCGCGGGCGATCTCGTCGGTCGTGAGCCCACCGAGCAGCCGCAGGGTGAGCGCGACCCGCGACTCGGTCGACAGCACCGGGTGGCAGGTGGTGAAGATGAGCCGCAGCAGGTCGTCGCCGACGTAGTCGTCGAGCGCCGCGGCGATGTCCGGCTCGTCCGCCTCCGGTGTCGCCCGGCCGATCTCGTCCAGCTTCTGCCGGTACCGGGCCTGCCGGCGGAGCAGGTCGACGGCGCGGTGCTTGGCGGTGGCCATGAGCCAGGGGCCGGGATGGTCCGGTACGCCGGTGACCGGCCACTGTTCGAGCGCGATGACCAGCGTGTCCTGGGCCAGATCCTCGGCCAGGCCGACGTCCCGGACGAGCCGGGCGAGGCCGGCCACGATCCGGCCGGACTCGATCCGCCAGATCGCCTCCACGACGGGGCGAGGATCGGTAGCCGTCACAGCTACCGATCCTCGCACCGGGCCGGCGGTCAGGGGCCGAACACCCGCAGTACGTCAGCCTCGCCCTCCCAGCCCTCCCACAGGTCGCGGTGCAGCTTCATGAACCGGGTGGCCCATTCGACCGCCTCCTCCTTGGACCGGACCTGGTACAGCGCGTAGCTGATGGTCTCCTTCGCCTCGGCGAACGGGCCGTCGGTGACGCTGAGCCGGCCGCCGTACAGCCGCACCTGGGCGCCGGCGGCACTCGGCTCCAGGCCGGCGGTGTCCAGTAGGGCACCGGCGGCGGAGGCCTCGGCGCCGAGGCTCATGATGGCCTCCATCAACTCGGCCGGGGGCGGGGTCGCGGGCTGGGTTCCCTTCAGCAGAATCAGGTAGCGCATGGTCGCATCCTCTCAGGCGGCGGTGCGGTAGAAGCGGACGGAGATCGTCGACAGCCAGGCGCAGACGATCAGGACCGCGGCGACGAAGGCGAGGGTGGTGGGGCCGTGCGAGCCGCTGGCGATGCCGGCGAACCCGGCGAGGAAGGCGGCGCCGGTGATCCGGGAGAACCGGGCCAGCCCGGTCCGGCCGTCCCGGGCGAACTGGCCGCCCAGCAGGAAGCAGGCCACGATCAGGCAGAGGAAGCCGAGCCCGCCGATCGTGAAGTGCAGCATGCCGTGCCAGCTGATCGCGGTGGTCTGCGGGGTACCGGCGGGAAAGCCCTGTGCGGGGTCGGCGCGGAATACGCCCGCCCCGACCAGGCTCGCGCCGTACGCGCCGATCAGCGCCGGAGCCCAGGTGCGGGCGCGGCCGGGCGCCAGAGCACGGCGCACGCCGACCGCGGCCGCCACCGTCATCAGGCCGGTGACGATGAGGTTGGTCGTCTGGATCCAGCCCAGGTGGCCGTTGGCCAGGCTCCAGGCGTGCCGGGTCATGTCGAAGCCGTCCCGGGTCAGCGCCTGGGTCAGCGCCACGACGACGTACAGCGGGCCGGCGATCACGCCGTACCCGAGCAGCGACCTGGTGATCCGGCCGGCCGTGGTGGTGCAGGTGGGGTTCATCTCAGTCTCCCTAATGTCGGGGGGCGCGCCGCGCGCGAGGGTCGTTTACCTGGTCCTCGAACGGGGGTGGCCTGGATCCGACATCGCCTGTCGAGATTTTTTTGGGCCGTTTGCGAGGAGGCTCCATGTCAGACGTACCGGGCCTGGTCAGAGGCTTGCAGGAGCGAGCGGCGCGGGCCTTTCCCGCTGTCGTCCTCGATCACCTCGACGGCTGGTGGCTGCGTTACGGAGACAGCGGCGCCTGGTGGGCCAGTTCGGTGTTGCCGCACGGCGATGTGGCGCCGGTGGACCTGCCGGGCAGGATCCGATCCGCCGAGGAGTTCTACGCCGGTCACGGTACGTGTGCCCGGTTCCAGATCAGCCCGGGAGCCTGCCCAGCCGGCCTCGATCAGGCCCTGGCCGGACGCGGTTACCGCATCGACTCGCCGATGTCGCTGCAATCGGCTCCGACCGCCGCCGTGCTCGACCGGCTACCAGCGGGTGAACCGCGGATCCGCGTGGACGACCAGCCGACGGACGCGTGGTTCGAGACGTGGCTGGCGGTGCACGGTACCGGCGGCGATCCCGGCCGGGAACGGGAGCTGCTCCGCCGGGTGGATCGACCGGGCGGGTACGCCTCGGTGCTGGCCGGGACCGACGTCATCGCCGTCGGTCGCGCGGTCACCGATACCGGTTGGGCAGGCGTGTTCGGCATGGCCACACTCCCGCGCGCCCGTGGCCGAGGGGCCGCGAGGGCGGTACTCGCCGGCCTCGCCCGGTGGGCCGCCGACAACGGTGCCGGACACATGTATCTCCAGGTCGAGCGCGACAACACCCCGGCGCGGCGGTTGTACGAACGCGCCGGTTTCACCGAGTTGTGCCGGTACCACTACCGCACGGAGGGTGCCTCGCGCAGTTCGCGGGCGAGGCGGCGGAACGCGGCCTCGGTCGGCGACCCCGGCTCGGCGCAGTAGACGATCAGCCGCTGGTCGCTGTCGGAGATGTGCAGGACCTGGCACTCGAAATCCAGTGGGCCGGCCACCGGGTGCACCACCCGCTTGCGGACGCCCCGGCGTACCTCGACCTCGTGACTGGCCCACATCTCGGCGAACCGCGGCGAGACGCCGAGCAGCTCCGTGACGAGCTCCTGGATGCCGCGATCACCCGGGTAGCGGCCGTACGCGGCGCGCAGGTCCGCGACCATGGCGCGGGCGAACCGCACCGAGCTGTCCTCGTCCCAGTGGTTGCTGCGTCCGGCCGTCCGGAACATCCACCGGATCATGTTGCGATCGGCCTGCGGGTACCGCGACGGCTCGCCGATGAACCTGGTCGCCAGCGGGTTCCACGCGAGCACGTCGTACTTGGCGTCCACGACGTAGGCCGGCGTGTCGACCAGGTTGTCCAGCAGGTAGCGGATCGCGGGCATCAGCTCGGTGCTCGGCCCGGCCACCGGCGGTGGGTTGTGCCCGGCCGTCCGGAACAGGTACTCCCGTTCGTCGACCGACAGCATCAGCGCCCGGGTCAGGGCGGCGAGCACCTGCCGCGACGGGCTCGGCCCGCGGCCCTGCTCCAGCCGGACGTAGTACTCGACCGAGACGCCGGCGAGCTGCGCGACCTCCTGGCGGCGCAGCCCCGGCGTACGCCGCCGTACCCCGTGCGGCAGGCCGACGTCGGAGGGGCGCAGCCGTTCCCGCCGGCTGCGCAGGAACCTGCCCAGCTCAGCCCGATCCACCATGCCTCCAGCTTGCCTGACGGGGGGCCGGAGAGGGTGGTACCGCCTATACCAGCCTCAGCGGGCTCTCCCCGCCGGGCGCCCGGTGGGACACGGTCGGGGCATGACGACTGCTCTGATCACCGGTGCCAACAAGGGCATCGGATACGAGACCGCCCGGCTGCTCGGCGCCCGGGGAACGACGGTCATCGTGGGCGCCCGCGATGAGGAACGCGGCCGGGCCGCCGAGCGAAGCCTGCGCGAGAGTGGCGCCGACGCCCGGTTCGTCCAGCTCGACGTCACCGACGAGAAGACCGCCCGGCTGGCCGCGGAGTGGATCGACGGCGAGTACGGCCGCCTTGACGTCCTGGTGAACAACGCCGCCATCGCCAGGGCGGACGGCGACTGGCAGCCCAGCAGCACCACGCTCGCCACGCTGCGCGAGGTGTACGAGACCAACGTCTTCGGCGTCGTCGTGGTGACCAACGCGATGTTGCCGCTGCTGCGCAGGGCCGGCGCCGCCCGGATCGTCAACGTGTCCAGCGAGGTCGGCTCGATCGCGTCGATGACCGACCCGGACAGTCCGCTGTGGCGGTTGACGTCGGTGCCGTACCCCTCGTCCAAGACGGCGCTGAACATGATCACGGCCATGTACGCCAAGGAGCTCCGCGACACCCCGATCAAGGTGAACGCGGCCAATCCCGGCTACTGCGCCACCGATCTCAACGGCCATCAGGGTTTCCGGACCGCCGAGCAGGGCGCGCGGGTCAGCGTTCACCTGGCGACGTTGCCCGCGGACGGACCGACCGGCACGTTCTGGGGTCATCTGTGGACCGCCGACGGCGACGGCGAGGCGTACGGGGTGCTGCCGTGGTGAAGCGCCGGGAGGTCACACCCAGTCGCAGATCTTCCACTGCCCATGCTGGACGCTGAGGCTGAAGAACCACGGGGCCACCAGGTTCGGGTTGAAGCCGCCGCTGCCCCCGGAGACCTTGATCGAGGCGGAGGCCGAAACCGCCGCCTGCTTGCCGTGGACCTCTTCCTTGAGCTTGTCCCAGGTGACGGTCACGGTCACGCCGGCGACCGGCCGGTTCACCGCGTCGATCTTGCTCTGGATGGTCGACTGCTTGCCGTCGCAGACCTTGGTCAGCGCGCCGGTTGTGTCCTTGTTCTTGAACACGGCAGTCAGGAACGCGTCGACCGTGTCCTTCGCCGCCACGGTCGGCGCCGGACCCGAACCCGACTTGGCGAAGATGAAGATGCCGACCGCGCCACCGACCACGACCAGCACGCCGACCAGCACAAGGGCGACGATGAGACCGGTCCGGCTGCTGCCGGGTGCCCGTTGGGGCGGGTAGCCCGGCGGGCCGTAGGGGTTGGCGCCCGGCGGCGGGTAGGGCTGGTACGGCGGCGGACCGCCCGGGTACTGCGACGCGGGCGGGTACGCCGGTCCGGGCGGGTACTGCGGTCCGGGCGGGTACTGCGGTCCGGACGGGTACTGCGCCCCGGGCGGGTACTGCGGTCCGGGCGGGTACTGCGCCCCGGGTGGCGGGGGCGGATAGCCCGGTCCGGCCGGCCCGTACCCGGGCTGCGCGGGATACCCGGGCGGGTAGCCGCCCGGCGCGTTCGGCGGTGGCATGGCCAGACCGCCGGGCCCCGGCGTCTGATAGGGATCAGTCATGATCGTCCCCCGTGTTCATCATGCGACACCGTAGCGACACAACCGCCGGCGGGAAAGCCCCTGGGCACCCGGACCCACCCCGGGCGGCCCCCAGGCCGCCGATCGCCACAGCTCACACGTTCGATCGCGAAAGGCGCCCGGCGCCGTCCTCCGCCGTTCGGCTCATGGAGAGTGACCGATCGGCAGACCGGTGGGTGCCGGACTGTCGGCCGGGCCGTCACTGAGCGCTGAAGATCACCGCCGCCCGTATCGCCAGCACACTGATCAGCGCCAGGGTGGTCAGGATCAGCCCGGGTGCCACGGTGACGGCGGACACCGTACCGTCCTGGGCGACGCTCGACCGCGTCTCCGCCCGGCCGCGCAGCCAGGGGAGGACGCAGATGACCGCGAGCAGCCAGAGCAGGATCCAGGGGAAGCCGAACGCGCGGCCGAGCGTGCCCGCCGGAACGAGCGTCGCCACGAAGGCGACGATCAGCGCGAGTTCGAGGAGGAGGAAGAAACGCTCGCCGCGGGCGAACGCGGCGCCCCCGGCCCGGGCGGTGGGCCGGTACCGGGTCAGCCAGCCGAGCAGCGCGGCGGAACCGGACAGCCCGGAGGCGAGGAACAGTCCACCGAGAGCCCACGTGTCGCTCCATACCGGCTGGTTCGACACGGCGAGCAGTACGCCGGTGTAGCCGGCGATGAACAGGCCCACGAGGGCGCCGACGGCGGACCAGAGCTTGGCGAGGAAGCCGGCCCGCTCGGTGCCTTTCCGGTCGCGCCATAGCGCGTCGAGGAACGACACCGTGACGAAACCGCCGTACACCACGAGAGCCCACGCACCGATGGACATCGGCGACCAGTACTTGAAGACCGGCGCCAGGTGGCCGGGTGTCGTGTTCACCAGCATGTGCCAGAAGCGCAGCGGTTGGCCGAGGTCGAGGGTCAGCAGGATCGGGCAGACCAGCATCGTCGGCAAGGCGACGTAGTAACCGATCCGCGCCGCCGCCTCGTCCGCGGTGCCGCCGCGCAGGCGCAGCAGGGTGGCGAGCACGTAGGACCCGCCCGACAGGCCGGCCAGGAAGAAGTAGAACAGGATGTACCAGGTCCACTCGGGAGCGCGGACGAAGTGTTGGGCGTCGGCGAGCGGCACCGTCACTCACCTCCCTCCGGCTTCGCGGGTGCGGGTGCCGGTGCCGGCTCGCGGCGGCGGCGCAGCGCGACCAGGCCGCCGATCACCCCGAGGACGGCGGTGACCGCCATGGTGAGGTAGCCGGGGACGTTGTTACGCCGGGGCAGCACCGCGTTCGCCGCGTTGGGCAGGTGGTACGCCTCCGGCTTGTCCATCAGCAGGAAGAAGGCGTTGAGCCCGCCGTACACGGAGTCGTCGGCGCCGTACAGCTGCGCCTGGGCGACCCCCTGCCCGTGCAGAACGTCCAGCCGCTGGTTCGCTTTCGCCCGCAGCTCGTCGACCGGGCCGAACTGGATCGACTGGGTCGGGCACACCTTGGCGCAGGCCGGTTCCATCCCGCCCTGCAGGCGGTCGTAGCACAGCGTGCACTTCTGCGCGACGTTGGAGTGGCTGTCCAGACCGATCACGCCGTACGGGCACGCCGCGATGCAGTCGCGGCAGCCGTTGCAGACATCCGGCTGGATGTACACGCTGTCGAACTCGGTGCGGATGATCGCACCGGTCGGGCAGACCTCCAGGCAGCTCGCGTGCGTGCAGTGCTTGCAGACATCGGACATCATCAACCAGGCTTTACCCTGGCCGGTCTGCATCGTCTGGTCCTGCACGTTGTCGATGAACTTGACGTGCCGCCAGTTCTGCGAGTCGAGGCTGCCGGTGTTGTCGAAGCCGTCGCCGAAAACCGGCTCGTTACCCGGGAGCTGGTTCCACTCCTTGCAGGCGACCTCGCACGCCTTGCAGCCGATGCAGACACTCGTGTCGGTGAAGAATCCGTAGGCCCGGCCGGGCGTGATCTCCGCCATCAGAACCCCATCAGGTTGGGTGTGATCTTGGAAAGGCCGTGCTCCGCCGCGTAGAGATCCAGCGGCAGCGCCACCAGCTCGTCCACTTCCGGTACGGCCCGGGCGTCGCGGCCCAGGTCGACCTCGATCAGGTACCGCTGGCAACCGGTACAGGCGTCGACGCGCAGGTGCGGGAACATCGGCGGGTCCTCCTGGCCGTCGCCGTCGCGCCCGACCACCGGCCCGTCCCGGCGCTCGGCATACACCGTACGCCGGGACCCCGACGTCTCCCCGCACGCCGGACAGGTACTGGCCGAGTAGCTCCAGCTCTGCCCGCACCGTGCGCACAGCAGGTACCGGCGTCCGCTCACCAGCCGATCGCCGGCATCGTCGCGGAAGCTGAGCTGCGGTGGTCCGCCGCAGCGCGGGCAGCGCCGGTCGCCCCTCGGCGACGGATCGTCGGCACACGCCGCGTCGGCCTCCGCGTCCAGGGCCAGGAGCGGCGCGGACAGCGACGCCCGGGCCAGGTAGCGCTCGACCGGCGGAAGCTCGCCACCGGCGAGCCAGGCGGCGAGTACCTCGTCGAGCCGGCCCGCCTCGAAGAGGTCCCGGCTGGCCGTCGCCAGCGGTTCGGGACCGGTCGCCTCGGTCGCCTTCACCACCCGTGGCAACACGCGCTCGGTCGCCCACGGCGCGAGCTGCCTCGGCTGCGGCCGGTCCTGGCGGGTGAGGTGCCAGCCGTCCTCCCAGACGTCGAGCAGGGCGAGGTACACGGCCATTACCTCCGCCGCGAACGGATGGCGGTCGCGCAGGACCTCCGCCCGCCGCCGGTGGGTCGCATAGGGACTCCGGACGCTGGCCACGTCACATCTTCTCGACGTTGACCAGGAACGCCTTGAACTCGGGCGTACGCGCGCTGGCGTCGCCGACGAACGGCGTGAGCGCGTTCGCCAGCCAGTGCTGGCCGGTGTTGATGCCGACGAATCCCCAGTGGATCGGGATGCCGATCTGGTAGACCTTCCTGCCGTCGATCTGGAGGGCTCCGAGGCGCTTCGTCACGACGGCGCGGACCTCCAGCTTGCCCCGCTTCGACGACACCCGTACCTGGTCCCCGGTCTTGATCCCCTTCTCCTGGGCCAGCTCCGCGGGTATCTCGACGAACGCCTCCGGCTGGAGCTGCACGAGGTGCTCGACCTGCTGGGTGATGTAGTGCTCGTGCTCGGTCAGCCGGTACGAGGTGGCGACGTACGGATAGTCCGCCGAGGTGCCGAACCGGTTGGGCCGGCCGGCCGCCTTGTCGTAGAGGAACGCCACCGGCGTCGCGGACACCGTGGGATGCAGCGGATTGTCGATCGGGGACTCGACCGGCTCGTAGTGCTCGGGGAACGGCCCGTCCGCCACCCCGTTGCTGAACAGCCGGCCGGTGCCCTCCCCGGTCATGATGAACGGCAGCGGGGCGCCGGGCTTGTTCGGGTCGGCGGTGGGCGGGTAGTCGGGCACGTCGCCGACCCACTTGGCGGCCACCGGGTCCCACTGGATGCCCGGCCGCGTCGGATCCCACGGACGGCCCTGGGGGTCGGCCGAAGCCCGGTTGTACAGTACGCGCCGGTTGAGCGGCCAGCTCCACGCCCAGTTCGGGTAGAAGCCCATGCCGGTCGGGTCGTTCTTCTTCGGATCCTGTACGCCGTCCCGGCGCTTGGCCAGGTTGCCGCTCTCCGGGTAGTGCCCGGTGTAGATCCAGTCACCCGCGCTCGTGGTGCCGTCGTCCTTGAGGGCGGCGAAGGTGGCCAGGCGCTTACCGGTGGCGAGGTCGAAACCGTTGATCTCCTGGGCGATCTCGTCCAGCTCCGGCTTGCGCGCGTCCCGGTACGGGAAGGTGAGGTCGAGAACCGGCGCGGGGAACTTGCCGCCCTGCTGGCGGTACAGGTCCCGGACCCGCTGGAAGACCTCGGCGAGGATCCAGTGGTCGTGCCGGGCCTCGCCCTGCGGGGGCAGGACCTGGTCCTTCCACTGTGCCCAGCGGCCGCTGTTGGTGAACGACCCGTCCTTCTCGATCCAGTGCGTGGCCGGGAGCATGAGCACCTCGGTCTGGACCGACTTCGGATCGATACCGGGAGCCCGCCAGAACTCCGAACTGGTGGTGGCGAACGCGTCCATGACGCACAGCCACTTGAGGTTCGACAGCGCCTGGAGCACCTGGTTGGAGTCCGGCCCGATGCTCGTCGCCGTCATCCCCGACAGCATGAGCCCTTCCATCTTGCCCTTCAGCGCCTGGTCGAAGATGGACAGCCAGGACGCGTTGCTCGCCGGCTTGGGGAGGTAGTCGAACGCGAACTCGTTGGTGTTCGTCGCCTTGTCGCCGTACCACGCCTTCAGCAGGCTCACCATGAACTTGCGGTAGTTGTCGCCGAAGAAGTTCAGGGAGGTGGGGAGGAGCTTCTTGCTCGCGCTCTGGGTCACGTAGTCGGCGAGGTTGTGCTGGCCCGGCGCGGGGATCCGCAGGTACCCGGGCAGGATGTCCCAGGAGATCGCGTGGTCGGTGTTGCCCTGGATGTTGGCGTGGCCGCGCTCGGCGTTCATCCCGCCGCCGGGGCGTCCCATGTTGCCGAGCAGGAGTTGCAGCACCGCGCCGGACCGGATGAGCTGGACGCCGGTGGTGTGGTGGGTGAGCCCGACGGCATAGACGATCGTCATCACCTTGTCCGGCTGCCCCGTCTCGCCCACGAGCTTGGCGACCTGGAGGAACTGGTCCCGCGGGATGCCGGTGATGCGGGCGACCATCTCCGGGGTGTACCGGCTGTAGTGCTCGCGCAGCAGGCTGAGTACCGAGCGGGGGTGCGCGATGTCCGTCTTCGCGAAGCCGTCGGGGCCGGTCTCGTACGCCCAGGCGGTGGTGTCGTAGGTGCGCTTGTCCGCGTTGTACCCGTTGAAGAGCCCGTCCTTGAACGCGTAGCCCTCCTTCACCACGAACGCCGCGTTCGTCGCGTACTGCACGTACTCCTTGTGGTACAGCTCGTTCTGGAGGACGTAGTTGATCAGTCCACCGAAGTACGCGACGTCGGTACCGGTGCGGATCCGCAGGTGCGTGTCGGCGACCGCGGAGGTCCGGGTGAAGCGCGGGTCGGCGTGGATCATCTTCGCGCCGCGCTCCAGCTTCGCGCGCATCATCCACTGGAAGCCGACCGGGTGGGCCTCCGCCGGGTTGGCACCGTTGATCAGGATGAGATCGGCGTTCCTGATGTCACGCCAGTGGTTGGTCATGGCCCCTCGGCCAAACGTGGCGGCCAAACTGGTCACCGTTGGACCGTGTCAAACGCGGGCCTGTTGCTCCAGGTAGACGACGCCGAGGCCGCGCATCAGCTTGGTGGCGAGGTAGCCCTCCTCGGAACTGAACGCGGCGCCTCCGGCGAAGGCGACCCCCTCGCAGCGGTTGACGACGTTCCCGGCGGCGTCCGCGGTGACGAACGTGCGGTCCCGCGACGCCTTGATGTTGCGGGCCAGCTTGTCCAGGGCGAAGTCCCAGGAGACCTGCTTCCACTCCACCGCACCCGGCTCCCGGTACATGGGACTCGGGACGCGCCGGCGGGAGATCGCGAGCTGCAAGGCGGTCGCGCCCTTGGGGCACAGGCGCCCCTCGTTGACCGGGCTGTCCGGGTCCCCCTCGATCTGGAGCAGGTCGACGTCGCCGTTCGGCGCCTTCCTGGTGTAGGCGACGAACGCGCAGCCGACGGCGCAGTACGGGCAGACCGAGTGGGATACGCTGGCTCCCTCGATGCGCAGGCCCTGCTTGACCCGCGTCGCCGGGACGAGGTCGAAGCCGAGCGGCGAGAGTCCCAGTGCTCCGGTGCTGGTCGCGCCGAGCTGGAGGAACTGGCGCCGGGTGACCTCCATGTCGGTCTCCCTTCCTCGCGCCGTTGCGATCAAGGTCCTGACCGGGCTCCCGATCGTCACCGGCTGATCGTGGATAGCACGATCGTAAACCTTCATCCAAGGGCGTCAACCGCTGCGGCTCAGCCCTGGGCGAGCTGGAGGTCGTGCCGGTACCCGGGGTCGTCGGGGTTGCGCAGGATGTCGAGAAGCCGCGGGTCGGCGGGGACGACCAGCCCGCGCAGGCCGCGTTCGGTGGCCTCGCGGAGGGTCGCCTGCCAGGCCGCCCGGCCGTCCGGGCAACCGACGGACCCCCAGCGTCCCGCCGTGTCCGGCGAGCCCGTGTGCTCGAAGGCTTCGGGATCCCCGGGGATCCGGTGGAACACCCGCAGGCGGCCGTGGCTCAGTCGTTCCACCGTGGCCAACCCGCTGCCGGGTGCCCGGGGCGACTGGTCCGGCCCCGACAGCGTCATGACCAGAAGTGACCGGTAGGTGATGGCGGCCAGCGCCGCCGTCAGGACGAGCGGGTCGAGCCGCGCATCAGGTACCGGGTCGACCCACAGCGCGTCAGCGCCCGCGGCCTCGAATGCCGACCCGTCAGCCAGCCACTCGCCGAGGTCGTCCGGCCACCGGGCGAGGAGGACGCCCACCTTGACCGCCTGCGGAGCCTCCGGCTGTGCCACGCCGCCAGCCTAGTCCCGTTGCCGGTGACGCCTACCATGCGGCTCTCGCCAGGGGGTGCGATGGCCTGTATCGGCATGGACATCACCGCCGAGCGCTGGTCGCGGTGGGTGACCGCGGTATCACGTCGTGAGCCCGCCGTCCGCGGAGACCACGCTGCCGGTCAGGGCGGAGCTGTCCGGCGAGCACACCCAGGCGATCGCGGCGGCGACCTCGTCCGGGGAGAGTAGCCGGTCGAGCAGGGCCTGGCGGGCGAAGCCGTCCAGCCCGTCGAGGTCGTACAGCTCGGCGGTCCGGTTGAGCATGGCGGTCTCGGTCGAGCCGGGGCTGACGACGTTGGCGGTGATCCCGGTACCGCGCAGGTCGGCGGCGAGGCCGCGGACGAAGCCGACGCAGGCGTGCTTGGCCGCGCAGTACCCGCCGAGTCCGGGCAGGCCGCGATGCCCGGCCGCGGACGCGACGGCGACGAAGCGGCCGTGGCGCGGAGCCGGGCGGTCGAGCATCGCCGGGATGGCGGCACGCGCGAGCTGGCGCACGGCGCCGACGTTGATGTCGAACAGGGCGGCCCAGTGCGCGTCGTCGATGTGCCAGACCGGCCCGCCGCCGGCGATGAGCCCGGCCGCGGCCACCGCGGCCTCCAGGTTGCCGAACCTCTCGACCGTCTGGGCGACCGCGGCGGACACCGCCGTCTGGTCGCGCGCGTCGGCGACGACGCCGAGGATCGCGTCCGGGTCCGGGCAGGAGGCGATGGTCTCGTCGAGGTCGTCCTTGCTGGCGAACGGGTACCCGAACGTGGCGTCGCCGTCGGCGATGTCGAGCGCGGCCACGGCCCAGCCGTCGCAGGCCAGCCGGCGTACCACGGCGGCGCCGATACCCCGGGCCGCCCCCGTGACGATCGCGGCGCGCATCACGGTGGCCATCCCAGGACGAAGGCGTCGAGTTCGTCGACCAGCCGGGCATGCAGGGCACGGCCCTCTTCGGGGCACGCGCCTCGCGGGTCGCCCAGCACACCGTTGGCTGACACGGCGCGTACCCCGGCGGCTCGCATCCGCGCCCAGATCTCGTGCGGCGGCGCGGTCACGCCCGTCTCGATGAGTTCCGCGCGCACCACCGCCGGGCACAGTGCCAGCAGCAGCGATGTCTCGGCCCGTCCGGCATGCAGGTCGCCGCCCGGGATCCGGGGCGTCCAGCTCCGGACGTCGCGGCCCTCGTACCGCGCCCGCCGCACCGTGCGGCGCATCGGGTCGGCGTTACCGCCGTGGCCGTTGACGAGAAGGATCCGGCGGTACGTCGCCGACGCGGAGCGGACGAGTTCGAGGAGGAACAGCGCGAGCCCGTCCCGGCCCACGGAGACGGTACCGGGAAAACCTTCGTGTTCCCCGCTGGCGCCGTACGGTACCGGTGGCGCGACGATGACGTCGGTGTTGCGGCGGGCGACGGTACCGGCCACGGCGGACGCGATCCGGGTGTCGGTGTCGAGCGGAAGGTGTGGGCCGTGCTGTTCGAGTGAGCCGACCGGCACCATGAGCAGCCGGCGGTCGCCGGACGTCTCCGGCCAGGTCGCGCAGAGGCGCGATCGCCGGGTGCGCCTTCAGCCCCATGATGATGTCCTCCGGGCGCTTGCCCGAGTCGCGCAGGCCGGTCACCGACAGCACCGCACCCACGGCGATGGTGTCGAGGTTCGTGTAGAGGAAGCCTCCGCCGGGAATGCCCTGGGTGCCGCCGAGGATCTCGATGTCCAGCCCTTCGTCGCCGGTGAGGTTGAACCGTTCCTCCAGAACCTCGCGGGGAACCGCGAGAACCTCCTTGACGCCGACCGTGAAGTGCGCGGGCGACCAGTCGCGGTAGAGTCCGGCCTCCTTGGCGAGGAAGGAGTTGACGCCGTCGCACGCGATGACGACCTTGGCCTCGACGTCGCTGCCGGGACGGTCGGTCCGCACGCCGCGGACCTGGCCGGAGTCGTCGCGGATCAGCTGTGTCGCGGTGGTCGCGCAGGCCAGTGTCGCCCCGGCGCCGGTCGCCTTGCCCGCGAGCCAGGAGTCGAAGTCGGCGCGGTACGCCGTCGCCCCGTTGTACGGTGGCCGGTCCCAGTCCTGTCCACGGAACTCGACGGTCAGCGCCTGGGTGTCGGTCAGGACCATGGTGGACCGCCGGGTGACCCAGCGCTGGACCGGCGCCTCGGTCCACCAGTCGGGTACGAGCGTGTCCAGGATCCGCCCGTAGATCACGCCGCCGTACATGTTCTTGGCGCCGGGGAAGGGTCCGCGTTCGAGCAGCAGTACCCGCAGCCCGGCGCGCGCGGCGACCAGCGCGGCCGCCGACCCGGCCGGCCCGGCGCCGACGACCGCCACGTCGTAGCTGTCAGCCATCAGCCACCTCCGGTGTGATGCCGAGCCGGCGGGCCAGCTCTTCGAGCAGCGCGGGCGCGTCGGTGACCAGGGCCAGGTCGGCCATCGCCATCATCGGGCAGCTCGGATCGGTGTTCACCGCGACCACGTGCTCCGGGTTGCCCAGGCCGGTGACGTGTTGGATGGCCCCGGAGATGCCCAGCGCCACGTAGAGATCGGGGTCGACGACGACGCCGGTGGTACCGATGTAGCGCTCGTGCTCGACCCAGCCGATGTCGGCGACGACGCGGGTGGCGCCCATCGAGGCGCCCAGCGCGGCGGCCACGCGGGAGAGCAGCGCGAAATCGGCCGGCCCGCGTAGTCCCGCGCCGCCGGCGAAGATGCGCCGCGACTCGGCCAGGTCCATCGTGCCCGGATCCGGTGGCGACACGTCGAGCACGGTGGCGTCGTGCCCGCTCGAGAGGTACGTCCACGTCCTGCGGGACCGGCGGGTCGCGCCGCGCGGGCTCGACTCCGCGCACGCCGGGCTGGAGGGTCGCGACGACCGGACCGTCCACGGTGACGTGTTCGGTCACCAGGCCGCCGTACCGGGAGAGCCGGACGTCGCCGTCGCGGTACTCGACCGCGCCGGCGAGAAGCGGCCGGTCCAGCGCCGCGGCCAGCCGGGGAGCGAGGTCCCGGCCGTCCGGCGAGGCGGGCAGGAGGACCACCTCGTACGGCGCGACGACGGGCGCCAGCGCGGCGGCCCACGCCCCGAACGCCGGGTCGCCCAGCTCGGCGGTACCGATGGATACCGCGTCCACGCCCAGGTCGGCCGCTGCCCGGCGGGTACCGGAGCCGGCGAGCAGCACCACCCCGTGCGCCTCGGCGACGGTCTCCTGCGCGCCCGCCGGTAGGACGCCCGCGCGAACCGGGACGACCGCGATCCGGGTGGAGGTCACAGCGCCACCCCCACCCGCTGGCCCTCGATCACGGCCGCGTGGGCGCGGCGCGGTGCGACGCAGTCACCGGCGCGGTGCACCTCGATGTCACCGCGCGCCTTGAGGTCGAGGTAGAGCTGTTCGGCGGGTCCGGCCGGGACGGCGCAGACCACCCAGTCGGCGGCGGTCTCGCGTACCTGCCCGGTGGGGTGGTGCATCAGCGTGACCGAGCCCGGGGCGACCGCGGTGACCAGACAGTCCGTGGTCTGGGTGATGCCTTTCGCGGCGGCGCGGACGCACCAGTTCTCCATGTCGAGGGTCACGCCGAGGTCCTGTCCGACCACCATCCCCGGCGTCACCACCTCCACGGTGCAGCCCCGGTCGGCCAGCAGTTCGGCGACGCTGGTCGCGTGGTGGAAGCCCACCTCGTCGACGACCAGCACGCGACCCTGCGGCGCGACGGTACCGTCGAGCACGTCGCGGACGTCGACGACGTGTGCGGCGTCCGGGGGAGCCCAGTAGGGCCGTTGCGGTACCGCCCCGGTCGCGACCACGACCGCGTCCGGCGCCTCGCCGAGGACGAGGTCGGCGTCCACGTCCACGCCGTACTTCATCCCGACGCCCAGCCGCGCGCACTCGGCGAGCTGGTTGCGTACCAGGTCGCCGAACTCGGCCCGGTTCGGTACCGAGGCGGCCAGCCGGACCTGACCGCCCGCGGCGTCGGCGCGCTCGTACACGGTGACGTCGTGACCGCGCTCGGCCGCGCTGATCGCGGCCTGCAAGCCCGCCGGCCCCGCGCCGACCACGATGACCCGGCGACCGGGGCCGCGTGGTGGCAGCGGTACCGCCTCGCGTCCGGTGCGCGGGTTCTCGACGCAGCCGAGCCAGCGGTTGAGGCCCATCCGGCCGACGCACTCCTGGTTGCAGGACAGGCACAGCCGGATGTCCTCGGCGTGCCCGGAGCGCGCCTTGGCGACGAAGTCGGGGTCGGCGATCTGCCCGCGGACCACGCCGATGAGGTCGCAGTGCCCCTGCGCGAGCGCGCGCTCGGCCTGGATCGGGTCCTTGAACCGGCCGACCCCGATCACCGGCAGGTCGACGGCCTTGCGCAGGGCGGACGGGATGAACATCGCGTAGCCGGGCGGGATGTGCATCGACGCCTCGATCATGTAGAGCGTCGCGGTCGCCACCCCGATCGAGGTGTTGATGTAGTCGACGTGCCCGGTCTCCTCGACCATCCGGGCGACCTCGACGGCGTCGTCGATCGTGGTACCGCCGTCGATCAGCTCGTCGCCGCACAACCGCACACCGAGGGCGCGCTGCGGCCCGATAGCCTGGCGTACGGCCGACACGATCTCCAGCAGGAGGCGGGCGCGGTTGCGCAGGTCGCCGCCGTACCCGTCGGTGCGCAGGTTGGTGGCGGGGGACAGGAAGCCACGCACGATCGAGGAGTGCGAGCACTGCAGCTCGATGCCGTCGAACCCGCCCCGCGCGCAGTGCTCGGCGGTCCGGGCGTACCCGGCGACGATCTCGGCGATCTCGTACTGGTCGACCTCCTTGGCGACCTCGCGGAACAGCGGGTCGGCCACCGGCGACGGAGCCCACACCGGCAGTCGCGAGTACATCCCGGACGCCTGGCCGCCGTTGTGGTTGATCTGCGCGAAGATCGGCGTGCCGTACCGGTGGACGGCGTCCGTGATGCGCCGGTACCCGGGGATCACGTGCTCGTCGAAGCCGTGGATGAGCTTCTCGTACGGCCAGTCGGTGGGGTGGACCGAGTGCTCCTCGGTGATGATGAGTCCCACGCCGCCGCGGGCGCGGGCCGCGTAGTACGCCGCGTGCTGCCCGGTCGGGTGCCCGTCCTCGGCGTAGTTGGTCAGGTGCGCCGAGAAGACGACGCGGTTGCCCAGCACGACGGGGCCGACCCGCAGCGGGCTGAACAGGTAGCGGTACCGGCCGGTCATGCTCCACCCCCGTCGACCGCCAGCGCCGCCCGGCGCCCTTCAAGAACGGCCTCGTACACGGTCCGCGGCGCCACGCAGTCCCCGGCCCGGGCGAGTACCGGATGCGCCCGCCACAGCGCGTCCTCCGGCAGCCGGTGCCCGGCGTCCACGACGACGGCGGCCGCGACCTCGCGCGTGTCGCCGGTGAACACGTCCTCGACCGTCGCGGCCGCGACGCTGACGTTCAGCAGCCGGGACCGCTTGTGCAGGGCCACCCCGGCCCGCAGCAGCCGGGTGTTCGCGTCGGCGAGGTCGCCGGAGCGGGACAGTTGCGTCCCGACGACGAGATCCGGGGTGACCAGGGCGACGGCGCGGTCGGTGGCGAGCAGCTCGGCGACCGCGACGCCGATCGGGCCGCCGATCGGGTCCCAAACCACGACCGGCCCCTCGGGCAGCTCGCCCGGGCCGCTGTCCAGAACGGCACGCGCCGCGCGGACGTCCGCGCCGGGTTCGATCCGGTACCCGCGCCGCCCGTCCCGCGAGCCGGTGCACAGCAGCACCCGCTCACCGTCTCCGTCCACAGTGGACTCACCGACCGCGGTGGCGATGTCGAATCGCACGCCCAGCCGCGCGCACTCCCGCTCCAGCCAGTCGACGAGCCGCGCGAGTCGTTCGCGTCCGGGGCCCATGGCGGCGGCGCGGACCGCGCCACCGGGCCGAGCCCCGCGTTCGACCACCCGTACGCGGTGTCCACGCAGGGCGGCGACCCGTGCCGCCTCCAGCCCGGCCGGCCCCGCGCCGACGACGAGTACCCGCTGCGGCCGGGTCGAGGTACCGGTCACCGGCGGGTCCTCGGTCTCGTGACCGCTGGACGGCTCGCCGATGCAGCTCACGATCGGGTTGCGCGGATCGCGCACCTGGCAGGTCTGGTTGCACAGCACGCACGGCCGCACACTCGCCGGCGATCCGGCGCGGACCTTGCGGACCAGGTCGGGGTCGGCGATCTGCGCCCGGGTCATCTCGACGGCGTCGGCGACCCCGGTGGCGATCACGTCTTGCGCCATGCCGGGATCGACGATCGACCCCTGGGCGACGAGCGTGACGCCTTCCGGCAGCGCGGCCCGGACCTGACGGGTCAGGTCGAGGTTGAAGCCCGGGGGAGTGTGCCCGTCCGGCCGGGTCGCCGACACCGTGTAGATCGAGCCGCGTACCACGACGACGTAGTCGAGGTACGGGCAGAGCCGGTCCAGGATCCCGGTGGCCGTCTCCGGTGTGATGCCCGCCCACGGCGCGAGTTCGTCGCAGGACAGCCGCAGGCCGACGACCCGCCCGGCGGCGGCGTCCCGTACCGCGCCCAGCACCTCGCGGGCGAAGCGCAGCCGGTCTTCGCCGTAACCGTCCAGGCGCTGGTTGGTCAGCCCCGACAGGAACTGCCGGACCAGGCTGTGCTGTCCCGCGTTCACCTCCACGCCGTCGACTCCGGCGGAGACGGCCAGGCCGGTCGCCTCGCCGAAGCCCGCGACGACGGCCGCGACGTCCTCCGGCTCCATCGACTGCGGCACCTCGCGGGCGGCCACGTCCGGTACCCGCGACGGCGCCCACAGCGGGAGTTGGTTGTAGGCGCTGGAGCCCTGGCTACCGGCGTGCCCGATCGACGCGACGACGAGCGCGCCCTCGGCGTGACACGCCGCCGCCACCCGCGCCCACCCGTCGGCCGACGCGCTCGCCAGCGGCGCCCGCTCGTACGGCCAGTCCGACGGGGTGGACCGACGCCGTCTCGGTCACCACGATCCCCGCGCCACCGACGGCGCGCCGGTGGTAGTACGCGACGTGCCGCTCGGAGAACGCCCGGCGGCGACCCAGGTTCGTCTCGTGCGGCCCGAACATCACCCGGCTCGGCGCGACCGCGGAGCCGATGGTGATCGGATCGACCAGGTTCACAGCACCCTCGCGGCGGTCCGGTTCAGCTTGACGAAGACCGGCCGGGAGTGGCCCCGGCCGACGTACGGGCGCTCGGGCAGGCAGACCCTGGCGAGCGCGCGCTCGCCGTGCCCCTTGACGCACTCCGGGTCCGGCCCGTCCAACGGCAGTCCGGTGAAGAACTTCGCCGCCATGCACCCGCCCTGGCAGGCGTCGAACATGTCGCACGACGCGCAGGCGCCGGCGCTCTGCGGCTCGCGCAGTTCGCGGAACAGGTCCGACTCCCGCCACACCCGGGTGAAGCCCCCGGCGTCGCGCACGTTGCCGGCCTTGAACCGGTCGTGCAGTACGAAGGGGCAGGCGTACACGTCGCCCACCGGGTCGACGAGACACACCACCCGGCCGGCGCCGCAGAGGTTGAGGCCGGGCAGCGGGGCGCCGTACGCCGACAGGTGGAAGAACGAGTCACCGGTCAGGACGTCCGGCTGCCGGATCAGCCAGTCGTACAGCTCGCGCTGCTGCGCGGGCGTAGGGTGCAGCTCGTTCCAGGTGTCGGCGCCGCGCCCTGACGGCCGGAGCCGGGTGACCCGGAGCTGTGCCCCGTACCCGTCGGCGATGGCCTTGAACCGGTCGAGTTGCGGGACGTTGTGCCGGGTGACCACGATGGAGATCTTGAACTGGCCGAAGCCCGCCTCGGCCAGGTTGTCCATGGCGCGCCGGGCCAGCGCGAAGCTGCCCGTACCGCGTACCGCGTCGTTGACCTCGGCGGTGGCACC
>JBKPCQ010000116.1:0-19670 GCA_046727455.1 Actinomycetota bacterium | reverse complement strand
AGCCGGGTGTGGCCGGTGAGTGGCTCGGTGCGGCTTGGGAGTAGCCAGGCGCGGTCTGCGGGTAGCTCTGTGCGGCACGGGGGTAGCCGGATGCGGCCTGCGGGTGGGCGGGTGCCGGGGCGGCGTGCGGGTAGCCGGGCGCGGCCGGGTAGCTCCACGGCTGCGCGGCCCCGTGGCCGGGCTCGGCCGGAGAGCCGGACGCCGGCTCGGCCTGAGAGTAGCCGGGCTCGGCCTGAGAGTAGCCGGCGGGCGGCTGGTAGGCGGCGTGCTGGGGAGAGTGGGAGGCGGGCGGTGGGCCGGCGCCGTAGGGTGCTGACACGGCTGGACAGCCTACGACGATCGAATCGAGCTGTGGGGGCACCCGTGTGGCTGACCGCCTTGACGCCGGAACTCGACGGCGTACCGGGCACCGTATCCGTCTGGTCCGCTCCGGTCGGCTTCGCGCAGCCGTGGTACGCCCGGGCCGAGCACATCCCGCACTACGCGGCCAGCACGATGAAGGTCGCCGTCCTCGCCGCCGCCCACCGTGCCCACGAGGCCGGCACGATCGACCTCGACACGCCGGTACCGGTGACCGACCGGTTCCGCTCGGCCGCCCCCGGCGCCCCGGAATACCGGCTGGCCCGGGCGCCCGAAGACGACCCCGCCGTGTGGGCGCGGCTCGACAGCACCGCGACCCTGCGGTGGCTCGCCGAGCGGATGATCGTGCGCTCCAGCAACCTGGCCGCCAACCTCGTCCTCGGGCGCCTCGGGATCTCGACGGCAGACCGGGAGTGGGCATTGGCCGGCGCACGGCACAGCCGGATCGGCCGGGGCATCGAGGACGGCGCCGCCCAAGCGGCCGGGATCACGAACGAGGTTACCGCGGCGGACCTCGCCGCGCTGGTCGGTACCCTGGCCGCCCGCGCCGATCCGTGGCCCCTCGCCACCCTGGAGGCGCAGCAGCACGGCGAGGACCTGGCCGCCGGCCTCCCACCCGGTACCCGCCTCGCGCACAAGAGCGGCTGGGTCCGCGGGGTCCGGCACGGGGCCGCCATCGTGTACCCGGCCGGCCGGCCCCCGTACATCCTGGTGGTGTGCACGAGCACGGCGCTGCCGGACGCCGCGGCCTGTCGGCTGCTGGCCCGGGTGGCCGCGGCGAGCTGGGCCGACCTAGCAGCCGCGTAGCCTGTCGGAGCGGCTACCAGCCAGCGCTCACCAGCCGCGTAGCCTGTCGGAGCGGCTACCAGCCAGCGCTCACCAGCCGCGTAGCTTGTCGGAGCGGCTACCAGCCAACGTCATCGGTCGAGTAGCCGGTCGCGCAGCGCGGCGAGCTCGGCCTCGTCAAGGCCCAGCCCGGCGCGGAGGTACCCGTCGAGCGTGCCATGCTCCGCCTCCACCTGCGCGAAGGCCGCGTCGAGGTACTCGGGGGCGGCGTCCAGCACCGGCTGCAGTACCTCCGGCGGCACGCCTTTGCGCACGTTCAGCGCGGCGAGCAACTTGGCCATCTCGGCCGCCGTCACCTCGTTGGTCAGCACGTAGTCCTCGACGATCGTCGCGCGGTCGGCTCCCACCGCCCCGAGCAGCACAGCAGTGAGCCAGCCCGTACGGTCCTTTCCGGCGCTGCAGTGGTACAGCAACGGCCCGCGCGCCGCCGCGATCCGGCGCAGCGCGGTGCCGAACGCCGACCGGGCGGCGGGGGCGCTCACGAACCACCGGTAGATCGCGAGCATCGCGCTGGGCGTTCCCTCGATCGCGAGGCCCGCGTACCGGCTCAGGTCGTGCCCGAGCAGGACCGCCGACACATATGTGAACACCGGGTGCGCCGGGTCGAAGATCGGGATGTGGGCCACCTGGGGCCCCGGCGGCAGCCGGTCCGGTGGGGCGATGTCGATCTCGCTGCCGTGGCGCAGGTCGAGCAGGTCGGTCAGGCCGAGGTCGGCGAGCGCGGCGACGTCCTCGTCGGTGAGCCGGCCGAGGGCAGGCGCCCGGAAGACCAGGCCGGAACGGACGGTACGGCCGTCGGCGACCGGTAGACCGCCCAGGTCGCGGGCGTTGGGCGCGCCGACCAGGCCGAGCGATCGGAGGGTACCCATCCGGGGCAGGCTATCAGCGCGCCGAGGCGGGGCGGCGCCGCTCGTCGCCGCGAGCGCCAACAAGTCAGCGCACGCCGACGCGGGCGGACCGGGCGAGACTCGCGATCGTGGCCACCGCGAGGGTCGCCACGATCACCGCGAGCGACAGCCAGATCGGGAACGTAGGTACCGCCTCGATGTGCTCGCCGCCGTTGAGGAACGGCAGCTCGTTCTCGCGCAGCGCCTCCAGGATCATCTTCATGCCGATGAAGCCCAGCACCACGGCGAGGCCGGCGGACAGGTACACCAGCCGGCTGAGCAGGCCGCCCAGCAGGAAGTAGAGCTGGCGCAGGCCCATCAGCGCGAAGACGTTGGCGGTGAACACCAGGAAGGCCGCCCGGGTCAGGCCGAAGATCGCCGGGATCGAGTCGAGGGCGAAGACCAGGTCGGTGGTACCGAGCGCCACCATCACGACCAGCATCGGGGTGACCTGCCAGCGGCCGGTACGCCGGGTGGTCAGCCGGGCCCCGTCGTACTTGCTGGTGACCGGCAGCACCGACTGGGTCCACCGGATCAGCCGCCCCTCGGCGAACTCTGTCGCCACGGCGCGCGGCCAGATCAGCCGAACCGCTGTGTAGATCAGGAACAGGCCGAAGAGGTAGAACAGCCACTCGAAGCGGCTGAGCGCGGCCGCGCCGAGGGCGATGAACCCGCCGCGCATGACGAGCGCGAGCACGATCCCGATCATCAGGGCCTTTTGCTGGTACTGCCGGGGGACCGCGAACTGGCTCATGATGACCATGAAGACGAAGAGGTTGTCGACAGACAGGCTGTACTCGGTCAGCCAGCCGGCGAAGAACTTGCCGCCCTCGGCAGGTCCGTAGCCGGCCCAGATCAGCAGCCCGAACACGACCGCGAGGCTGATGTATCCGATCACCCACAGCGCCGATTCGCGGAGCGTGGGCTCGCGCGGCCGGCGGGCGACCACGAGCAGGTCCACGGCGAGGATGGCGGTGAGCACCACGAGGGTGACCGTCCAGACCAGGGGCGACACCGACACCAGCAAAACCTCCGGAAGACACGAAGTGACTCCGGAGGTCTCTTCCGCTGCCGGATCGCCGGGCAGCCGACCGCGCCGGGCTTTGCCGCACCCGTCCCCTCCTCAGGGCCGGCTACGGGCCTACCGTGCTGACGACGCTGTCGCTGAGGAATACTCCCCTCCTCGCCCGTCCATTCTGCCGGACGCCGCCGCCAATCCCGCAGCCCGTTGGGTGACAGTCCGCACAGCGCCGCTCCGATCGTCCTAGGAGGCTAGCTTGGAGCTGCCACGGGTACGCTCACCCGATGGTTCTTGAGGTGGCTCTGATCAACGTGGTAGCCGGTCGGGAGGACGAGTTCGTCGCCGCGTACAGCAAGGCGCGCGAGGTGCTGGTGAGCACCGAGGGCTGCCGGTCGGTACGCATGACGCGGGGCATCGAGTCGCCGTCCCGGTTCGTGCTGCTCGTCGAGTGGGACTCGGTGGACGCCCACCTGGACAATTTCCGGGCCACCGACCGCTTCACCACCTGGCGTGGCCTGATCGGCCCGTACTTCGATGGCGCGCCCGACGTCGAGCACTTCGCCGACGTCTGAGATCTTGAGCGACCGCACCTCCGCGGGCTTGACTCTGACGTTACGTCAGGGTCCATCCTGGGCCGGAGGGGAGTTGACGTGAGCTACTCGGTTGGTCAGGTGGCGAACCTGGCCGGGGTCAGCGTGCGTACGCTGCACCACTACCACCAGATCGGCCTGCTCGTACCCAGCGGGCAGAGCCGGGCCGGGTACCGCCGGTACTCGGCCGAGGACCTGGAGCGGCTGCAGCGGGTGCTGTTCTACCGCGAGCTCGGCTTCCCTCTGGAACAGATCGTGACCCTTCTCGACGACCCGACGATCGACGCGCAGGCGCACCTGCGCCGCCAGCACGACCTGCTGGTGCGGCGGATCGAACGGCTCTACGAGATGGCCACGGCGGTGGAACGAGCGATGGAGGCAGAGAAGATGGGCATCTCCCTGACGCCCGAGGAGCGGTTCGAGGTCTTCGGCGAGCAGGACCCGGCCCAGTACGCGGATGAGGCCAAGGAGCGCTGGGGCGACACCGAAGCGTACCGGCAGTCGATGCAGCGCACCTCGCGGTACACGAAGGAGGACTGGCTCAAGATCAAGGCGGAGGCGGCCGAGCTGAACGAGCGCCTGGTGGCCGCGTTCCAGTCGGGCGTCGCGGCGGACAGCGAGCCCGCCATGGATCTCGCCGAGGAGCACCGGCAGCAGATCAGCCGGTGGTACTACACCTGCGGGTACGACATCCACCGCGGGCTGGCCGAGATGTACCTCGGCGACCCGCGGTTCAGGAAGAACTACGACGACCAGGCGCCAGGGCTGGCCCAGTTCGTGCACGACGCGATCATCGCCAACGCGGACCGGGCCACCGCGCGGTGATACGTTGGCGCACGGCCGTCGCCGGGGCGGCTCAGCGCACCCCGGCGACGTCCATCGCGCGCAACTCCTTCTTCAGCTCGCTGATCTCGTCGCGGATCCGGGCGGCCAGCTCGAACTGCAGCTCCCGGGCAGCGGCCAGCATCTGCTCGTTGAGCTCCTGGATGAGTTGGGCCAGGTCGTGCCGGGCCATCCCCTCGCGGGACGGAGCGGTTACCCGGCCCCGGCTGCGCGTCTCCGGTACCGGCGCCTTGCCGCGCGACATCTGCCGGCCTCCCCCACCGACGATGGCGTCGTTGTCCTCCGCCTCCCGGTAGATGTCGTCGAGGATATCGTGGATCTTCTTGCGCAGCGGCTGCGGGTCGACACCGTTGGCGGTGTTGTACGCGACCTGCTTGGCCCGGCGCCGGTTGGTCTCCTCGATGGCGTTGGCCATCGACGGGGTCATCTTGTCGGCGTACATGTGCACCTGGCCGGACACGTTGCGGGCGGCCCGCCCGATGGTCTGCACGAGTGAGGTGCCGCTGCGCAGGAAGCCCTCCTTGTCGGCGTCGAGGATCGCCACCAGGCTCACCTCCGGCAGGTCGAGACCCTCGCGCAGCAGGTTGATGCCGACCAGCACGTCGTAGTCGCCCTTGCGCAGCTCGCGCAGCAGCTCCACCCGCCGCAGGGTGTCCACCTCCGAGTGCAGGTAACGCACCCGGATGCCGTGTTCCAACAGGTAGTCGGTGAGGTCCTCGGCCATCTTCTTGGTCAGCGTGGTCACGAGGACCCGCTCGTCGCGCTCGGCGCGGACCTTGATCTCGTCCATCAGGTCGTCGATCTGGCCCCTGGTCGGCTTGACCACCACCTCCGGGTCGACCAGGCCGGTCGGCCGGATCACCTGTTCGACCACCTCGCCCTGGGAGTGCTGCAGCTCCCACGGGCCCGGCGTGGCGGACAGGTAGACCGTCTGGCCGACCCGTTCGAGGAACTCGTCGAAGCGCAGCGGCCGGTTGTCCTGGGCCGAGGGCAGCCGGAAACCGTGCTCGACCAGGACCCGTTTACGGGACGCGTCGCCCTCGTACATGCCGCCGATCTGCGGCACGGTGACGTGTGACTCGTCGATGACCGTGAGGAAGTCGTCGGGGAAGTAGTCGAGCAGGCAGTGTGGTGGGCTGCCCGGCTCCCGTCCGTCGATGTGCATCGAGTAGTTCTCGATGCCGGAGCAGAACCCGACCTGGCGCATCATCTCGATGTCGTAGGTGGTGCGCATCCGCAGCCGCTGCGCCTCCAGCAGCTTGTTCTGTGCCTCCAGCTCGGCCAGCCGTGCCTCGAGTTCGGCCTCGATCCCGCGGATCGCCCGCTCCATCCGCTCCGGGCCGGCGGCGTAATGGGTCGCCGGGAAGATCATCAGCTCGTCGACCTTGCGGACCACGTCGCCGGTCAGCGGATGCAGGTAGTAGAGGGCCTCGACCTCGTCGCCGAAGTACTCGATGCGGACGGCCAGCTCCTCGTAGGCCGGGATGATCTCCAGGGTGTCACCGCGTACCCGGAAGGTGCCGCGCGCGAACGCCAGGTCGTTCCGGGTGTACTGGATCTCCACCAGCCGGCGTAGCAGCGCGTCGCGCTCCAGCTCCGCGCCGACGCGGACCTTCACCGCCCGGTCGAGGTATTCGTCCGGGGTACCCAGACCGTAGATCGCGGACACCGTCGCCACCACGATCACGTCGCGCCTGGTGAGCAGGGACATGGTCGCCGAATGGCGCAGCCGCTCCACCTCCTCGTTGATCGAGGAGTCCTTCTCGATGTAGGTGTCGGTCTGCGGGATGTAGGCCTCAGGCTGGTAGTAGTCGTAGTAGCTGACGAAGTATTCGACCGCGTTGTTCGGCAGCAGCTCGCGGAACTCCTTGGCGAGCTGGGCGGCCAGCGTCTTGTTGGGTGCCATGACGAGCGTCGACCGCTGCAACCGCTCCACCAGCCACGCGGTCGTCGCGCTCTTGCCGGTGCCGGTCGCGCCGAGCAGCACGACGTGGCGGTCGCCGCGGCGCACCCGGCGCTCAAGGTCGTCGATGGCCGCGGGCTGGTCGCCGGACGGCCGGTAGTCGCTGACGACCTCGAAGCGCCCGTCGAGGCGAGGGATGTCCAGGGCCATGGGAGCAACCGTACGCCGTACCTCCGACAGTTCTCCGGTCGTCGCGACACCACGTGTACGAATGGCTCCAACAACGCGATTGTGTGGTCCAGGTCACCGCGATACCGTCATTGCGTGGGCCGCTCGCGGCGGCCGACCGGGGGCGATGACCGGACCTCCACACCGGCCGGTCCTGATCCCCGGCGCACGGTTGCAGCCCCGGCTGGTTTGCCGGCGAGCGCACCGGTGCGGTCGCGCAGCGCGCAGACCGGCCGCCGCGAGCGTCCTGATCTTCGAGCCCGTCACCCCCGGCCACGTGACGGGTGCCGCTCAGCGTGCCGCCTGGAGCCGCTCCCGCCAGACGCGGTCCACGGCGGCGGACAGCTCGGCGAGGGTACCGTCATTGTCGATCACCACGTCGGCGACCGCGCGGCGCTGCTCGTCGGTGGCCTGTGCCGCGATCCGCCGGCGCGCCTCCTCGGCGCTCATGCCCCGGTCCCCCGCCAGTCGGCGGATCCGGGTCGCCTCTCCGGCCCTCACGACGATGACCAGGTCGAACGTGTCGGCGAGGCCGGACTCGACCAGCAGTGGTACGTCGTTGACCACGACGGATCCGGGCGGCGCGTCCGCGACGAGCTGGGCGGCCCGGGCGCGTACCCGCGGATGGATGATCTTTTCCAGTCGCTCGCGTGCGACCGGGTCGGCGAACACCAGTCGGCCCAGCGCCGGCCGGTCCAGCGCGCCGTCGGGCCCCAGCACGTCGGGTCCGAACGCCGCCACGACCTCGGCCAGCCCTTCGGTACCCGGAGCCACGACGTCCCGCGCGAGCCGATCCGAGTCGATCACCACGGCGCCCAGCTCGGCGAGGCGCGCCGCCACCGCACTCTTACCCGCGCCGATGCCCCCGGTCAGTCCCACCAGCATCCGCCCATCCAACCGCACCGCCGGACGCGCCGGCTCCCGGGGGAGATCGCCAAACCGGGGGCCCCGTCCGCCTGGACGGAGCCCCCGGTCTGGCGAAATCTCAGCTCTTGCCGCCGGCGAGCTTCTCCCGCAGCGCGGCCAGCGCCTCGTCGGTGGCGAGGGTGCCGCTGGGCTCCTCGGCCGGCTTGGCAGCCGGCTGGGCCGCGGTGGCTGCCGCCGGACTCCCGGCCGGGGAGGGCTCGGCGACCGCGTCCGCCGCGCGCGCCGACTGTACCTGCTTGGTGTGCGCCTCCCAGCGCTGGCGGGCCTCGGCGTACTGCCGCTCCCACTCCTCGCGCTGCTTCTCGTAGCCCTCCAGCCACTCCCCGGTGACCGGGTCGAAACCTTCGGGGTAGACGTAGTTGCCCTCGGCGTCGTAGGTGGCCGACATGCCGTAGAGGGTCGGGTCGAAGTGCTCCTCGCCCTCGACGAAGCCCTCGTTGGCCTGCTTGAGCGACAGTGAGATGCGCCGGCGCTCCAGGTCGATGTCGATCACCTTGACCATCACGTCGGAGCCGACCTGCACGACCTGCTCCGGGATCTCCACGTGGCGCTCGGCCAGCTCGGAGATGTGCACCAGGCCCTCGATGCCGTCGTCGACGCGGACGAACGCGCCGAACGGCACCAGCTTGGTGACCTTGCCCGGCACGATCTGCTGGATGGCGTGCGTGCGGGCGAACTGCCGCCACGGGTCCTCCTGGGTCGCCTTCAGCGACAGCGAGACCCGCTCCCGGTCCAGATCGACGTCGAGCACCTCGACCTCGACCTCCTGGCCGACCTCGACCACTTCCGAGGGGTGGTCGATGTGCTTCCAGGACAGCTCCGAGACGTGTACCAGACCGTCGACCCCGCCGAGGTCCACGAACGCCCCGAAGTTGACGATCGAGGAGACCACGCCCCGCCGAACCTGGCCCTTCTGGAGCTTGTTGAGGAACTCGGTGCGCACCTCGGACTGGGTCTGTTCCAGGTAGGCGCGGCGGGACAGCACCACGTTGTTGCGGTTCTTGTCCAGCTCGATGATCTTCGCTTCCAGCTCCCGGCCGACGTAGGGCTGCAGGTCGCGTACCCGGCGCATCTCGACCAGCGACGCGGGAAGGAAGCCGCGCAGCCCGATGTCGAGGATGAGCCCGCCCTTGACCACCTCGATGACCGAGCCGCGGACGACGCCGTCGTCCTCCTTGATCTTCTCGATGGTGCCCCACGCCCGCTCGTACTGCGCGCGCTTCTTGGAGAGGATCAGCCGGCCTTCCTTGTCCTCCTTCTGAAGGACGAGGGCCTCAATGTGGTCGCCGACCGAAACCACCTCGGCCGGGTCGACGTCGTGCTTGATCGACAACTCGCGCGAGGGGATGACCCCCTCGGTCTTGTAGCCGATGTCGAGCAGGACCTCGTCCCGGTCGACCTTGACGACGGTACCTTCGACGATGTCGCCGTCGTTGAAGTACTTGATGGTTTCGTCGATCGCGGCGAGGAAGGCCTCCTCGGATCCGAGATCGTCGACCGTGACCTTGGGGGTCGCGGGTGTCGCGTTGGCGCTCGAGGTGGCCTCGATGCTGCTCGTCATGTGGGTTGTTGCTCCGGTCGGGTATGTCAGATGTCCGTCGCGCACCACGCGGACCTGCCGCCGGGCAATCACGCAAGGGGATCCGAGGAAGATCGTTGGAGCTGTCCGGCCGCCGCGGATCTGCTCCCTACCGAGATCGCAATCCACGAGTGCATCGACTAGCTTACCGTGCGCATCCGGAGCGCGTGCAAGCCCTCCCGATCCGGTATCGCCCGCGGTAACCGGGCCGTCCGGTCACCGGACAGAATGGCCAGGTGACGGAGCCCGCATCCGGACCGGACGACGCGGCGGGGGACCTGGCGGCCTTCGACGGCGTGGCGGCCGTCCGCCGGCCGGCTTCCCGCGCGGAATCCGTGCGCGCGAGCCGCCGATGGTGGGACGAGGTAGCCGACGCCTACCAGGCCGAGCACGGGGCGTTCCTGGGGGACGCCTGGTTCCTTTGGGGACCCGAGGGGCTCGGTGAGGCCCAGGCGCGGCTGCTGGGCGACGTGGCTGGGCGCCGGGTTCTGGAGATCGGCTGCGGCGCCGGGCAATGCGGGCGCTGGCTGGTCGCCCAGGGCGCTCACGCGATCGGGTTGGAGCTCTCGTGGCGGCAGCTCGCCCACTCGCGACGGCTGGACGGGAAGACCCGGATCACCCTGCCGGCGGTACAGGCTGAGGCGGCCCGGCTGCCCTTCGCCGCCGGGTCCTTCGACCTCGCCTGCTCGTCCTACGGAGCGCTCCCCTTCGTCGCCGACGCGTCCGCGGTCCTGCGCGAGGTCGCCCGGGTACTCCGCCCCGGCGGCCGGTTCGTCTTCTCGGTGTCCCATCCGGTGCGCTGGTCGTTCCCGGACGATCCCGGCGACGCCGGCCTGGTGGCGGACCGTTCGTACTTCGACCGGCGAGCCTACGTCGAGCAGGACGGCGACGGCGCGGCCAGGTACGTGGAGCACCACCGGACGCTGGGCGACTGGGTCCGCGGCATCGTCGGCGCCGGACTGCGGCTGGTCGACCTCGTCGAACCGGAGTGGCCGGACGGCCACGAGCAGGCGTGGGGCGGTTGGAGCCCGCGGCGCGGCCGCGTCATCCCGGGCACGGCGATCTTCGCCTGTGTGAAGGGCTGACGGGTGGGCGGGCGGCGCCCGCGGGCACCGTCGCCCTAGCCCGGGCGGTACAGCCGCTGTCCCTGGGGCCCAACCGCGACCGGTGACCCGCCGGCCGCGGTCGCCGGCCTCCCGGGCACCGCCAGGATCCAGCGGACGTGGTACTGAGCGAGCAGTGCCTCCCGAACCCGGGGATCGGTCGCCGGGTCCCGCATCCGCGCGAGATCCCGGTCGCGCTGCGCCTCGTCGGGCAGGAACGGGTCGGGCCAGGCGGGCGCGACGGTCCGCCCGCCGTACGCCGGGACGGTGCGGACCGCGAAGTAGTCGTCCGGGGTCAGCACGACATCGCCCGGCTGAACGTACCGGTGCAGCCATGAGTAGTCCGGCCAGGCCACGTACATGTGCGCCGCGCGGCGGACGCCAGGCGTGAGCACCGTGTGCGGGGCCAGGTAGAGCAGGTTCCCGGCCTGGACGGCGAGGCCGGCGAGGCAGGCGAGGGCGGTGGCTGGTACCCACACCCGGGTCACCCGCCGCGGCAGATGTGCGCCGCCTTGCTGATCCGGCCCAAGTGCCGGATCACGACGAGCGCCGCCTTGCTGATCCGGCCCAAGTGCCGGCTCACGGAGCCCGGCCAGCTCCACGGCGAGCGCGAGCTGTCCGGACAGCAGGACGGCCGGCCAGACCCGGCCCAGCGCGTACCGCCCGGTGAGCGCGCCCACCGCGACGACCAGCGCGGCCGCCACGAACAGCAGCACCAGCGGGTCGAGCCGGTCGCGGCGCCAGCGCCACCACAGCGCCGGCAGCGTGACGGCGGCGAGCCCGTAGTACAGCCATGGCCGGTCGTAGAGCGGCCGGTGGATCGCGTCCAGCTCCCCGCCGGAGCGCAGCAGCTCCGGAAGCGAGTAGTACGGCCAGGCCAATACCAGCGCGGCGGCCTCCGCCGCAGCGGCCCCGAGTGCGAGCCAGGTCGTCCGGGACCGGGTCCGGCCCGCGGCGATCGCGAGCGCGCCGAGCCCGGCGGTGAGCGCCGTGAACGGGTGCACGAGCGCGACAAGGGCCGCGAGCGCACCGAGCCCGAGGTAGCGCGCCCAGCTCACCGGCGCGGCCAGGGTCCGGGACAGCCCGGCCCACAGCAGCAGGGTCAGCGCGAGCGCGAGGGTGCTCGGGTACGCCATCGTCAGCGGCAGCGCCCACAGCGAGACGAAGCCGCTCCACAGCCGGTTCCTGACCCCCCACAGGAGCAGGACGAAGACCAGGGCGAGGAGGGGTGCGAGCGGCCGGTCGGTGAGGGTACGGACGAACGCGCGCAGCCCCCACAGGAGGAGGACGACCACGAGCGGGCCGGCGATCCAGAGCACGGTGACCGCCGGCAGCCCGGTAAGCCGGGCGACCACGCCCAGCACCACCGTGTACGGCGAGTAGTACGGGCTCGGGGTGTCGGCGTCGACGAGCGGGTTGCCGGGATGGGCGAGGCTGATCCGCAACCGCTCGACCGTCGCCGCATGCACACCGAGATCGGCTGACCATGGCCGGCGTACCGCAAGGCCGGCCGCGAGCACCGTCAGGCCGGCCGCCAGCCAGAGGAACGGGTCGCGGCGGTCAGTGGGCGGCGGCGTCCCAGTCGCGACCGGCGCCAACCGACACCTCCAGCGGCACGTCGAGCGGGTAGGCCCCACCCATCTGCTCGCGTACCAGTGCTTCGAGCGCGTCCCGCTCCCCCGGCGCGACCTCGAACACCAGCTCGTCGTGCACCTGGAGCAGCATCCGGGAGTGCAGCCCGGACCCGTGCAGGGCCGCGTCGACGCGCAGCATGGCCACCTTGATGATGTCCGCGGCGGAACCCTGGATCGGCGCGTTGAGCGCCATCCGTTCGGCCATCTCCCGGCGCTGCCGGTTGTCGCTCGTGAGGTCGGGCAGGTATCGCCGCCGCCCCAGCACCGTCTGGGTGTACCCGTCCCGCCGCGCCTGCGCCACCACCTGGTGCAGGTAGTCGCGGACTCCGCCGAAGCGGCTGAAGTAGTCCTCCATCAGCACCAGCGCCTCGGCCGGAGTGATGCCGAGCTGCTGGGCCAGGCCGTACGAGGACAGCCCGTACGCGAGGCCGTAGTTCATCGCCTTGATCCGGCGCCGCTGCTCGTGGCTGATCTCGGTCGGCTCGACGCTGAACACCGAGGACGCGGTGGCCGCGTGGAAGTCGAACCCGGACCGGAACGCCTCGATCAGCGCCCCGTCCTTGGACAGGTGCGCCATGATCCGCATCTCGATCTGGCTGTAGTCGGCGCTGAGCAGCGTCTCGAAGTCGGGGCTGACGATGAACGCCCGCCGGATCCGCCGGCCCTCCGCCGTGCGGATCGGGATGTTCTGCAGGTTGGGGTCGGTGCTCGACAGCCGGCCGGTCGCGGCCACGGTCTGGTTGAACGTGGTGTGGATGCGGCCGTCGTCGCTGACCGACTTCAGCAGGCCGTCGACGGTGGACTTGAGCCGCGCCACGTCGCGGTGGCGCAGCAGGTGCTCCAGCAGCGGATGCTGGGTCTGCGCGAACAGCCCGGCGAGCGCGTCGGCGTCGGTGGTGTACCCGCTCTTGATCCGCCGGGTTTTCGGGAGGTTGAGCTCGCCGAACAGGATCTCCTGGAGCTGCTTGGGCGAGCCGAGGTTGAACTCCCGCCCGATCACCGCGTAAGCCGCCTGCGCGGCGTCCTTCACCCCGGCCGCGAACTGCGCCTCCAGCTCGGACAGGTATTGCGTGTCCGCGGCGATCCCGGCCCGCTCCATGCCGGCCAGCACGTATACCAGGGGTAGCTCGACCTCGCGCAGCAGGCGCCGGGCCTCGTCGCCGTCGCGGGACAGCTCGGCGTTGATCGCGTCGGCCAGGTCGAGCGTGGCCCGGGCGCGCAGCATCAGGCCGCGCTCGGCCTCCTCGCTGTCGCCCAGCCCGTCGAGGGTGAGCTGGCCGTCGTCGGACGGCTCCACCCGTAGCTCGCGTTGCAGGTAACGCAGGGCGAGATCGGTGAGGTCGTACGAGCGCTGGTCGGGCCGGGCCAGGTAGGCGGCCAGCGCGGTGTCGGTGGCGATGCCGTGCAGGTCCCAGCCGCGCGCCGCGAACGCCAGCAGCGCCGGCTTCGCGTCGTGCAGCACCTTGGGCCGGTCGTCGGCGGCCAGCCACGCGGCGACCGCCGCCTCGTCGGCCTCGTCGAGGCTGGCCGGGTCGAACCAGGCGGCCGCGCCGCCGCCGGTGGCGACGGCGACCCCGGTCAAGCTGCCGGTCCCCCGGCCGAAGCTGCCCGCGACCGCGACGCCCACGGCGGTACCGGCCGGTGCGTGCTCGGCCAGCCACGCCGCCACGCCCCCGGTGCGCAGCAGCGTGCCGGCCAGGTCGAATCCCGACTCGGCCTCCGGCTCGACCGCTTCCAGGTACTGGTACAACCGGTCCCGCAGGACCCGGAACTCCAGCGTGTCGAAGACCCGGTGCACCGCCTCGCGGTCCCACCCGCGCCACCGGGTGTCCTCCACCGCCAGCGGCAGCTCCAGGTCACAGACCAGGCGGTTGAGCTGGTAGTTGCGCAGCACGTCGGCCAGGCCCGCGCGCAGCGCGTCGCCGGCCTTGCCCTTGATCTCGTCGACGTGCTCGACGACCTCATCCAGCGAGCCGAACTGCGTGATCCACTTTGCCGCCGTCTTCGGCCCGACCCCCGGGATGCCGGGCAGGTTGTCGCTGGACTCCCCGACGAGCGCCGCGAGGTCGCGGTAGCGGTCGGGGCCGATCCCGTACCGCGCGGTGACCGCCGCCGGGTCCATCCGGGACAGCTCGGAAACGCCGCGGACCGGGTAGAGCACGGTGGTCCGGTCGCCGACGAGCTGGAAGGCGTCCCGGTCGCCGGTGCAGATGAGCACCTCGTATCCCTCGTCACGGGCCTGGCAGGCAAGCGTCGCGATCAGGTCGTCGGCCTCGTAGCCGACCTTCTCGACGAACGGGATGCGCAGCGCGGTCAGCACCTCCTGCACCAGGCTGACCTGCCCCGCGAACGGGGCCGGCGTCTCCGACCGGCCGGCCTTGTAGTCCGCGTACTGCTCGGTGCGGAAGGAGTGGCGGGCCACGTCGAAAGCCACCGCGATGTGCGTCGGCTGCTCGTCGCGCAGCACGTTGATCAGCATCGAGGTGAAGCCGTAGACGGCGTTGGTGGGCTGGCCAGTGGTCGTGGAGAAGTTCTCCACGGGCAGGGCGAAGAACGCCCGGTAGGCGATCGAGTGCCCGTCGAGCAGGAGCAGGCGGGGCGTTGCGGTACTCACGAATGGCGAGCCTAGTCGCCGGGTATGACAGTCTGCTCACGCGCCGGGCTGCGGGCTCGGGGCGACGTCCACGGTCGGGTTCACCGTGGGGTCGCTGATCGCCCCGGCGGTCACGCCCCACTTGTCGAGGATCGTGGCATAGGTGCCCTCCGCCATGAGCTGGCGCAAGGCCCGCGCCAGCGCGGCACCGAAGTCGGTCTGGTCGCCCGGCAGCACGTACCCGTACCGCACCGGCTGGTAGAGCCGCCCGACCAGGGCCAGCGCACCCTTCGACTGCTTGACCGCGTACCCGGACACCGGCGAGTCGGCGACCAGCGCGTCGTCTTTGCCGTCCACCACCGCCACCGCGAGATCAGCCTGGGCGAGGTACTCGTCGACCTGGATGGCCGGCTTGCCGGCGCCGGTACAGGTCGTGGACCTCGTCGCCACCTCGCCGACCTGGGTCGTGGAGGACTGCACCGCCACCCGCTTCCCGCAGGCGTTCTCCGGGTCGACCGGCGCGTCCGCCCGGGCCGCCCACTGGGTACCGGCGGTGAAGTAGGAGATCATCGTGACCTGCTCCTCCCGGTCCTTGCGGATCGTGAAGGAGGACACGCCGACCTGGTACGTACCGGACAGCACGCCCGGGATGATGTCGTCGAAGCTGGCCGCCTTCCACTGCGTCTTCAAGGCGAGCTTCCCGGCCACCGCGTTGAACAGGTCCACGTCGAACCCGACCAGCGCCTTGTCGGGGCCACGGAACTCGCTCGGCTCGTAGCTCGGGTCGGTGGCGACGATGATCGTGCGGGCGGACCGGATGGGCGCCGGTACCTGAGCGGCAAGTGTCGAGTCCACCGTGGTCGACGGCGCCGGGGCGCTCGGCGTGCCACGGTCCTTGCCGGTGCAACCCCCGATGCCGGCGAGCAGCGCCAGCACGACCAGCCCCCGCAGTGCACGCATCTTAGCCTCCGTACGGCCTCGCGGTCAGCCTACGGAACGCGACCGGGACGGCGGGCCCCGCCGCCCCGGTCGGGTGGCTCATCCGCCCAGGTACGCCCGGACGACCTCGGGGTCGCGCACAAGGTCACGCGCGGAGCCCTCCATGTTCAGCAGCCCGGACTCCAGGACGTACGCCCGGTCGGCGACGCCGAGCGCGGCGAGCGCGTTCTGCTCGACGAGCAGGACGGTGGTACCGCTCTCCCGGATCGTGCGGATCGTCTCGAAGATCAGATCGACCAGTACCGGTGCCAGCCCCATCGACGGCTCGTCCAGCAGGAGCAGCTTCGGCTTGGCCATCAGCGCCCGGGCGACGGCCAGCATCTGCTGCTCGCCGCCGGACAGCGTGCCGGCCTTCTGGCTGATCCGCTCCTGAAGCCGCGGGAAAAGGTCCAGCACCCGGTTCCGGTCGGCGGCGATGCCGGCGGCGTCCCTGCGCAGGAACGCGCCGAGGTCGAGGTTCTCGGAGACGGTCATCCGCGGGAAGATCCGCCGGCCCTCGGGCGACTGGGCGATACCGCGCCGGACGATCTCCTCGGCGGGGGTCCGGTCGATCCGCTTGCCCTCGAAGGTGACCCGCCCCTGCCGGGGGCGCAGCAGGCCGGAGATGGTCCGCAGCGTGGTCGACTTACCGGCGCCGTTGGAGCCGATCAGGGTGACGATCTCCCCAGGCATGACCTTCAGGGTCAGCCCCTTCACCGCCGCGATGTTGCCGTAGTAGACGTGGACGTTCTCCAGGTTCAGCATCGCCTGGCCGTTACTCGCTGTCATCCGGCCCCTCCTCGTGCGACTTGCCGAGGTATGCCTCGATGACCCGCGGGTCCGCCTTGATCTCGTCCGCCGAGCCCTCGGCGATCTTCGTACCGCGGTCGAGCACGGTGATCCGCTCGGACACCCGCATCACCACGCTCATGTCGTGCTCGATGAGCAGTACCGACACCTGCTTCTCGTCGCGCACCCGGTGCACGAAGTCGACGAACGTCGCCGACTCGCGCGGGTTCATGCCCGCGGTAGGCTCGTCGAGGAGCAGGACGCGGGGCTTCAGCGCCAGCGCCCGGGCCACCTCCAGCCGTCGCTGGTCGCCGTAGGAGAGGTTGCGGGCGTACTCGTCGGCGGTCTTGCCGATCCCGACGAACTCCAGCAGCGCACGCGCCTCGTCGTGGGCCGTCCTCTCCTCGTGGCGCTGCCGCGGCGAGCGCAGGATCGTCCGGGCGATCCCGGCGCGCAGGTGCGAGTGCATCGCGACCTTGACGTTCTCCTCGGCCGTCATCAGGCCGAAGAGCCGGATGTTCTGGAAGGTCCGGGCGATCCCCAGCGAGGCGATCTTGTTCGGGGACAGCCCGGTCACGTTGCGCCCGGCGAGCAGGACCCGGCCGCTGGTCACCTTGTACAGGCCGGTGAGCGCGTTGAAGAAGGTGGTCTTGCCGGCCCCGTTCGGCCCGATGAGGCTGACGATGCCCAGTTCGGGGATGGTGAAGCTGACGTCGTCGACGGCCACCAGGCCGCCGAACCGTACGGTGATGCGCTCCGCGCTCAGCGCCAGCGGGGTACCGGTGGTCGTGGTGGTGGCGGTCATGGCCGGACCTCCTCGTCCCCGTTCTTGCCGCCCGCGGCAATGGTGTCCAGCTCGGGCGCCTGCTCCTCCATGTCGCTGCCCAGGGCCTCCATCTCCGTGCGCCCCGGCTCTCGCAGCACCAGGCGGGTGCGGGATTCGGGCAGGATGCCCTCGCGCCGGAACAGCATCATAAGGACCAGCGTGACCCCGAAGATCAGGAAGGTGTACGAGGGGAAGTTGATGCTGGTGCCGAAGGTGTCGTTGAAGGTGCTGCCGATCTGCGACAGCCCGGTCGAGTTGACCCACGCGAGCAGGAGCGCGCCCAGCATGACGCCCCAGACGTTGCCCATGCCGCCGAGGACGACCATCGCCAGCAGCGTGATGGACTTCGAGAAGTCGAAGGAGTCGGGCAGCACGGTGTTGACGTGGGTCGCGTAGGCCGCCCCGGCGATCCCGCCGGCCACCGCGCCCATCGCGTACGCGGCGAGCTTCGTGCGCATGAGCGGTACCCCCATCGCGCTCGCCGCCAGCTCGTCCTCGCGGATGGCCAGCCAGGCCCGGCCCAGCCTGCCCTCCCGCAGCCGCAGCGACATGAAGACCACGAACGCCACGAGGAGCACGAAGATCACGTACCGGGAGAGCGTGTCGAAGGGTCCCAGCCGGCGGATGCCGACGCCCGCCTGGGTGATCGACAGTCCCTTGATCTCGTCGACCGGCCCGATGCCCTTGGTGCCGTTGGAGACGTTGAGGCCGCCGATGTTGTCGCCGTTGTGGAAGACCTGCGGGATGATCTCGCCGAAGCCCAGCGTCACCAGCGCCAGGTAGTCGCTGCGCAGGCGCAGCGTCGGTGCGCCGATGATGACGCCCCACAGCGCGCAGAAGGCGCAGGCGACGACCAGCACGAACAGGAAGTTGATGTGGATGCCGCCGACGGTGAACGGGGCGGGGTTGCCCAGGACGTTGATGTTGGCCTTGTTGAAGAAGCTGGACATGAGCCAGCCGGCGACGTAGCTGCCGATCGCCCAGAACGCGACGAAGCCCAGGTCGAGCAGGCCGGCGTACCCGACGACGATGTTCAGCCCGAGCGCGCCGATGACCCAGACCATCGCCTCGTTGATCGACACGATCGGCATCCACTTGTCGGCGAAATCGGTCACCCCGGAGCTGACGTACCCCATCATGACCAGGTAGTAGAAGACGAACCCGAGGATCGCCAGGCCGACGAAGAAGAGCGGCCAGGTGAACCGGGTGGGGAGCCGCAGCCGCCGGCCCGGCCGGGTTTCCCTGGGGAGTGGTTCGGCGAAGCTCATACCTTCTCACCTACGTTCTGGCCGAGCAGCCCGGTCGGCTTGAACACCATGACCAGGATCAGGACGGTGAACACCACCGACTGGGACCACAGCTGACCCAGGCCGTACGGCAGGCCGTCGTTGAAGCCCTGGATCAGCCCGATGAGGATGCCGCCCAGCACCGCGCCGGTCAGGTTGCCGATGCCGCCGAGCACCGCCGCGGTGAACGCGATCAGGCCGAGCTGGAATCCGGCGTCGTACCGGGTGGTGCCGACGACCTGCTGGTACATGATGCCCGCGGCGCCGGCCAGTGCGCCGCCCATGGCGAAGGTGAACGAGATGATCCGGTTGACGTTGATGCCCATCAGCCGGGCCGCGTCCTGGTCCTGGGCGGTGGCCCGCATGGCCTTGCCGGCGCGGGTGTGGGTGACGATGTACGTCATGATCGACAGCAGGGCGGCGGTGACGATGACGATCACGATCAGGTTGTAGTCGATGGTCACCCCGCCGATCGTGAGGTGGCCGGGGGGCAGCACGCTCGGCCACTGGCGCTGGGTGGAGCCGTTCCACTTCTGGCCGATGTTCTGCAGGATGAAGCTCATCCCGACCGCGGTGATCAGCGGGGCGAGCTTGGGCGCCCGGCGTAGTCGACGGTACGCGAGGAACTCGATCGTGACGTTGATCGTCGCGCAGAAGATCATCGTGCCGACCAGCACGAGCCCGAAACCGAGCCAGCCCGCCGGGGTGGACGAGCGCAGCCCGAGGCCGGTCAGCGTGAACGCGGCGAACAGGGTACCGAGCATGAACAGGTCGCCGTGGGCGAAGTTGATCAGCTCGATGATGCCGTAGACCAGGGTGTAGCCGAGCGCGATCAGCGCGTAGAGCACGCCGTTGCGGAAGCCGTACACGGCCGACTGGAAGAACTGGGTCGGGGCATGGATCAGGTTGGCCGCGAGCCATACCGCTCCGGCGGCCAGGATGAGAGTGCCGATGGCACGCCCCGCCAGCGCTCTGGTGCGCAGAGCGAACTGGGGGGCCGCGACCGACGGTGCGGATGTGGTCAACGGGGTGCTCCTTGTACTGGCGCCGAGGCGCTCACTCCTCGGCCGAGGAAAGGACTCCGGTGTGGCGCGCCCACTGGCGCGCCACACCGGACCCTATGCGATGCGGGATCAGCTGACGGGGTAGGGCTTCAGGAAGGTCTCCTTGTTGTCCTTCATCTGGAGCACCGAGATGTCCAAGGTGTTGACGTCGCCGCTCTTCGGGTCGATCTTGATGTCCTTGCCGAGCACCGCGTCGCTGGCCGAGACGGTGAT
>JBKPCQ010000115.1:0-24623 GCA_046727455.1 Actinomycetota bacterium | reverse complement strand
GGTGTACGGCACCGACGCCGAGGGCCAGCCGTACCTGATGCGCGAGGTGCTCGGCGGCGGCTCCGGCGGCCGGCCCTACGCCGACGGCGAGGACACCGTGCACGTGGTACCGGACTCGCGCAACATCCCGGTCGAGTTCGCGGAGTCCCGCTGGCCGTTCCTCGTGGAGCGGCTGGGCCTCGCCGTCGACTCCGGCGGCCCCGGCCGGTACCGGGGCGGGCTGGGCTACGACAAGCACATCCGGATGCTGCGCGACGCGCATTTCATGTCCATCGCCGACCGGTCGCTGCTCGCCTGCTGGGGGGTACGTGGCGGCCGGGCCGGGCGGCCGTTCAGCGTCGTGGTCGACCCGGGCGGGGCGAACGAGCGGGTGGTTGACGCGCTGGCCGACGCGGAACCGGTACGGGCGGGGGAGGTGATCCGGATCCGCACCACCGGAGGCGGTGGCTGGGGCGACCCGCTGGACCGGCCGTACGAGGAGGTCGAGCGGGACGTGCGCTGGGGCAAGGTGTCGGTGGCGGGGGCGAGCGAGGACTACGGCGTGGTGCTCGGCGACCGGGCGGCCACCGAGGCGCTGCGCGCGGCAAGGCGCGCGGAAGGGCGCGCGGAGACGCGACCGTTCTTCGACCGCGGCCCCGGCTACCAGACCCTCGCCGGCCGCCCCCATGCCGACGTGGACCAGGAGAGGTGACGATGCCCGAACCCATCGAGGTGCGCAAGATACCGCTGAAGCACGTGAGCGACGCCGGTGGACTGATCGAGCTGATCGACGCCGGGATCGTCGACGCCGACCGGGTGGTCGCGGTCGTCGGCAAGACCGAGGGCAACGGCGGGGTCAACGACTACACCCGCATCATCGCCGACCGGGCCTTCCGGGACGTGCTGCGGGACAAGGGGACCCGGGGCCCGCAGGAGGTGGGCCGGATCCCGATCGTGTGGTCCGGCGGCACCGACGGCGTGCTGTCGCCACACGCCACGGTCTTCGCCACGGTACCGGTGGAGCGCGCGGCGCCCAGCGACGAGCCGCGGCTGACCGTGGGCGTGGCGATGAGCGAGCCGATCCTGCCCGAGGAGATCGGCCGGCGCGGCATGGTGGACAAGGTCGCGGCGGGGGTGGCCGACGCGATGGCGGAGGCCGGCATCGGCGACCCGGCGGACGTGCACTACGTCCAGACGAAGACGCCGCTACTGACCATCCAGACCATCCGCGAGGCCAGGAGCCGGGGCGCGACGGTGTGGACCGAGCACACCCACGAGTCGATGGACCTGTCCAACGGGACGACCGCGCTGGGCATCGCCGTGGCCCTGGGCGAGATCGCCCCGCCGGCCGACGCGGACGTCCTGCACAACCGGGACCTGTACTCGTCCGTCGCCTCGTGCTCGTCCGGCGTCGAGCTGGACCGGGCGCAGATCGTCGTGGTGGGCAACGCGCGTGGCGTCGGTGGCCGGTACCGCATCGGCCACAGCGTCATGCGCGACGCCCTCGACGCCGACGGGATCTGGGCGGCGATCCGCGACGCGGGCCTGGACCTGCCCGACCGCCCGCACCCGAGCGACCTCGGTGGCCGGCTGGTCAACGTGTTCCTCAAGTGCGAGGCGTCCAGCGACGGCATGGTCCGCGGCCGGCGCAACGCCATGCTCGACGACTCCGACGTGCACTGGCACCGCCAGATCAAGTCCTGCGTCGGCGGCGTGGCCGCGTCGGTCACCGGCGACCCGGCGGTGTTCGTGTCGGTGTCCGCCGCGCACCAGGGGCCGGACGGCGGCGGGCCGGTGGCGGCGATCGTGGACCTCGGGGCATGAGCGTCCACGTTCCCGCCGGGTCCACTGTGGACCTCGCCGAGGGCCGGACGTTGAACGGTGCCTGGACGTCCGCGTGGGCACGCGATCCCGACCATGTCGTGTTGTCCACAGTGGACGGTGCCCGGGTCACCGCGGGGGAACTGGCCGAGCGGACCGCCGTGGCGGCGGGCCGGTACGCGGCGGCGGGCCTGGTACCGGGGGACCGGGTGCTCGTCTCGGGGGCGCCGAGCGTCGAGCTGGTCGTCGGGTACGTCGCCGCGCTGCGGTACGGCCTCGCCGTCGTACCGGCCAACACCGCCTACCCGGAGGCCGAGATCGCGGCCCTCGTGAAGGAGGCCGCGCCGGCCCTCGCGGTGCTCGACGATCCGGCGAGGACACCCGGAATCCGGGCCACCACACCGGACCTGGCGGATCTGCCCGGACCGGCCGGGGCGACCCTGGATGCCACCACTCCGGACGATGTCGCGCTCGTCGTCTACACCTCCGGTACCACCGGGCGGCCCAAGGGCGCGCCGCTGACCCACGCCAACCTGCTCGCCGGGGCGCACGCCGTGCGGATCGCCTGGCGGTGGACGCCCGACGACCGGCTGGCGCTGTGCCTGCCGCTGTTCCACATGCACGGCCTCGGCGTCGGGTTGCACGGCACGCTGACGGCCGGGGCGTCCGCGCTGATCCTGCCGAGGTTCGACCCGGCCGGCGTCGCCGGGGCGATCCGCGACCACGGGGCGAGTCTGTTCTTCGGGGTACCGACGATGTACCACCGGCTGGCCGCCTCGCCGCACCTGGCCGACCTGCGGGGCCTGCGCCTCGCGGTGAGCGGGTCCGCGCCGCTGCCGGCCGAGCTGCACGCCGCCATCGCCGGGGGCAGCGGGCAGCGGGTGCTGGAACGGTACGGGATGACCGAGACCGTGATGCTGACGTCGAATCCCTACGAGGGCGAGCGGCGCCCGGGTACCGTCGGCTTCCCGCTGCCCGGGGTGTCCCTGCGGCTGGCTCCCCGCGAGGGCGCTTCTGCCGCAAGCACTGTCAGCGAGATCGAGGTGACCGGCCCGAACGTCATCGCCCGGTACCTCGACCGGCCGGACGCCGACGCGGCCGCGTTCACGCCCGACGGCTGGTTCCGCACCGGTGACCTCGGCACCCTCGACGACGAGGGGTACCTGCGGATCAGCGGCCGGGCCAAGGAGCTCATCATCAGCGGCGGCTACAACGTGTACCCGCGCGAGGTGGAGGAGGCGCTGCGCGCGCACCCCGGGGTCTCCGACGCGGCCGTGGTGGGCACCGCGTCGCCGGAGTGGGGTGAGACCGTCGTCGCGTTCGTGGTACCGGCCGAGGACCCGGCCGGGCTGGAGACTGAGCTGGCGCGGTGGTGCGCCGACCGGCTCGCCCCGTACAAGCGGCCCCGGCAGTGGCGCTGGGTCGACACCATCCCGCGCAACGCGCTCGGCAAGGTGCTGCGCCACGAGCTGATCCCGTAGGCGGGGGCCGAGGCGACCCCTGCCCACCGGCTCACGGCATCTGGAACCGCTCCTCGGTCCGCCCGGCCACCTGCTCGGAAGCCACGCCGGGCGCGGCCCCGGCCGCGCCGGCCGGGGCCGCGCCCGCCCCCGCCTGCGGCGCCTTGACGAACACGTTGGCGGCGAGGTCGCTCGCGGGGATATCGGTGTTGGCCGCGATGACCTGGGCCAGCGTGCGATGGAAGTCGATGCCGAACTGGTCCCTGATCTGCGTGAGCACCGGCTGGTTGCCGTAGAAGAACCGGTCGCCGTCGCGCAGCGCCTGGAACTGCTTCGTCCAGATCGCGAGCTGCAACTCGCCGAACTCGGTGCCCGGTACGTGCGGCTCGGCCATCATGCCCACGAAGGCGTCGAGCCGGTCGACGGTACCGTAGATCGCCCTGAGCCGCGCGGCCAGGCCGGTGCGCCGCTTGGCGTTGACCGCGTCGGTCTGCGCCCGGGGATCGCCGAGCGGGATGTCGTTGCCGTTGATGTCGGTCAGCGCCAGGAAGTCCAGGCTGGCCGGCTGGTTGATCTCGTTGCCCGGGGTCAGCTTCGGGTCCTTCGGGAAGGTCTCGGTCCTGCTGCCGACGACGGCCGCGAAGTTGGCCTTCGGCGCCAGCCCGTACGCCTGCCGGAGCTGGTTGTACGACGGGATGCCGTGGTCGCGACCGCGCTGGATGTCCAGCGCGCCCAGGTCGGTGACGCCGGTGAAGCAGTCCGGGTCCACCGGCTCCAGGCAGGTCGTCTTGCCCGGCTTGGGGATCTGGAACAGTACGCTGCGCAGGCTGTCGTCGATGAGCGCGTCGTTCTTGTACTGCGACTCCTTGCCCATCGCCTCCATCACCGGCCCCTCGCCGATCAGCTTGAGCAGGTCCGGGTTGAAGAACGCGACGTTCAGCGGTACCGCCAGGATGACCTCGGCCGGCGTCCCGCCGTCCTCCACCTTGACCCCCTGCGCGGCCATCGCGTCGAGCTGCGCCTGGGTGTACCGGGCCCGGTCGGTCTCGACCTCGATCTCGCCGTGGATCTGGCTGTGCGCCCGGTACCCGACCGTGGCGAACTCGGTGCTCAACGTCGCGTTGACGCCCGGCTTGTAGCCGGCGTACGAAGGCAGCCTCACGCCCATCGCCGGCAGGAACTCGTTGTACGTGATGAACTGCTGCTCCGCGATGACCACCCGGCGGGCGATCTGGAACTTCTCCTCGGCGGTGAAGGTGTTCGGCAGCCGCGAGACGATCCGGTTGTGCTCGCGGGCGAACAGGGTGTGCGTGGCGGTGAGTGCGATGTTCTCGTTGGCCCGCACGTCGCCGGCCACCACCGCGCGGTTCGGGGTGGCCCGCAGCCGGCCGTCGATCGCCACGTCGGGCGCGGTGCTCACGTCGCCGCGGGCGTCGCGCGTGGGCAGGTACCCGCCCGGTAGCATCAGCGTGGCCGCGTTGTTCGCCATGTTGCCGTCGAACGGCCCGTCGCGCAGCCATTCGTCGCGCTGGGCGGTCCCGCCGTAGACGGCGAAGCCGTCGATGTACGAGCTGACCGTGTTGACGTGCTGGCGCGGATTGCTGGCGCTCGTACCGGTACCCGGCGCCGCCGCGTCCCGGGTGAACGAGATGACCCCGAGGGTGTTGCTGAACCGCTCCATCGGGTCGTGCTGGTTGAACGGGATGTTCGCCATCTCCGTGCCGCCCTGGGCGAGGCCGAAGGTGTGGTCGAGGAACTGGCCCCACGTCCACGACCACTGGGTGACCTCGCGTTCGGAGAAGATGTTCTGCGACACGTCGTTGAACACCCGGTCGCTGACGAAGCGGGCGTTGGGCCCGTTCACCATGGAGTCCCGCCCGTTCGCGTAGCTGGCCGGCGCGACGCGCAGGTACGGCAGGCCGGACTTGCCCCACTGCGGATGCGCCGCGTTGTTCCCGCTCCCGTCGAGGCTCTGCACCTCCAGGGTCGCGAAGGGTCCGGCGCTGCCGGTCCGCGCCGCGGCGCCGCTCGCGCCGCCACCGACCAGTACCGCGGCTACGGTGATGACCAGCCACGGGCTGAGCCTGCTCCGACGCCGGCGGTGTCTACCGGGGTTCCGGCTGCCGTCCATTGGGCCTCCCACAACGTCCGATGGCCGGAGCCCTCGGGTCGGGGCCCCGGGCATGTTGGAATCCCGCGGCGCGCGGTCACGGCAGCGGGCCAGGACCGTCCACTCACGACAGTCGCGCGAGTCGACGCATTCATGAACTACGATGCGTTACGATCAGGCTAGGACGCCCCGTAATACATCGACATGGCAGAATGCCCCCGGGGGTTGGGTTGCCGATATCTCACCGGGCCAGCCGGTGGGCCAGCCAGGCCAGGGAGAGGGGGTACCGGTACTCGATCATCCCGTGGGCCGCGTCGAACAGCTCGAAGGAGATCCGGTCCTCCGGTAGCCCGATCCGCGTCAGCCCGGCCCGGAACGCCTCCGCGCCGAGGTCGAGGTACCACTCGTCGCGGGTACCGGCGTCGAGCCAGACCCCGCGCAGCGACCGCAGCGCGTCGGCGTACCGGTCGACCATCCGGATCGGGTCCCAGTCGAGCCACCGCTGCCAGACCTCCGGCCGCAGCTCGCCGGTACGCGGCTCGAACGGCAGCTCCGGCGTGCCGTCCGGCCGGGCGGAGAAGCACGCGGAGACGCCGAGCAGCATGACGAGCAGATGGTCCGCCTCCTTGGTGAAGGCGACCCGGGAGCGGAAGTCGTCCCACCACTTGTTGATGTCGTGGTCGTACTGGCGCAGGAACCGGGCCGCCTTGCCGAACTCCGGTATGTAGCCCAGCTCGTAGAGCGAGTCACCGGCGTGCGAGGCGAGCGCGCCGAACAGGTCCGGCCGCAGCATCGGCGTGATCATCGCGCCGAAGCCGCCGGAGGACTTTCCGGAGACGGCCCGCGACTCCCGGTCGGGTAGCGTCCGGTACCGGGCGTCGACGAACGGGACGATCTCCTCGCAGAGGTACGAGTGGTAACGGCCGGTGCCGGGGGAGTCGACGTACTGCGAGCCGCCGTACGCGGTCCACGCGTCGACGTACACCACGACGCACCCGGGCGCCCCGCCGGAGGCGAACACCTGGTCGGCGGTCTCGATGAACGGCTGCCGGAACGCCGTCCGGTTAGTCCACATCGACAGGTGTCCGGTGTACCCCTGCAGCACGTAGACCGACGGGTACCGGACCCCGGGGTCGTCGTCGTACCCGGGCGGCAGGTACACCCACAGCGGCCGCTCGTACGGGTCGCCCAGCGGGTTGTCCCGCAACAGGTTCGACGTGATGACGGTGCGGTCCAGCCGGCCGGCGAGTTCGGTGTCCCAAGGCAGCATGTCGCCAGTCAACCATGAATCCGCGGCCGGATCGCCTCGACGGGCACGAAGCGGAAGCCGCGGCCCAGCAGGTCCTCGACCACCCGGGGGAGGGCGGCGACGGTCTGGCCGCGGTCGCCGCCCGCGTCGTGCATCAGGACGACCGACCCGGGGACCACCGCGGTGGTCACCGTCGAGACGATGCGGTCGGTACCGGGGGCGGCCCAGTCCTGCGAGTCGACGTCCCACAGCACGGTGGTCAGGTCGTGACCCGCGAACCAGCGCAGCACATCGGGGGTGCGGGAGCCGTACGGCGGGCGTACCAGGGCCGGTAGGGCACCGGTGACCATGCGCAGCGTCTCGCCGGTCGCGTCGACCTGCCGGAGCACCTCGTCCCGGGTGAGGTCGGGCAGGTACGGATGCGACCAGGTGTGGTTGCCCACGCCGTGCCCGCCGGCCACGACGCGCGCGACCAGTTCCGGGTAGGCCCGCGCGCACAGCCCGACGCAGAAGAACGTGGCCGGGATCCCGTACGCCGCGAGGATGTCGAGCATCCGTGGGGTGAAGTCCGGGTGCGGCCCGTCGTCGAAGGTCAGCGCGACCTCCGGCCGGGTACCGTCGCCCTGGACCAGCCACCGCCCCGCCGCCGCCAGCTCGCGCTCGGCGCCCGCGCTGTCCGCCACCGTGGCGAAGTACTCCGCCTCCCGGCCGCCCAGGCTCCCGGTGTCGGGCCGCAACCGGGTCAGCCCGGCCGGGTCGCAGCCGGCCAGCGCCGCGGCCGGGACGGACCCGTGCGCCGGTCGCTGCGGCAGCGACCACGGGTCGGCCCGGTAGACCGCGAGCCCGGCCGCCATCAGGTGCCCGTCGAGCGTGCCGTTCGTACTCTCGACGACGCAGCCGAGCCCGCCGTCACCGGCCGCGCGGGCGGCGTGGTCGCGCAGCAGGCCGATCAGCTCGCGCAGCCGCCGCCCGTCGAACGCCACCGGCCCGGCCACCGCGCCGCCCTGCCCGTCGACGACGACCACCTCGTACTCGCCGTCCTGCCAGCCGATCCCCGCCACCCACATACCGCGATCCTGCCGTACGTATCGGCCCGTGGCGGGCGGGCCGTCAGGCGCGCGCCCGCACCCGGTGGATCAACTGCCAGGTGCCGATCAGGACGCAGATCGTACCTAGTCCGGCGAGCACCCCGGTAACCCCCCACTTGCCGAGAAAGTCGTAGATCAGGGCAAACATCCACTGCATCCGGAACCGGCCGCCCTCGCGCTCCTTGTCGGAGAGGTAGCTGAACAGCCAGACCGCGAAGGCGAACATGGCGATGCCGTACAGCATGAACTGCCACCACTTGCCGCCGCTCTCGTCATCGGAGGCGGGTGCCGGCGGCACGGTCGGCGGGTACGGCTGTCCGGCGGGCGGGTACTGCGGTGCCTGGTACGGGTTGTAGCTCATGGTTGGTTCCCCCCCAACTCGACGGTCTGAGCCGCATCGAGGCTCATAACCGCGAGGAAGCTACCACCGGCGGCGGCGCCGGGAAAGGCCGCCGGTCACCGGCGCGGGTGGACGACCGCCGCCGAGCCGCCGCCGCGCCGGACCGGTTCGGCCGCGGCGAGCAGCGCCCCGCCGGGCAGGAACTCGATCCCGGTCGCCGCCCCGATCTCCGGGTTGGTGACGAACACGTGCCCCAGCGCCGCCAGCTCCGCCGCCTCGGGCATCGCCAGGAATGCCGGCTCCGCCTGTACCTGCGCCGTGTTGCGCTGGCTGGCCCGGCCCGCGGCGATCGCGTCGGGCAGCGTCATCCCGAGGTCCAGCCGGTTGACCAGGATCTGCAGTACGGTCGTGATGATCGTCGAGCCGCCCGGCGAGCCGGTGGCGAGCAGCGGCCGGCCGTCCCTGAGCAGGATCGTCGGCGACATCGAGCTGCGCGGCCGCTTGCCCGGGGCGGGCAGGTTCGGGTCCGGCGCGGTGCCCTGGGTCGGGGTGAAGTTGAAGTCGGTCAGCTCGTTGTTGAGCAGGAACCCGCGTCCCGGTACCACCATCGCGTTGCCGCCGGTCTGCTCGATCGTCAGCGTGTACTCGACCACGTTGCCCCAGCGGTCCACGACGGTCAGGTTGGTGGTGCCGTGCTCCGTGGAGCCCGCCGCCGTGGCGGACCCGGCCGGGCAGGTACCGGTGCCGCCGAGCGCGCCCGGCGCGACCGGCTTGGTCAGCGCCTTCGTCGGGTCGATCAGGCAGGCGCGCTGCTTCGCGAAGGTGTCGGAGAGCAGCTCGTCGAGGACCGCGCGCGGGGTGCCGTCCCCGACGTACCGGTTGCGGTCGGCGAACGCGAGCGCGCTCGCCTCCAGGTACCGGTGCAGCGCCTGGGTCCGGGACAGCGTGCTGAGGTCGAAGGTCTCCAGGATGTTCAGCGCCTCCCCGACGGCGGTGCCGCCGCTGGACGGGGTGGCCATGCCGTACACGTCCAGGCCGCGGTACTGACTGTGTGTGGGGGCCGGGAAGCGGGCCTGGTAGGCGGCGAGGTCGGCCGCCGTCATGCCGCCCGGGCGGATCGGGAAGGGCCAGGTGCCGATCGGGGTCGGGGACAGCGGCGGGTGCTGGACGGTGGTGACGATGTCGCGGGCCAGCGCGCCGCGGTACAGCGCCTCGACGCCCTCCCGCTGGAGCAGCTCGTAGGTCCGGGCGAGGTCCGGGTTGCGGAAGGTCGAGCCGACCGCGGGCGGCTGGCCTCCCGGCAGGTACAGCGCGCTGGTGGAGCTGAACTGGCCGAACGCGTCGCGGTTGCCGGCGACCTGGCTGTTGAACGTCTGGTCGACGACGAACCCGCTCTTGGCGACCCGGATCGCCGGCTGCAGCGCCTTCTTGAAGGAGATCGTGCCCCACCGGCGCAGCGCCTGGTCCCAGGTGGCCGGGGAGCCCGGTACGCCGACCGAGATACCGCTGACCCGGGCTTCCTGGAAGTCGTATGGCAGGCCGGTCTGCGGGTTGATGAAGGAGTTGACATTCATCGACGCGGGCGCGGCCTCCCGGCCGTCGATCGTGCGCACGGTGTGGCTGCGCGCGTGGTAGAAGACGAAGAACCCGCCGCCGCCGATACCGGACGAGAACGGCTCGGTGACGCCCAGCGTGGCGGCCGCGGCGACGGCCGCGTCGACCGCGTTGCCGCCGGCCCGCAGCACGTCGATGCCGGTCTGGGTGGCGTCGGCGTCCACGGTCGCGACCGCGCCGCCGAACCCGACGGCGACCGGCGACTTGTCGGGCGCGGGGGGTGCGGCGCCGGCCGGTACCGCCCCGGCGGGAGCGGCGGCGACCGCCGCGATCGAGAGGATGACGAGTGCGAGCGGACGTCGACGCATGGTGCCCCTCCCAATATCGGCTAGGTTCCTGCCTACCCGTCCGGGGCATCCGGGGCAAGCGGAAGCACCACGCCGAATCCCCGCCGGGTGAGCTTCAGCAGCACCTGGCCCGGCTCGGTCAGCTCGTCCAGCCGCGCCGCGCACAGCACCTCCAGGTCGGCCAGCACCGCCGCGTACCGCCCCGGGCTCTCCCGTCGGGCCTGGTCAAGCGCGAGCGCGTTGCGCCACACCTTGGCCCGCGCCTCCCTCAGCAGCCGCCGGGTCGCCGCCCGGTTCAGCGGGGCGAGCACCCGGTCGAGCAGGCTGCGCCGGGAGACCCCGGCCAACTCCGCGTCCTCGGCACCGATCCGGGCCACCAGCACCTCGTCGACGTGCGTGTGGTCGACGGCGCGACGGCGCCGGACCTCCGGGTCGTCGAACTCGGCCGGGCTGATCACGGCGACGAGCGCCTGCGGCAGGTCGTAGTTGATGTGCGCGTTCATGCCGAGCAGGACGTGCCGCAGTGGCGGGAGCGCCGGCTGCCGGGCCGCCGTGTCGAACGCGATCCGCCACGGCCGGGGTACCGGCGCGCCGCGCAGGTCGGCGTGCAGCGCGTCGAGGTACAGCTCGGTGAAGACGATGTCCCAGCGTTCCAGCCACGGCCCGTCGAGGAACCCGTCCCGGTCGATCTCCTCGGCGACCGCCCGCGTCGTGCGCAGGTAGGTGGCGTGGAAGAACCGCCGGGCGTCGCCGGCCGGCAGCTCCGCCAGGTCGGCCGCCATCCGGCCGACCAGTGCCGGGATGCCGTCGTCCATCAGCCGATCATGGCACGACGACCCGGTTCAGCGGGACGGGTCGAGGACCAACTTGCCGACGGTACGCCGGGAGCGCAGCTCCTCGTGTGCCCGGCGGGCCTCGGACAGCGGGTACTCGCCGCCGGTCACCGCCCGCAGCCTGCCCTGCCCGACGAGGTCGAACAGCTCCGCCATGGCCGCAGGGACCAGGCCGGGTATCCGGAACGCGTGCGGCAGCCACATGCCGGCGACCGTCTGCGACCTGGCGAGCAGCTTGGCCGGCGGGATCGGCGTCGGCTCCTGCCGGCTCGCCATGCCGTAGAACGCGAGCCGCCCGAACGGTGCCAGCGCGGCGAGGCTCTGGTCGGTCACCCGGCCGCCGGTCATGTCGAGCACGACGTCGACCGGGGCACCGCCGTTCGCCTGCCGCAGCGCGGCGGTCATGATCGGAGCGTTGGCGTCCACCGTCACGTCGGCGCCCAGGTCGGTGGCGAGCTGGCGCTTCTCCGGGCTGCTCGCCGTCGCGATCACCCGGCCGGCGCCCCACGCCTTGGCGAGCTGGATGGCGAGGCTGCCGACGCCGCCGGCGCCCGCGTGCACCACCACGCTCTCCCCGGGAGTCAGGTGCACGCTGCGGCGCAGCAGCAGCCACGCGGTGGCGCCCTGGACGATGAGGGCCAGCGCGGTCACGTCGTCGACCTTCTCCGGTACCTCGAAGGTCAGCGCGGCGTCGGCGACCGCCCGCTCGGCGTACCCTCCGCTGGTCAGCATCGCCACGACCCGGCGCCCGTCGGCGGCCCGGCCGATGATCTCGGCCCCCGGGATGAGCGGCAGGGTCGTGCGGGTCAGGTAGGTGTCCTCGGCCTGGTGGGTGTCCGCGTAGTTGACGCCGGCCCGGTGCACGTCGACGAGGACCTGGCCGGGACCGGGCTCCGGGTCGGGCACGTCGACGAGGTTGAGCACCTCGGGGCCACCGAACTCGGTGATCTGGATCGCGCGCATGGCTCAGCCTTCCTGGGGTTGCAGGACGGGGCGGGTACCGGGGACCCGGGGGAACCGGAACGGCTCGGACGGCCGGCCCGGCTGCACGTACCAACACTCGCCGGTCCGCCCGGCGGCGAGGACGGCCAGGAAGGCGTCCCCCACGTCGTCGACGCGCATCAGCGGCACGTTGCCGCCGGCGAGGACCGACCGGAACGGGTCGATGATCGAGGTGTCGGTGTACCCCGGGCAGATGGCGTTCACCCGGATCCCCTCGCCGGCCCAGGCCGGCCCGAGCGCCCGGACCAGGGCGACGACGCCGGCCTTGTTGGCCGCGTACACCGGGTCCTGCCGCAACGGGGCAAGGGCGGCGAGGCTCGCGGTCGCGACGATGTCGCCGCCGCCCCGGGCGAGCAGCGCCGGCCGGGCCGCGTGGGCACCGTAGACGACGCCGTCCAGGTTGATCCCCATGACGCGACGGTACCGCTCGGGGTCGAAGTCGTCGCCCAGGCCGAACCCGGTCGTCACGCCCGCGTTGAGCGCCACCACGTCGAGGCCGCCGAAGGCCCGGACCGCTTCGGCCACTGCGTGCCCGCCGTCCTCGTACCGGCCGACGTCGCACGGGACGAACAGACCTCCCAACTCGCCGGCGAGCGCGCTGCCGGCAGCGGTGTCCACGTCGGCGAGCACCACGTGCGCGCCGAGCCCGGCCAACCGGCGGGCGATGCCCGCGCCGATGCCGTTCGCCGCGCCGGTCACCAGCGCGACCGCTCCGTCGAGCTCCATTCCCACCACCCCATCGTCAAGTTACCGTGCAGTAACGTATCAGACCCTCCCCGCGCCTCCTACCCTCGATGCGTGGCAGACAGCGATGCCCACCGGCGGAGTCGCCGCCGTATCGTACTGATCGTCGTCCTCACGCTCGCGCTGCTGGTCATCGGCGGCTGGACCATCGCCGTCGTGGGCGTCGACGGCAAGTACCTGCTCGGCAAGCCGCTCGCCTGGCGGTTCACCCCGCGCTGGGCCGCCTTCACCGCACTCGCGCTCGTGGTGCTGGTCCTGCTCTGCACGCACTGGGCGGTCCGGCTGTCCGCCGACACCCCGGAGAAGCCCACGGCCGCGCACATGGATGGAATGACCGACGCCGGGAAGGCGCGCCGGATCACCGAGTTCCGCCGCTCCGGGCTCAAGGGCCTCGTGGTTGGCGTGGACGGCCGCGCGTCGACCTCGCAGGTCCAGGTGGCGATCTGGAGCGTCGCGCTCGTGGCCGGCCTGCTGCTCCTGCTGTTCGTCGGGCGTACCCCCAACTGCCCGGACGTGCTGGCCGGCCCGCACCGGGGAAGCTGCCCGGCCAGCGTGGTGACAGGCAGCTTCGCCGAGCGGCTGGGCCACGGCTTCCGCTGGGAGTACCTGCTGCTGCTCGGCTGGCCGATCGCGCTCGCCCTGGCGGCCAAGCGGCAGGTGCTGCGGGCGCTCGACGAGATCGACGCGCGGACCGGCGCGGTCGAGGACCCGGCGATGCCGAAGGCGGGCAGCCCGGAGGCGCTCGGTACCGACCCGCGCGCCGAGGTGAAGACGCCGTCCACCGACGCCGACTCGATGGGCGTGGTGGCCGGGCTGCGCGACGTGGTGTCCGACGACCATGGCCGGGGCGCGCTGCTCGACGCCCAGTACTTCGCGTTCACGTCCGTCACGGTCGCCTATTTCGCATTGCAGATCACCTCGCACCCGGCCGACGGCCTGCCGCAGATCCCGGCCGCACTGCTCGTACTGATGGGCATCGCGGGCGGCGGGTACATCTCCGGCAAGGTGCTCGACCCGATCGGCGCGAAGAGCGAGCGAACGGTACCGCCGCCACCGGCGACCCCGGCCACCACGGAGGCCGCTGCCGAGGTCGCCGCCGAGGTCGCCGCCGAGGTCGCCGCCGCGCCCGCCCCGGAGCTGGCGGTCCGGCCGGCCCGCCAGGAGGAGACCGTGCTGATCAGGCGATCTCCAGGGGAGGATCGGCCGCCAGGCCCGGACGACACCGCCATCATCGAGCTGGCGCCCCCGGGCGACCAGCCCTGACCTCGCGCACGTTGTCGCTTCGCCGTTCACCTGGGCCGCCGAGCCTTCATCGCTACTTCTGTGTTTCCGACAGCTCCCGCCACCTCGCCGCCAGTTGGTAGACCCGCTGGTGGCTCAACCCGACGAGCACGCTCACGTCGCGTTGTGACAGCCCGGCTCGCAGCAGCACTACCTGGTCAACAAGCCGCCGGGCTTTCTCCTCGCACCTTTGGGCCGTCGCCCGCGTGGTCCGCAGCCGCCGCACCAGCCGGTCAAGTTCCTCATCGCCGGTACGGAATTGGTAGCTGACCGGCCTTCCGTTCATGACCGCCCGTATCCGCCTGTCGAGTGCCTGCAGGCTCCGAGCAGTCATCGGCCGGTGCCCGGCCACCAGCGCTCGCCAGCCCTCCACATTCCGGCTGACCACGATCACGTTCGGTGCTTCCACAGCGAAGCTCCTCTGCTTGCTCAGTGCAGCAACGAGTGCGCCCGGCCGAACGGAGATCGAATCGCGTTCGGCCGGGGCCTCCCAAGGGCACCGGGACGGCTGACGGGTAAAGGAGCGCGGCCAGCCCGATTGGCGAGGTCTGGCTGGCTGCCATCTGCGCGCCGCCCCGGTGCCACCTGCCAAAACAACCGTCAGTAAGCCGGTGCAGCCAGGGCGTAGATGACGCACCAATGTTGCAGGGATGTTGGTTCGGCCAGGTCAGCGCCTACCTCGGCCCGTACCGCCCAGCTATCTTGGCTGCAAGAGGGGAGGTCAGTAGATGGCCACCAGGCGGCACCGCCTCGGCCAGCGCCGGAAGGCGGTCGGCTACAGCCAAGAGCAGCTTGCCGAGCAGCTCGGTGTTGACCGCACGACGGTTGTTCGCTGGGAAGCTGGCGAGACTGAACCGCGGCCCTGGCAGTGGCCGAATCTTGCTGACGCCCTCAAAATTACGGCCGAGCAACTAACTGCGTTGCTTGAGGATGCATCCCTAAACCAGAGCGGCAGCGCTCAAGAAAAAGTGTTGGTACCAAGCAACGTACCCGCCACCCGCGCGGGTGACGTTGCGCTACCCACCCAAACAGAGACCCTGTTACTCGATTTCTTCGCTCACCCTGCCACCGCGGGCACCATGCCGCTGGGGTCGCTGACACCAAACAGCCTGGCGGCGCTCACCAGCAGCATCGAGGAAATCGACCTAACCGAAATGGCACAGGTCATCGCCATGTGGGCCACCCGTCTTAATCCGAACATCAGCCGCCGCGAAGTGTTGGAAAAGCTCAGCGCTGCCTTTACGCTCGCAGCAGCCGCACCGCTGTTTGACATTGCCGACGAGGACGAACGACAGCATGTCCGAACGTCTATCGCTAAGCCGGACGGCTTTAGCGAGCCGACCCTACGGTACTGCGAGCAGGCTCTAGATAACCTTCGTCGGCAAGCTGATGTGCTCGGCCCGCAAGCTGCGCTGCACAGTGCGTTGGCGCATCGGCACCTGGCCACGGCACAGGCCAAGGCTGCGATCTCACCGTACCAATACCGCGCGCTGTCGGTTGCCGCCGAACTCAATCAGCTTGTTGGCTGGTTCTGCTTTAATCTGGGCGACTACCGTAGTGCCCAGCACTACTACGACGAAGCCCGCACGCTGGCGCACGACGCCCACAACGTAGAACTGGTTACTTACGTTCTCTGTACCATGGGCCACTTGGTGACCTGGCAAGGAAAACCTCGCGTCGGCATTGACCACGCCATTGCCGCCCAAGCCTGGGCTAGCCAAACTGGCAATGCCAAGGCCGAGGCCTACGCCGCCGACATTGCCGCCCGTGCCTTTGCCGCTGACCACGAAGCCGATCGTTGCTGCATGGCACTGGATGCCGAACAGGCCACGCTAGCGACCTTCGGCCAAGGCGAACCAGGCTTGCCGCTGTGGTACTTCTACGACGAGTCGTTCTATTGGGCCACCAAGAGCGAGTGCGCGCTCCAGCTCAAAGACGCCACCACGGCGCTAGCATCGGTGCAAACGTCGCTTGGCCTCATCGACCCGGCCAACGTCCATAACTACGCCTTCACTATGCTCATTCGCGCTGAAGCCCTTATGCGGCAAGGTGATACCAACGAAGCCAGCGGCATTATTGGTGACATCGCAACCCTAGCGGCAGTGAACACCACGCGGCGCATCGACCAGAAAATTACTGATCTGCGCAGCGCGCTTACCCCCTGGCAGCGTACCAAGGCCATCCGCCAGCTCGACGATATCCTGACCGCTTACCGCGTGGGCGGCATCGGAAAGGGCAGGACATAGAGTGTGTACTCCGAGAAATAGTCCCCAGGCGTACCAGGCACCACGCCAACTCTCTGCCAGCCCCAGCGTTCATAGATGGCACGGGCGGCGTCTGCGCCAGGGCCAGGGCCAGTCGCCAGGGTAGCGCGCTGTTCTTTCCGGCCGCTCAGAATCTCGTCGTGCAACGCCCGGCCAACACCCGAGCCTTGCCACCGCTTACCAACCTCAATTTCGGCCAGCACAAAGGTACGTGTGCCGTCCTCGCGCAGAAATTCTGGCGACGGCCGAGGGCTGAGGTCATCCCACCAGTGCGTGCCGCTCGGCAGGGCGTAGCCGAAGACGAAGCCAGCGAGGCTACCAGCGACCTGAGCGGTAACCAACTCATAGCCAGGCCGGGTCAGTGCTTTGGTAGAGCGGTCACGGAAGGCGGCTACCTTTACGGCGCTGTCTTCCCCAGGGATGTGGCCGTAGGCATCGGAGTAGATGGCACAGATGGCGTCGAGCAGCGCCGGAACAGCGTCGGGCTGGTGGTGGGCAAGGGCTACCTCGGTTGGGGGAGGGACCACGGGGTCAGCCTACGAAGGGGATGCGGCTAAGGCCAGACTGACCGGCCAGCCAGCGCGCCTTAGATGCCACAGTCAGCCCCTGATCTCTCGCAGCCGCACGTAGCGCTCTGTTGGTCAACGACCCGGCGTGCCTTGTCGAGACTGCGCTGCAGGACGCTTTTGATTGCTCCCAACAAGTTCGCCTCGCTGTCGCCTGCCGACATTATCATGCTGAACAGGAACACGAGTCGGAGAAACTTGGCGATCGAGATAGCTGGGGCTGCCGAATACCCACTCCGAACCGCGCGGGTCTTTCGGGCCGTCAATGCACTCGGCGGGTGGCACATTAACGACAAGCACGGCAGCCCGGATGAGGCGAGCGGGCAGCGGGTGGACACGGCAGAGGGCACGGTTGATCGGCGCTGAGGGGAGCGTGGACACGTCGGTCGAACCCGGGTACAGCAGGCTAACGGGCGCGCCAGCGCAGCGCCGCGCCGACCCAGGAGCCGACCACGACGACCGCCACGAGGATCTGGATCAGCCCGGTGTACCGCGCCGGGTAGACCACCCCGGTGAGGTAGGTGTCGATGAACCCGGCCGCCAGCCCCCGCTCGCCGGCCCGGCGCCGGGCCCAGTCCTCGACGTAGGTGAGCGGGCAGTTCAGGTTGAACACGACGATGGCGAGGCCCCAGCCGGCCGCGGCGAGGTGTGGCCAGATCGCCGCGGGCCACCGCCACGCCAGCAGGCCGCCGGTCACGACGTAGGCGAGGAAGGCGAAATGGGCCACCATCGTCGACTCGGCCAGCGCCCGGTACCCCATTGGGCAAGTGTGCCGCGGACCGTACAGTGACGCGATGGGCATGGTTCACGTCGTCGGGCTGGTGCTGCATCCCCGCCGCGACTGTGACGCCGCGATGAGCACGATCGTCGGTTGGGCCCGCCAGCGCGAGGTCACCGTGCTGGGGCTCGCCAGCGAGGTGGGCCGGCTGGAGTGCGAGGCCGTGCCGGTCGACGAGCCCGAGCTGCTCGCCCGCGCGGGGCTGCTGGTCAGCCTCGGCGGCGACGGCACGATGCTGCGGACGATGCGGCTGGCGGAGGGGCGCAAGACGCCGGTACTCGGGGTGAACGTCGGGCGCCTGGGCTTCCTCGCCGAGGTCGACGTGGCGGAGCTGCCCACCGCGCTGTCCGCGATCGACGAGCATCAATACACGGTCGAGCCCAGGACCGCGGTGGGCACCGAACTGCCGGACGGCGAGCGGGTCGTCGCCTTCAACGACATCGCGCTGGTACGGGTGCCCGGCGACAAGCTGGCCGGGGTGGGCATCACGGTCGACGGGCGCCGGTTCGTGCAGTACGCCGCCGACGCGGTGCTCGTGTCCACGCCGACCGGCTCGACGGCGTACAGCTTCTCCATCGGCGGGCCGATCGTCTCGCCGAACATCGAGTGCCTGCTGGTCGGCGCGGCGTCGGCGCACTCGGTGTTCAACCGGTCGCTGCTGCTGTCGCTGGACGACGCGCTGGTCCTCGACGTGCTGCCGTCCAGCGGTCGGCTGGCGGTCGAGGTCGACGGCATCGTGCGGGGCTTCGTCGGACCGGGCGACACGCTGCCGGTGAGCACCGCGCGGGCGGCCGCGCACGTCGTCCGGCTGGGCTACACGACGTTCTACGAGAGAGCCCGGCGCAAGCTGCGGGTGTACGGGAGCGCGGAGGTGGACTGAGGGCTTGACGGGGCCGCAGGACATCGATAGACATATTCATCCGATGACTATCGCGCGCCCGCCGGCCCGATCGAGGAGCCTCCATGAGACGGTACCCCGCCCTAGTGACCGCGGCCGCGGCCGTGGCGACGGTCGCCGCGCTGGGGGTCAGCGCCCGAGCGGCCACCGGGAAAGCTCCGACGCCTGAGGACCGGGCCCGCGCGATCGTGGCGAAGATGACCCTCGACGAGAAGATCGGGCAGCTGCACGGCATCCACACCACCACCCAGTACCGCGTCATCCCGGCCATCCCGCGCCTGGGCGTCCCGCAGCTCGGCCTGACCAACGGCCCGGCCGGGGTCAGCACTAGCGGCGTGACCCAGCCCCCGGCCACCGCCCTGCCCGCCCCGATCGCCCTGGCCGCGTCGTTCGACGTGCGGCAGGCCGACGCCTACGGCGACCTGCTCGGCAAGGAGACCCTCGACATCGGCCGCAACGTCCTGGAGGGCCCGACGGTCAACATGGCCCGGGTACCGGTCGGCGGGCGCAACTTCGAGAGCTTCGGCGAGGACCCGTACCTGGCCGGCCAGATGGCCGTCCACGACATCACCGCCATCCAGAACAACGGGGTCATCGCCAACGTCAAGCACTACATCGCCAACAACCAGGAGGCGAACCGGTTCAGCATCAACGAGGCGATCGACGAGCGGACCATGCGGGAGATCTACCTGCCCGCGTTCGAGGCCGCCGTCAAGGACGGCCACGCCGGCTCGGCCATGTGCGCGTACCCGCGGATCAACGGCACCTTCAACTGCGAGAGCGGGCTGCTGCTCAACCAGATCCTGAAGAAGGAGTGGGGCTTCGACGGGTTCGTGTTCTCCGACTTCGGGGCGGTGCACAGCACGGCGGCGTCGGCCAACAACGGGCTGGACGCGGAGTTCCCGACCGGCAAGTTCTTCGGCAGCGCGCTGAAGACCGCCGTGCAGAACGGCACGGTGAAGGTGGCGACGATCGACGCGATGCTGGTCCGCCGGTACGCGACGATGATCCGCTTCGGCATCTTCGACCGGCCGGCCACGACCAAGCCGATCCCGGCGAGCGCCGACGGCAGGATCGCTCGGCACCTCGCCGAGGAGGGCATGGTCCTGCTGAAGAACAGCCCGGTGGGTGGCAAGCCGGTTCTGCCGCTGTCGGCCGCGGGGCGGGGGCGGATCGTCCTGATCGGTACCGACGCGGCGGTCACCGGCGGTGGCGGCTCGTCCCACGTCAAGCCGCTGTACACGGTGAAGCCGAGCACCGGCCTGCGCAGCCGCGCGGGCTCGGGCGTGACCGTGACCGTGAACGACGGGACCTCGACCTCCTCGGCGGCGGCCGCCGCCCGGGGTGCCGACGTAGCCGTCGTGATGGTGCAGGATTCCGAGTCCGAGGGCCACGACCGGCCCAACCTGTCCCTGCCGGGCGGCCAGGACGCGCTCGTCAGCGCGGTGGCCGCGGCCAACCCGCGTACCGTCGTGGTGTCCAAGACCGGCAGCCCGATCCTGATGCCCTGGGTGAACCAGGTCGCTGCGATCCTGCAGGCGTGGTACCCGGGCGAGGAGGACGGCAACGCCGTGGCGGACGTGCTGTTCGGCGCGTTCAACCCGTCGGCCCGGCTGCCGGTCACCTTCCCGCGTCGCGAGTCCGACGTGCCGGCGAACACCCCGGCCCAGTACCCCGGCGTCAACGGCACCGCGCACTACTCCGAGGGCATCTTCATCGGGTACCGGCACTACGACGCGAACCACATCGCGCCGCTGTTCCCGTTCGGGTACGGCCTGTCCTACAGCACCTTCTCGTACGCCAACCTGAAGATCACCCCGGGCGCGGGCGCGACCGCCACGGTCGAGGTCGACGTGACCAACACCGGGACGAAGACCGGTGGCGAGATCGCGCAGGTGTACGTCGGATCGCCCGCCACGGCATCGGTCCCCGAGGCGCCGGACGAGCTGGCCGGCTTCCAGAAGGTCGTGTTGACCCCGGGGCAGACGGCGCACGTCACGCTCCCGCTGAACGCGCGCTCGTTCAGCCACTGGGACACGGCCAGCCACGGCTGGAAGGTGACCGGCGGCCGGTACCGCATCCTGGTCGGCGGCGGCTCGCGCAACCTGCCGCTGACCGGGAACCTTCAACTGGAGGCCCGATGAACCGGATCCTGCTCGGACTCGCCACGCTCGTGACGGCTGCCGCGGTCGGCCTGGTCGCCTGGCCGGCGTCGGCGGCCGAGGTCGCCATCACCCCCGGTACGGCCTGGAAGGATACCGCCGGCCACCCCATCCAGGCGCACGGCGGCGGCATGATCAAGGTGGGCTCCACGTACTACTGGTTCGGCGAGGACAAGACGGCGGAGAGCAAGGGCAACTCGCCGTTCCTCAACGTGACCTGCTACTCCTCGACCGACCTGGCGCACTGGACGTTCGTGGCTAACGTGCTGACCCGCCAGCCGAGCGGTGAGCTGGGGCCGAACCGGATCATCGAGCGGCCGAAGGTGCTGTTCAACAAGAGCACCGGCCAGTACGTGATGTACATGCACGTCGACACGCCGGCGCACACCGCCACCCGGGTCGGGGTCGCCACCAGCCCCACGGTGTGCGGCGGCTACACGTACCGGGGCAGCGTCATGCCGATGGGCTTCAAGAGCCTCGACATCGGCCTGTTCCAGGACGACGACGCCAGCGGGTACCTGCTCAGCGAGTCGCGCACCGACGGCCTGCGGATGTACCGGCTGTCCGCCGACTACCTCAGGGTGGTCAGCCTGGTCACCGTGCTGGCCGACTTCGAGGCGCCGGCGCTGTTCAAGCTGAAGGGCCGGTACTACCTGCTCGGCTCGCGCAAGACCGGGTGGAACACCAACGACAACGCGTACACGACCTCGACCTCGCTGGCCAGGGGCTGGGCGGCGTGGAAGCTGTTCGCGCCCAAGGGAACCAGGACGTTCAACTCGCAGACCACGTTCGTGCTGCCGGTGGTGGGCAGCCAGGGGACCACGTTCGTGTTCATGGGCGACCGGTGGATCCCCGGCAGCCTGGGTACCTCGCCGTACATCTGGCTGCCGCTGACCGTCAAGGGCACAAAGGTGTCGCTGGCCTGGCACGCCCGCTGGTTCATCGACACCGCCACCGGACGCTGGCACGCCTGAGGGGGTCAGGCGGCGACGAGCTGGTACACGCTCTCGACGAGCTGCAACGCCCAGCGCATCCGGGGCGCGGCCAGCTCGGGGTAGTCACCGTAGGCGGCGGCGACATCGGCGGCGCAGCCCCGGCCGCCCCCGTGGCGGCGGAGCGCATCGTCGATGGCGCCTGCCACCTCCGCGTCCGTGGGATGGTCGTGGACCGACAGGGTGCTCACGAACAGGGCGGCCGCGCGGGCGGCGGTGTTGGATTCGGTGGTCGTGTTCATGGCTCATGTCACTTCCTCGGTGATCCGTCGGTGCCTTCACCTCTTATAGACCGACGAGGGTGGCAAAACGTGTCGGTCCACCGGAAAAAATCTTGGACAGAAGTCCCGCGGCGTCAACCCCGCGCGTCGTACGCCGCGGCCGCGACGACGAGATCCTCCCAGGCCATGCCGACGCTCTTGAACAGCCGGGGCCGGTCCGGCGCCACCGGGACCTCGCCGCGTACCAGCTCCGCGAGCGTCGCGACCTCGACCGGCCCGGCCAGCACGATGTCGCCGGCCTCGCGCCGGGCCGCCGAACGGGCCTCGACGACCGTGGTGGCCCGGCGCACCAGGTGCTCGTCGACCTCGCGGGCGTCGGGCTCGTGCGTGCCGACCGCGACGACGGTGGCGTGCGGGGCGAGCCGGTCGCCCGCGAACAGCGGTACCCGGGCGGTGGTGCAGCAGCAGACGATGTCGGCGGTCCCGACGTCGTCCGGCGTGGCGGCGGCGGCCGTCAGCCCGGCGCCGTGGCAGCGCGCCACGAACCCGGCCACCCGCTGCGCCCGGCGCCCCACCACGTCGACGTGCTCGACCGGCCGCACCGCCCGTACCGCCTCGACGTGGCCCCACGCCTGGACGCCCGTGCCGAAGACGAGCAGCCGCCGGGCGTCCGCGTCGGCGAGGTGCCGTACGGCGACGGCGGACACCGCCGGGGTACGCAGCGCGGTCAGCGCGATGCCGTCGAGGAGCGCCACCGGGCTCAGGGTGGTGCCGTCGAGCAGGAGGTACACGCCCTGTACCCGGGGCAGGTCCCGGTCGGCGTTGCCGGGCGCGACGGTGACCAGCTTCACCCCGGCGTACCGGCCGGCCGCGGCGGGCATGGACAGGATCTGCCCGCCGGGAACGTCCGCGACGGACCGGACCGGCCCGGCCTCGGGGTCGAGCCCGCCGGCCAGCGCCGCCTCCAGCGCGTCGATCGCGGCCGCCACCGTCACCCGCGCGGCCGGATCCAGGTAGGGCAGGTCGCTCATCGCAGCACGAACCCGGTGCCGAGGTCGTCGCGCGGGTCGAGGACGAACCGGTGCTCGCCGGTCCGGTACGCGGTACCGTCCACCTCGGACACCACCGCGTCACGCCCCTCGGCCGGTACCCGCCCGACGACCCGGGCCGTGAAGCTCGTCCCGACGATGGAGTCGTGGCGCAGCACCCGGCCGCCGGAAAGGCGCCCGTCCTCAGCGAGGAGCGCGACCCGCGCGGAGGTACCCGAGCCGCACGGCGAGCGGTCCACCTCACCGTCGGCGAACACCGTGACGTTGCGCTGGTGCGGCCCGTCCGCCGTGTCCCCGAGGTCGTCGTACAGGATCGTGCCGTACACCCCGGACAGCCGCTCGTCGCCGGGGTGCCGCGCGAGGTCGCTGCCGGCCAGCGCCTGCTTCACCGCGCGGCCGGCGGAGATGAGGCCGGCGTAGTGCCCGGGCGCGACGGCGTGGCCGAACGCGCCCGCGGGCACGCAGGCGTACACGGCGCCGCCGTAGGCGAGGTCGGCGGTCCGGCCGCCGCCGACCGGTACCGAGCGGGCGAGCACGTAGGACGGCACGTTGCGGAAGGTCACGCCGGTCACCCGGCCGCCTTCGCAACGGACCCGGGCGGTGACGCGGCCGGACGGTACGTCGACGGTGACGATCGTCTCGCCGTCCGGCTCGGCCGGTACCCGGCCGCACTCGACCGCCCACGCGCCCAGCGCGATCGTCCCGTGGCCGCACGCGGTGGAGTACCCGTCCTTGTGCCAGAACAGCACGCCGAGATCGGCGCCGGGGTCGTCGGGCGGGACGAGGAAGCAGCCGTACATGTCGGCGTGCCCGCGCGGCTCGTGGCAGAGCAGCCGGCGGACCATGTCGACCTCGGTGCTGTCCCGCGCGTACTCCCGCCGCTCGGCGACGGTACCGCCGCGGATCTCCGGTACCCCCGAGGTGACGATCCGGAACGGCTCGCCCGCGGTGTGGTAGTCGGTCGCGGTGACGTCCACTCCGGCGAGACTAGCCCAGCCGGGTCCGGCGGGTCCGGCCGCGCAGCGCCGGCTCCAGGCCGAAGGTCGCCACATCCGGCGGCCGGCGCCCCGAGCCGATCCATTCGGCGAGGGCGCGGCCGGTACCGGCGGCCATCATCACGCCGGTGGTGAAGTGCCCGGCGGACACCCAGCCGTTGGCGGTACCGGGCAGCCGGTCGATCACCGGGTGCCGCCCGTCGACCACCGGCCGCAGGCAGTACCAGCGGTGCGTGGCCGGCGCCGAGCGGGCGGCCGGGAGCAGCCGGTGCAGCCCGGCGAGCACCTGCGCGACGATCTCCGGCCGCACCACCGGGGCGGTGTCGTCGTCGAACGTGCCGCCGCACACGATCCCGCCGCCCGGCTGCGGCGCCCCGCCGCCGATCGGGCTGGACAGCACGCTGCCCAGCCGCCAGGGAGGGCGCGCGGCCGCGGCGGACCCTCGGGCGCGGCCCGGCCCGACCGCGACCATGTGCCCCTTGACCCAGCGCTGCGGCACACCCTCCGACCACGGCCCGGGTACCAGACCGGTGGCCATCACGACCGCGCCCGGCTGGAAGTCGCCGAGGCCGGTGTGGACGGCGGTGATCCGGCCGCCGCGCTGTTCGACGCCGTGCACGGCAACGCCGGTCGCGACGGTACCCGCGTGGCCGGCGAGTACCGCGGCCAGCCGCTGCGGGTTCACCGCGCCCTGCCCCGGTACCAGCAGCGCGGTCGTACCGTCGGCGACCGCGACGTCCGGCTCCAGCTCACGGATCGCGGCCGCGTCCAGCCGCCGCGCTCCGGGCGGCGCCCCCGGCGGCGGCGGGGTGCCGGGTTCGAAGAGCTGGAGCCACCGCGTGGCCCGCACGCCGATCGCGCCGTCCCAGAGCGCGTCCAGCTCCCGGTAC
>JBKPCQ010000114.1:0-9195 GCA_046727455.1 Actinomycetota bacterium | reverse complement strand
CTCGTCCAGCTCGGACAGCTCTTCAAGGATCTTCGTCGGGTCCTCGTACCGGCTCCACAGCCCCTCCACGTTGAGCACGCCGAGCCCGCCGAGGCGGCCGAGGGTGACCGCGGTGGCGGGGCTCACGGTCGCGTCGGAGGGGTGGGCCACGCAGGGGATGCGGAACTGGTACGCGTCAAGCTGCCAGGCGGTCGACACGTCGTCGACGTCCCGGGTCCGCCGGCTCGGCACGATCGCGACGTCTTCCAGGCGGTACCCGCGCCGCGCGCTCTTGCCCTGCCCGATCTCGACGAAGTCACGCACGGCTGGTCTCCGATTTCAGCGGGAATGGTAGTTGGGTGCCTCGACGGTCATCTGGATGTCGTGCGGGTGGCTCTCCTTGAGCCCGGCCGGCGTGATCCGGATGAGCTGCCCTTTGCGCTGCAACTCGGGGATGCTCACCGCGCCGCAGTAGAACAGCGCCTGGCGCAGGCCGCCGACGAGCTGGTGCGCCACCGCGGCGAGCGGACCACGGTACGGCACCTGGCCCTCGATGCCCTCGGGGATTAGCTTCTCCTCGACGGACACGTCGTGCTGGAAGTACCGGTCCTTGGAGTAGGACCGGGTGGTGCCACGGGACTGCATCGCGCCGAGCGAGCCCATGCCCCGGTACGACTTGAACTGCTTGCCGTTGATGAAGATCAGCTCGCCGGGGCTCTCCTCGCAGCCGGCCAGCAGGCTGCCCAGCATGACGGTGTCGGCGCCGGCCACGATCGCCTTGGCGATGTCGCCGGAGTACTGCATGCCGCCGTCGCCGATGACTGGCACCCCCGCCGGCCGGCACGCCCGGCTGGCCTCCATGATCGCGGTGACCTGCGGTACGCCCACCCCGGCCACCACCCGGGTGGTGCAGATCGAGCCCGGCCCGACGCCGACCTTCACCGCGTCGGCCCCGGCGTCCACGAACGCCTTGGCCCCGGCGTAGGTCGCCACGTTGCCGCCCACGATGTCGACCCGGGTGTCCCGCTTGAGCCGGGCGACCATCTCCAGCGCGGCCCGGTTGTGCCCGTGCGCGACGTCCACCACGAGCACGTCGACGCCGGCCTCGATCAGCGCGCCGGCCCGCTTGTACTGGTCTTCCTCCACCCCGATCGCCGCGGCCACCCGCAGCCGGCCGGCGGAGTCCTTGGTCGCGTGCGGGAACTGTTCGCTCTTCGCGAAATCCTTGACGGTGATCAGGCCACGCAGCCGGCCGGCGGTATCGACCAGCGGCAACTTCTCCACCTTGTGGCGGCGCAGCAGCGCGAGCGCGTCGTCCTTGCCCACCCCGACCGGCGCGGTCACCAGCGGCATCCTGGTCATCACGTCACGGACCGGCGCGGTCTTGTCCGTCACGAACCGCATGTCCCGGTTGGTCACGATGCCCAGCAGCGCGCCGTCGGGCCCCACGACCGGTACCCCCGAAATGCGGTACCGCGCACACAGCGCCTCCACGTCGCGCAGCGTGTCCGCCGGCGAGCAGGTGATCGGGTTGGTCACCATCCCGGCCTCGGAGCGTTTGACCAGGTCGACCTGCGCGGCCTGCTCATCGGCCGGAAGGTTGCGGTGCAGTACGCCGATGCCGCCCTGGCGGGCCATGGCGATCGCCATGCGCGCTTCGGTCACCGTGTCCATGGCGCTGGACACCAGCGGGACGGCCAGCTCGACCGTGCGGGTCAGTCGGGTGCTCGTGCTGGACCCGCTGGGAGCCATGTCGGACTCGGCCGGCAGCAGAAGCACATCGTCGAAGGTCAGGCCCAGCGGCAGCAGCGGGGCGGAGGCGAGGTCGTCGGCGGGCGAAAGATCCACAGTGAAAAATCCCCTCGGCGGCGCGTTTCCATATGGTACCCACGGCCTCCGGCGCCACCTCGGCGCCATGCCTGCCCGTCCGCTCGCTTCGCGGCGCTCAGACGCGCCGTGTCCGCTCGCTCTCTCGGGGGAGGATGCGGCGCCCGAATGCGTTCGGCGATACGGTGGAACCGTGCACGACGAGCCGATCGATCCGTTCGCGGGCGACCCTGCCGACCCGTCCAACGAGCTCGCCGATCTCGACGAGGTCGAGGGCGAGAGCGGCAGCGACCCGTTGACCCCGGCGGAGCGGGAGGACGTCCTGGAGGACCTCGCCGACCTGGAGATATACCAGGCGCTGCTGACCCCGGTCGGCGTCCGTGGCCTGGTCATCGAATGCGAGGACTGCCACGAGCCGCACTACTTCGACTGGGATCTGCTGCGCGGCAACCTGCGTCACCTGCTCGACTCCGGACGCCCCCGGGTGCACGAGCCGGCCTACGACCCCGACCCCGACCACTATGTGACCTGGGAATACGCGCGGGGCTACGCCGACGGCGTGCACGACACGCTCACCGAGAACGGCGAATAGACCAGCCCGGCCCCGAAAGCCCGAAGCGACCGCGTGGGCGCGGCTGCGCGCGGCCAGCTTTGTGCTAATTGCGCGGATCTACGGAGCCCGAAGCTGATAACCGGTGAATAGACCGATGCTTAGGACCCCAGGTCGAGGGGTACCACCGGTCCAACGATCGACAGTTCGACCGGTGTTCTGCAGGAGGAATCCGCGATGGCCAACGTACGCAGGCTCCCGGGCCCCATCGCCGACATATGGGAATGGCAGCTCATGGGGCTGTGCCGGGGCCGCGACAGTGCCCAGTTCTTCCACCCGGACGGCGAACGCGGATCCTCCCGGAACCGGCGGGAGCTCAAGGCCAAGGCGCTCTGCGCCGCCTGCCCGGTCCGGGCCGAGTGCGCGGCGCACGCACTCGCCACCCACGAGCCGTACGGCGTGTGGGGCGGCTTCACGGAGGCCGAGCGGCTGCGGCTGCTGGCGATCGGCTGGGAGGACGCCGCCGACCGGTACCGGCACCGGGTCGACATCGCCCGACTGGAGGCGAAGCTGGAACCGCCCAGGATGGTCCGGCGCGCGGCAAGCTGAGCGAGCGAGCGGACGGGGCAGGCTGAGCGAGCGGACGGGGCACACAGTCAAGCGACCTCGACCGTCACCGAGTGCCATCCCGTGGCGCCGTCCGGGGCGGGCGGCGCCTCGTCCTGTGTCTGTACCGCGCCGGAATTGTCCGCCGCACGTACGGTGAGCCGGTGCCGTCCCGACGTCGCCGGCCAGGTCAGCGTCCACTGGCGCCAGGTGTCCACCGACGGTACCGGTCCCAGCGTCGCCGGCTGCCACGGCCCGTCGTCCACCCGCACCTCGACCTTGCTGATGCCCCGGTGCTGCGCCCAGGCCACCCCGGCCACGGTCACCTGACCGGCCCGGGGCTTGGCGCCGTCCCGGGGCGTGTCGATCCGCGACTCCGTCTTGATCGGCGCCTGGGCCGCCCAGCCGCGCGGCACCCAGTAGGCGGTGAAGTCGTGGAAGCTGGTCAGCTCCAGTTCGCTGAGCCACTTGGTGGCCGACACGTACCCGTACAGCCCCGGCACCACCATCCGCACCGGGAACCCGTGCTCGACCGGCAGCGGCTCGCCGTTCATGCCGACCGCGAGCAGCGCGTCCCGGCCGTCCATGAGCACCTCGGTCGGGGTACCCGTAGTGAACCCGTCCACCGAGCGCCCCACCACCTGGTCCGCACCGGGCAGCGGGCCGGCCTCCGCCAACAGCTCCCGGACCGGTACCCCGAGCCACCGCGCGTTGCCGACCAGCCCGTCGCCGACGTTGTTCGACACGCAGGTCAGCGTGATGTACCGCTCGATCATCGGCCGGGCCAGGAGCTGCGCGAAGTTGATCGTGACCGGGTCGCGTACCCGGCCGTGGATCTTGAGCTGCCACGTCGCCGGATCGACCTGCGGCACCGCCAGCGCGGTGTCGATGCGGTAGAAGCGACCGTTGCCCGTCACGAACGGGGTCTGCCCGGGCACGGCGACATCGGCCGGCAGTGCCGGCGCGGCGCTCGCCGGCGCGGGCAGGCTCACCTTGTCCCGGGCCGCCGACACGTCCCGGCTCGCTCCCCAGCCGCGCCCCAGCAGGCCGACGACCAGCGCGCCGCCGAGCAACCCGCCCGCCTCCCACAGGAACGCCCGCCGCCCACCGGAGTCCTCGCGCGGCCGCAGCAAGGTCGAGAGCGCCACCGCACCGGCCGCCGCACCGAACAGCGCCGGCAGCACGGACACCGGGTCCGCGCCGGGGCGGCTCACCGCCGCGCCGATGCCGATCAGGCCGAACAGGCCGATACCTGCGAGGCCGAGCGCGGGGCGGCGCACCGCCAGCGCCCCGATGCCCGCGGCGAACAGAGCCAGGATCACGGTGGTACCGACGAGCAGCGCGGTCTTGTCGTGAGTACCGAAGGTCGCCACGGCGAAGTTCTTGACCGGGCCCGGTACCGAGTCCACCACCACCCCGCCGACCGCCACGAGCGGCGCGGAGGACGCCCCGGTGAACACCGCCACCAGCTCGGCCACCGCGAGCGCCGCCGCGGCCGCGGCCACCCCGGCCACCGGCCCGACCCACCACGGCGCCGGGGTGGTGTCGCCGGCTGTCGTCGCCACCTCAGTCTCGGTCACACCGCCAGTCTCGCTCGGCGCGGCGGCGCCGGACAGGAGTCGTAAGCGACCGATAAGAATGAGCTTGTCCGGACTTTGTTTTTGCAGGTCGACGAGCCTTGACAAGGCCGTGGTCGGCGTCGAGTCATTGCCGCACAAGGTGATCATTTAGAGGGCCAGGGGGACGATCTTGATGGTTGGTCCGGGTCACGATCTGGTCACGGTCTGGGCCGGCCCGAACGGGTCACGGATGAGGTACTGCAGAGCCTGCACCGCCTTGACGATCCGGGTGATGCGCCGCGGGCTGCCGCGGAAGTCGTTGGCCAGTACCTTCCACTGTTTGAGTTGGGCGTTGGCGCGTTCCCCGATCGCTCGTAGGCCAGCCAGGGTGATGTTGGCGGCTTTCTTGCCCGCCGGTAGGGTCTTCTCCTTCCGGGTGCGCTTGTATCCGACGATGACCTCGGGGTGCAGGCCGATGTAGCCCAGATCGGCCAGCAGCCCCAGAAACTGCAGAACCTTCTGCGCGATACCGAATCGGCGGGCCGCGGTGATGTCCACGGTCTTGCCGGGTAATACACCGGAGACCCACAGCAGTTCCCCGTCCGGGGCGGCCACGGTCTGCACCGCGGCACCGTGACGGTGGTGTTTGCCGCTGAACCAGTGTTGTTTGCGGGTGAACGCCGCAGCGATGCGCTCGGTCGGGATGTTCACCCCGTCCACGATCAGGTAGTCCCATCCGGCCTTGACTGCCAGGCGCACCACCTCGGTCAGCGGCAACGCCCGCCGGGCCAGCACTTTGATCCCTTCCTGCACGTAGGTGTGGCAGGTGCTCTTGGACACCCCGTTACCCTCGGCCAGGCTGCGGTAGGTGTGTCCACCCTCCAGATACGCCAACGTCAGCACCGCCTGCAATCGCACATCGTGGGTCCGCCAGCGTGACCTGATCCGCTGGTGGTAGCGGCCCAGCGCCGCGGCGAGGTCATCCACGACCCGGGGTGGCGTTTTGAGGGCGAGGCCGTAGATGATGTGCCCGCAAGCCCCTGGTTGTTGGTTTCTCACACACCCGACCTACCGGGGGCTTGCCTGTGTTCGCGGTCTTCCACGCCGGTCCCTGTCCGGCCGAGATCATATCGTTACTCGCCCCGCTGCCCGTAATCGCCCCGGTCAGCCAAAGTTGATCGGCGTGAAATCAACATGACCGATACCTTCCCCGCCGGGTTCCCAGGCCGTCGGGCAACCGTGGTTGTCACCGAGTCCCCGTCGACCCATTCAGGTCACGGTCGTACTCGTGGAGGACACGGCCGAGCCGATCACGTCAGCGGATGTGAAGGCAGGCGATCATCGGCTACTCGATCACCCTGGCCTGTGCGTCCGGGCCGGTGCGGTCGTAGGTGAGGCCGGGGTAGGACTCGCCGAGGGCGTACGGCCGGCAGCGTTCGGCAAGCTCCGGCGGCGTGCCGTTACGCGCGGCGAGCCAGGCGGTCCACTCCGGCAGTAGCGCGACCAGCTCGGCCGCGAAGTCGGCCTGGTAGTAGTTGCGCAGGTGCGGCACCAGCAGCGCGACCCGGTGCGGGGAACAGGTGTGGTAGAGCGCCCGCGGTGCGCCGAACCGCCACGACCGGGCGAGTTCGGCGGCGAGCTCCTCCATGTCGGCATCGGTAGGGTGGCCGCTGTCGGCGGGCGGCGGCTGGTCGAGGTGGCGTCCGCGCCACCAGGCCAGGAACTGCGCGGGGGCGGTGTCGGCGTCGAGGTCGGCCGCTGGCTGGCCGCCTGCGGGTGTGTCGGCGGCCTCGAGCACGATCTCGGCGAGGCGGCGGCTGCGGTGGTACTCAGCGAGTTGGTCCGCGCGCTCGCCGCCGATCCGCATGAATCCGTGATGGGCAGGCAGCAGGTCGACCAGCAGGAACGAATCGTCGACCGGGGCAAAGACTGCACCGCGTCCGGCGACCGGGCCCACACCGGCGCGCCACGCGTCCAGTGCCTGCTCGGGTTCGGGATAGTAGGCGCTGTGGACCGTCAGTGGCTCGGCCCCGCCGCAGGCGTCAATGTCCCACAGATACCAGCGGTTGGGCCTGTCGGGGGCGGAAAAAGGCGCGGTCACCCCGAATCGGCTACCGTACGCGTCGCGCGCCCACAGGACCTGACCGGCCAAGATCGGGCCAGGCGGGAGCTCGGGGAGTGCCTCGCCGCCGGGCATGTCACGCAAGGCCTCGACCGGTTCGGCGATGGCCGCTCGCAGGTCCGATCCGACGATGTCGGCCACCGTCGCGAGTACCTGCCAGGGCCCCCGCCAACCGTCGGGGTCCACCACCACCCGGCCAAGCGCCGAACCGACTGCCGAGATGGCCTGGGCCGCGAGCACCTCGGCAGCCACGTCGATGTCGACATGGTCCTCGAGCTGTGGCGTGTTGCTCCACCGCCACAACTGATCGCCCAGCCTGGCGCAGAGCTCGTCCTCGAGATCGACGGAGGGTCCGCCAGACGCAAGCCCGGCCAGCTCGCCCAGCACGGCCGCCAACCTGGGAGCAGCGATCGCCGCCCGGCGCTGCGCGAGTTCGCGCCGGTGTGCGGCGAGGGCAGAGAACCCGTCAATGATGTCCTGTGACAAGCCCTGCCTCGACCGTGCGCTATTGGCGGCTTTCAGCGACCCGGCGCCGGACTTCTTCTTCGTTTTGCGTTTCCGCGATACCGGCACCGCAGGAGCCTAGCCCGATCGGCCGCAGCGCCCCTATCGCGGGTCTTCGCAGTACCTCATCCGTAACCCGCTCGGCCGGCCCGAACCGTGACCACATCGTGACCCGGGCCAACCATCAAGATCATCCCTTTGCGCCTCTAAATGATCACCTTGTGCCGCAACGACTCGACGCCGACCACGACCTTGTCAAGACTCGCCGACCTGCAAAACAAAGTTCGGACAAGCTCAATGGGGCGGCACCCCTTGGCGCGTGCCGCCCCATCTCGGAGTTCGGTCAGAACCCGGGGCCGTGCGAGTGGCCGTGGCCGCCGCCGGCCGGGGCCGGCTCCGCCTTCTCGGGCTTCTCCACGACCAGGCTCTCCGTGGTGAGCAACAGTCCGGCGATCGACGCGGCGTTGCTGACCGCGTTGCGGGTGACCTTGACCGGGTCGACGATGCCGCGCTTGACCAGATCGGTGTACTCCCCGGTCGCGGCGTCCAGCCCCTCGCCCCAGCCGGCGGCGCGGACCTTGTCGACCACGACGTACCCGTCGTACCCGGCGTTCTGGGCGATCCAGCGCACCGGCTCGACCAGCGCCTTGGCCACGATCGACACGCCGGTCGCCTCGTCGCCGGTCCGGCCGAGCGAGTCCGCGAGTACCGGCGCCATCTGGACCAGCGCCGCGCCCCCGCCGGGCACGATGCCCTCCTCGACGGCGGCTTTGGTCGCCGAGATCGCGTCCTCGATGCGGTGCCGCTTCTCGCGCAGCTCGATCTCGGTGGCCGCGCCGACCCTGATCACGGCGATGCCGCCGGACAGCTTGGCCAGCCGCTCGTTCAGCTTCTCCCGGTCCCAGTCGGAATCGGACGCCTCGATCTCCTTGCGGATCTGCTCGACCCGGGCGTCCACGTCCTCCTGCCGGCCGGCGCCGTCGATGATCGTGGTGTTGTCCTTGTCGACCACCACCCGCCGGGCCCGGCCGAGCACCTCGACGCCGACCGAGTCCAGCTTGTACCCCAGCTCCGGGGCGACCAGCTCGCCACCGGTGAGTACCGCGATGTCCTGGAGCATCGCCTTGCGGCGGTCGCCGAACGCCGGCGCCTTGACCGCGGCGACCTTCAGGGTCTTGCGGATCGAGTTGACCACGAGGGTGGCCAGCGCCTGGCCCTCGACGTCCTCGGCCACGATCAGCAGCGGCTTGCTGTCCTGGAGCACCTTCTCCAGCAGCGGCAGCAGCTCCTCGATGGAGCTGATCTTCTGGGTGGTGACCAGGATGTAGGCGTCTTCGAGGACCGCCTCGCCGCTCTCCGCGTCGGTCATGAAGTGCGGGGAGATGTAGCCCTTGTCGAACTGCATACCCTCGGTTACCTCGAGCTCGGTCGCGAGGGTCGAGCCGTCCTCGACGGTGATGACGCCGGTCCGGCCGACCTTCTCCATCGCCTCGGCGATCAGCTCGCCGATCGTCGCGTCCTGCGCCGAGATGGTGGCCACGTGCGCGATCTCGGCCCGCCCGGCGACCTCGATCGCCTTCTCGAGCAGGGCCTCGTTGACCCGCTGCGCGGCCGCGTCGATTCCCCGCTTGAGCTCGTTCGGGTTGGCCCCGGCCGCCACGTTGCGTAGCCCTTCCCGGACCATCGCCTGGGCGAGGACGGTGGCCGTGGTGGTGCCGTCGCCGGCGACGTCGTTGGTCTTGGTGGCGACCTCCTTGGCCAACTGCGCGCCAAGGTTCTCGTACGGGTTGCTGAGCTCTATCTCCTTGGCGATGGTGACGCCGTCGTTGGTGATCGTCGGAGGACCGAACTTCTTGTCCAGGACGACGTTGCGGCCCTTCGGCCCGAGCGTCACCCGCACCGCGTCGGCGAGGGCGTTGACGCCGTGTTCGAGCCGGTGGCGCGCGTCGTCGGAGAAGCTCAGGATCTTCGCCATCGGTATCCCTTCACACAGATGAAGCGCCGCCCCGGCGCCCCGGTGCGGGGGGCCGGGGCGGCGCTGTCAGGTC
>JBKPCQ010000113.1:0-6782 GCA_046727455.1 Actinomycetota bacterium | reverse complement strand
AGACGAATGCAGCCATCCGACTCCCTTCCGCTGCTCCGATCCCGGCCGGGACCGCCACCTGCTCGTCCGGCCCGGGCGCATACCGAGCGGCGCGACTCGGGTTTCATGGCCAGGTTAGGCGACGGCACCGGCGTTCTCGGCAGCGCCGCCGGGCTGGGTAATGGCGGTGGCGGTGCGTGGCCGCAGCTGGCGGGGGGGTCAAGCAGCGAGCGGCGCAGGTCCTGCAGTAGCTGGAGCTCGCCGCTGGTCATGGTCAGGCCGCGCCAGCCGCGGGATGCCCTGTCCGGCACGGCCCAGACCAGGGTGAGGCAGGATGTCTCGCCGGGGAGCCGGCCGATGACCTTGGTGCGGCGGCGGGTCTCGCCGAAGGTCCGCTCGATGAAGTTCGAGTGCCGGATCCGGCGGTGGCGCTCCGCGGGGAACCGCAGGTAGGCGGTCAGCCCTCCAGCGTCGGTGGTCAGGCACTTCATCGCCGCCGGGTAGGCGGCGGAGTACCGGGCGGTCATCCCGCTGATCCGGGCGTCGATGATCTGCACTAGCTTCCGCCCGGGCCCGGTGGTCAGGCTCTCGGTGTCGAAGAGCTTTCAGTAGGCGGCCTTGATCTCGGCCTGCATCCCGGCCCGGACTGCTCCGTGCTGCTGCTGCTCTTCTCCACCAGGTGTTGTAGGGCTTGTACGTAGCGCAGCGCGGAGCTGGGGACAGATGGTTGAGACACCGCGCATCGGTCCACGTCACGGGCGCGGGGTGGACAACTCTTTTGAGAACCTGCAGGTAGGGAGGCCGTCGCTGAAGGCACCTACGTCTCTGAGGGGTACCGAAGACTATCGAGATGTGGCAGCGCCTCGGTTAACTCTCGCCGAATGCCGCGGCCCGGACGAGTGGTCGGCCGGTCCCGCCTGCAGAATCGGCGGCAATGTGCTTGGCTGTCGCGCTGAGCTGGTCGAGCGCGCTGCCCAGCACGTCCTGGCCGTGGGGGGAACCACCAGGATCAGGGTGCTAGCTCCGGCGTGCCCGACCAGCGGCTCGCTGCCCGTGGGGTGGGACACTTCGCGGAGCGTTGGCTGTGCCTTCGCGATCTGCGCCTCCAAGGCTGACAGTTCCCTCTTAGCGGTCCGCATTGCCTGTGTGCAGCGTGACGATCCCGCCGCTGCGATCGTCTCGGTCATGTGTCTACTATGGGCCGGCAGTCCCGGGCACCGCCACGACCAGCATTCTCTCGCCTGGTAGGCCGAGCCTCCCACGGTGCCACGATCATTTCGTGGAGGCGAACCTGAGGCCGACGCCGGAAACCCTGGCGTCGGCGTCACCGGACTGCTGCGGCGCTGTCACGGCAGGTACAAACCGGCATCGCCGACCTGTCCGACGCACTAGCTCGACCGGTAGGGGTCGTCGGAGGGCAGCCACGCGACGCCGTTGTCGAAGGTGGGAAATCCCCGATCGTCGCTCAGCGCGTTAGCGGCCGCCAGCACAGACGGCTGGCTCTCGGTCCCGCGCCAGACCAGGGACCAGGTCCAGTACGGCGCAGGCGCGACGATCGGCCGCTTGACCAGGTCCGGCGGGATTGGTGTCGTCTGTCCTCTCGGCGAGTTAACCAATGGGCGGCGAAGCCGTCGTACATGGTCGAAGAACGCTGGGCCGGTGATGCCGCCGTCGTCGACGGGTATGCGGGTGGCGCCGGTGTCGGCGAGGAACTCCTCTGCGTACCTGTTCCACGACAGCCAGCTGGTTTGGTCGGCGTCGACGAGCACCGCTGTGTCCCGGGCGCGCACGGGCGAGGTGTCGGTGGCGGGGGCGACCGCATAGAGCCGGTCGGCGCCGAGCAGCCGGGCTTCGAGGCCGTAGGTGGCGAGGTCCTCGCCCCGGACCCAGCAGATCGCCAGATCGATGCTTCCGTCGGCGACCCGGGTGGTCTGGGTGTGAGAGGGCAGCACCCAGGCGTCGACGAGCAGTTGGGCGACTCCGGCGGTCCGGCTGGTGAGGTCGGCCGGGCGCCAGCTGACGTAGCCGAGGCGGACGGGTTCGTGCGCGGCCAGGCCGGCGGCCACCCGGCGCAGCTCGTCGGCCTGTTCCAGCAGCGCCCGGATGCGTGGGAGCAGGGCCTCGCCCGCTGCGGTAAGCATCACGGTGCGGCGGTCCCGGTCGAACAGGCGTGTACCGAGGACGCGTTCCAGGGCCTTGATCTGCTGCGACAACGATGGTCCGGCAATGCGCAGCCGCGCGGCGGCCCGGCCGAAGTTGAGTTCCTCGGCTACGGCCACGAAGTAGCGCAGTTGCCGGAGCTCCACAAGTTAATCGTAGCGCCGTGGGAGGTTCCGCCTACCAGCAGAGAGAATGCTGGTCGTGGCGGTGCTGGAGGCTGCCGGGCATAGTGGACGCGTGATCGAGACAGCAGCGAGCACCGGGGTGCTGGTGTCGAATCAGCTAATCGGCGGGCCCACCGCCCTCGCGGAGATCGGTGGCCTGCGGCTGCTGACCGATCCGGCGTTCGACGCGCCAGGGCCGGTTCCCGGCGGTGACCGGACTTGACGAAGACCACGGGACCGGCGGTAGCCGCCGAGGAGATCGGCCCTACCGATGCCGTACTCCTGTCGCACGATCAGCGCGGCGACAGTCTGGACCGGTCCGGTCGGCTGCGGGTCATCGTCGCCGAAGAGCGCATCACGCTCTGAGCCCGTTCACCAACCATTCCGCCGCCTTAGGCGGTCGATCAGGAGCTCAGTTTTGTCTTCAGAACAGACAGTTATGTCTCCAGAACAGAAGGTCGCGATTATCGCCGGCGCGTCGCAGGGCATCGGCGCCGGCGCCGTGCTGGCCTACCGCAAGCTCGGGTACGCGGTCGTCGCGAACTCGCGGCACATGACCGCGGGCGTTGCCGCTCCCCTGACCACCCGGGCCGCCGGGATCGTCGTGACGGCGGCTGCGGCTATGGCGGTCGGGATGGGCGTGGGCCGGTTCGTCTAGACGCCGATGCTTCACCGCAGCTACCAGCCGGCGCTGCTGGCCGGCGCCGCGATCGTCGCGGCCGCCGCGGTGGCCGCACTGGGTGCTGCGGTACCGCTTCCCGCACCACCTCGGACCCGTTCCCAGCCGGGTGCGGGCCGCCCGATGACGGAAGGAGATGATGATGGAATTCCTGGTCGACATGGTGACGACGGTGCCGGATGGCACCACGGACGCGGAGGTCGACGCGATCCGGATCCGGGAGGCGGCACGATCTCGGGAGCTGGCCGCGCAAGGGCACCTGCGACGGCTGTGGCGTCCGCTGCCGGACGCCGGCGAGTGGCGTACGTGGGGCCTGTTCCAGGCCGTAGACGCGACCGAGTTGGAGAGTGTTCTGTTGTCGATGCCACTGCGCGTCTGGCGGCACGACACGGTGACGCCACTGACAGCGCACCCCAGCGACCCGGGTAGCGGCGACGTCATGAGCAATCAGACATCAGCTGACGACGCGGACCTGCTGGACGCGGTCCTCACCCGGTGGAAGGCGGCGGTCGACGACCACCAGCCGGAACACGTCGCCGCGTTGTTCACAACGGATGCGATCTTTCAAGGCCTGCATCCCTACACCGTGGGGCCGGCGGGCGTCGCCGAGTACTACGCCGCCCAGCCGACGGGCATGACCGCGGTGTACACGCTCCGCGAAACCCGCGCGCTGAGCGATGGTGTGGTGCTCGGCTACTTCACTGTCGACTTCGGTTTCAGCGACCGCGCCACCCTCACCGTGTACCTCAGTGTGATCATCCGGCAGGACGCCGACGGCTGGCGGATCGTCCACTACCAGGTGTCACGCCTTGACTGAGATCTCAGCGATAGCCCCGTCAGCAGTCGGAACTCGACCACGCCCATCACCGGAAGGAACTTCCCATGCCCCAGGTCACCGTCGGCCAGGAAAACAGCGCCGAAATCGAGATCCACTATGAGGACCACGGCGCCGGCCAGCCGGTCGTGCTGATCCACGGATACCCGCTCAGCGGGCGCGCCTGGGACAAGCAGGTCCCGGCCCTGCTGGAGCAGGCTACCGGGTGATCACCCATGACCGGCGCGGGTTCGGCCAGTCCAGCCAGCCCGCCACCGGCTACGACTACGACACCTTCGCCGCCGACCTCAGCACATTGCTGGAGCACCTCGAGCTGCGCGAGGCGGTGCTGGTGGGGCACTCGATGGGCACTGGCGAGGTCACCCGTTACCTGAGCAGCTACGGGTCGGCGCGAGTGGCCAAGGGCGTGCTGGTCTCCCCGATCCCCCCGTTCTTGCTGCAGACGCCCGACAACCCCGATGGGGTTCCGCAAAGCCTGTTCGACGGGTTCGTGCAGGCCGCCCGGGCCGACACCCCGGCCTGGATTAAGGGCTTCTTGGACAACTTCTACAACGCCGACACGCTACGCGGCGTCCTGGTGAGCGACCAAGCCTGGCAGGCCAGCTGGAACCTCGCCGTCACCGCCTCGGCCTCGGCCGCGGTGGCGTGCATCGCGACCTGGGCCACGGACTTCCGCGCCGACCTGCCCAAGATCGACGTGCCCGTGCTGGTGCTCCACGGCGACGCGGATCAGGTCCTGCCGCTGGACAAGACCGGCCAGCGGCTGCCTGGCCTGATCAGCGACATGCAGCTCGCCGTGATCGAAGGCGGCCCTCACGCCATCCCGTGGACCCACGCCGGCCAGGTCAACACGGCGCTGCTGGGCTTCCTGCGCAGCTGACACCCAGCCGCAGCCCCAACCACCCAGACAACCACCACCGAAGGAATGACCATGTCGAACCACTTCAGCGCCGCCAACCTCAAGCACCCCGGCGACGATCCCCGTCTGGACCTGACCGACCTCTTCGTATTCGCCGCTCCCGATAACCCGGACCGGACCGTGCTCATCATGGACTCGAACCCGTTCGCGAAAGGCGACGGGTTCCACCCCGACGCGGTCTACCGGTTCAACATCGACAACGACGGGGACTCACTGGCCGATGTGGCGTTCAGCTTCACATTCTCTGAGCTCGAAGACGGCCGGCAAACCGCCACCGCCTACCACGCCACCGGCACCCAGGCCCAGACGCGTGAACCGCGTGGTGACATACTCGTCGAGGCCACCGAGGTGGGCTTCGACGCCATGGCCACGCCCGTCCAGGCCGGCCCGTGCCGACTGTTCATCGGCAAACGGAGCGACCCCTTCTTCGCCGACGCTGAGGGTGTCCTGCACTGGCTCGCCGCAGGCCAGGCAGAAGACTTCCAGTGGACCGGGAGCGACACCTTCGCTGGCGCCAACATTCTCTCCATCGCCTTGGAGGTACCCAACGACATGCTCGGCCGCGGGCCGCTGATCGGCGCATGGATCACGATTAGCCTGCGCCGCGACGACATGCTCGTGCAGATGGACCGGGGAGGGAACCCCTCGTTCAACCCGATCCTCAATGCAGACGACATCAAAGACGAGTTCAACTCCACCGACCCGGTCGACGACGTGAAGAACTATCTGCAGCCGCTGTCCGAAGCGCTGCAAGGGCATGGCTACTCACCGGGCGAAGCCACGGCTGCGGCCCGCACCCTGCTGCCCGACATCCTGCACTACGACCGCACCAGGCCGGCCCAATACCCTAACGGCCGGGTCATCACCGACGACGTCTTCTCCGCCCGCATGATCTTCATGACCCATGGGCGGGCCAATCCGCAAGGTGTTCGACCGCACGACGACCTGCTGGCCCACTTCCCCTACCTCGGCCCGCCCAACCCCTAGGCCTCCGCACGAGGTGGCTCCCCGCGTAGGCGACGAGACGAAGGCCGCCGCCAGCGCGGAAGTCCGCATAGCCGACCGGGTCGCCTACGACGAGGCGTGGGCGGCCCGCCGCATTCCCGATAGCCCCCGCGCGGAGCCCGGCGAAGGCGGCCACACCATGGCGACCTCCTCGGCGATCTCCGTTGACTGGTCTTACTCCTACTACCGGTCCGGGCCTCCACCGGATCCCAGACCGGTGCCTATCCCAGCGTCGCCGTTATCGCGGTTAGCTGGATCTCGAAGACCTAGTCCGCGTCGATGCCCATGGACGCGAAGTTTCCGGCGATCTCAAGGCTCACGATGCCGTGCAGTTGGCTCCAGATCAGGACGGCATGCAGGGCGGTCGACAGCGGCACCGACCTGCGCGCCGCGCACACCGAACGTGCGGAGGTCGACTGCTTGAATGTCGCGGGTCATCCGGCGCTTCCTGAAGAAAATGACAGAACGGTGAGACGAACGCCGGACAAGATGATGAGACCCCCCGCATCAGCCCAGGTCACGACCGCGCTGGTGGACATCTCTTTGAGAACCTACAGGGACCTTCGCCAAGACATTCCTCGCGCGATGGATAAGACACCTTTGACGCAGTGCCTGGGGGTAGGCCTGCTCGATCGCGCTGATCAGGCCCGGCACGCCCAGTTCACCGCCCTGCGACCCTTCGCGCTCGACGGCACCGACCGCCTCAGCCACCAGCAGCAGGCCAGCATGATCCGCCGCTACATCATCTGGCGCAACAGCCACGCCTACGACCAACGACTCCGCCGGATCGTTGACCGGGCAAACGTAGCCTGACGCGGCACTAGTGCGAAGGCCAGCCGACAGCGTCGAAGACCGCCAGCGGGTTTAGGTAGTCACGCCAGCGACTGACCTTGCGATCCGTGATCGTGAGCACCGAGATGTACCGGTTGGCGTAGGGAGCTCCGGTCGCAACGACCCGGCCTTGCGAGGCGTACTCGAGCACCAGGACGCCGGTGCTGCGGTCGTGATGCACGGCGAGGTCGTGGCACCGGTCCAAGACGA
>JBKPCQ010000112.1:0-13597 GCA_046727455.1 Actinomycetota bacterium | reverse complement strand
AGGCCGATCCAGCGCCGGTATTGATCCAGGCGGCGAACCGCCCGCGCCGATTCACTCGGTCGTAGTGCAGTGTTCCGGAGCCAGCCGCTATCTGACGATCATGATTTGAGTAGCTTTGACTGTGGTGTGCCTAGCCTGAATGGATGGCTGCGCGATCAGTCACAGCGGGCGCGGCTTGCCGGCACCGCGCGCACGCAGGTCTGGACACCACGAGACAGCAACACGGTGGTCGCCTACTACTCCATTGCACCGACGCAGGTAATGCGCGGAGAGGTCGGCGGCAGGATGGCCGGCGGGTATAGCGCGATCCCGGCGTTCCTGCTGGCGCGCCTTGCCGTCGACCAGTCCATGCATGGCCAGGGGTACGGCACCGACCTCCTGCTCGACGCTGTCGAACTCATCCAACGAGCCGCGCAGCTCGGCGGAGGCCGGCTTATCGTCGTGGACGCGCTCAACGAGCAGGTGTCTCAGTTCTACCATCGCCACGGCTTCCAACCGGTCAAAGACAACCCGCTCCGGTTGATGATGAAGGTCTCCACCGCGCAGTCGATCTTCCAAACCGGCACGACGCAGGTAACGGCTGATCAAGGGACTGGCCTTGCCTCGATTGTTCTTTCGACACCGGACGGATCGCAGGAAACAGTGGTGGTCTCACCCGACGAGATGCGGGCGCTCGCTGATCACCTTAGCGCGGAATCGGGCCCCCTCGAAGTCGCCAGTCTGAGGGAGGCGATTCGAGTCGTACTCGGCCGCGATCCCTTCGTGGAAGGCTGACTCCGCCCGACCGGGTCGCCGCCTAGGGTCTCAGCGCGTCCGCGCGCGATGTCCGGCTATTGTGACGTCCGTTCCGGATGTACCGCGAGGTGTGACGGTTCAGCCTGCGCCGACTCAGGGCTACGTGTGTCGCCCGGCCCCTTCGTGGGGCCGGGTTTCTCCTTCTGTCGTCCGAGCCCCGTAGCATGGAGATTCGCAGGGAGGGCGCCATGACGACGGTAAGTGTGCGGTTGCCGGCCAGGCCGCTGACTCTCGACGACGTCGCTGACCTGGCCGACCAGGATCCTGACCACCGCTACGAGTTGCAGGAAGGGAACCTCCTGGTCATGCCGCCCGTCGATGACGAGCAGGCTGAGATGATCATGAGGATCGGCGCGTGGCTCATCGCAGGTGGCTATGCCGGCCGGGTTCTCGCTACGCCGGGCGTCCGAGCGGGTACCTCCGGCCGCAGCCCGGACGTGGCGGTACGTCGTTCGCCGCGTTCGGTTCGTACCGTCTGGATCGATCCGGCTGACCTGCTGCTCGTCATCGAGATCGTCTCCCCGGGTTCGGTTGAACTCGACCGCTACCTCAAGCCTGTTGAGTACGCGCACGCCGGGGTACGCAACTTCTGGCGGGTTGAACGCGACGGACCGGCCACTGTGCACATGTTTGGCCTCGGGGTTGGGGCGGATGGCGCACCGGTCTATGTCGCTCGGACCGCGATACTGCTGGAGGACCTGCTCACCAGTCCGGTTCCCACCCTCAACGAATGACCCGAGGGTGGGTGGCTCTCGGTCGCCTGACCGCTAGAACGGGCTCATCTGATCGAGTACCTTCGCCGCGGCTTCAACGATCTCGCGCACCTTCGGTAGGACCCGGACCACCTCGTCAGAGCCAAAGCCGGGCCGGTCAGCGGCCGGGTATTCAGCCTGGTTCCGGCGTCGTCGAAGTCGATCAAAGGGCCGGAGGATCGCGCCAAGCGGCGGGTCGAGTTGGGCCGATACCGCATCAAGCACAGCGATATGCCCACCCCGGCTCGTGGCTCGCAGCCCTTGATTCTCCAGTACTGCGGCGAGAGCCTTGCGACCGGCGTCGTACAGCAGTTGGTACGCGCCGGTGGCGTCGGAACCCGCGATGGCCTGCGCGGAGCCCAGGTGTTGGTGGGCCTGGTTGAGCAGGAGATCGGCGTGGTCACGACCGGCCGGCACCCGTTCGAGCTCGCCCCGGGCGATCATGCCCTCGATGGCGTCGCGGCCCTGCTGCCATCTCATGGTCGGTCCGTCGGAATTTCGATGGATACGAGCGGGCGGGAGCGTACCGAGGCAAGGAACGGATCGTGGGTCGGAGCGCGCCAAGCCTTCGCTGCTACCCGATGAATGTTGACTTCGCGGCCTAGCCGCCGCTCCGCCGCGCGGGCTGCCTCGAAGATGTCGTCATCGTCTGCGTCACCCACCACCAGCACGTCCACGTCGCGGGGCGGTGGCCCCGGCTCTCCGGCGTATCGCGCGGCCCAGGAGCCGTAAATGTATGCCTCGTCTACGCCGTGGACGGTTGCGAGCAGGTCGTTGAGGACGGCCGCCGGGCCGTAGGTCAGGGTCAGCAGCTCGGTGAGCGGGCGAGCCAGCGGACCATCGAGATCCGCTTGCAGCAGCCGCACGTTTCCTCGCCGTACCTCGCGGATCAGACCAGCTACGGAAAGGCGATCTGCCTCTCGGCTGACGGTCGACTGCGAGGTTCCGAACCGCTTGGCCAGATCTGTTACGGAGTACGCCTCGTCCGGGTGAAGATAGATCCAGGCCAGCAGCTCACCAAGCAGCGGTGAGCGGAGAAGCGGCAGTAGCTGCGAGCGTGCTTGCATATCCTGCATGATACTTTGCGACAGCTGCAAGGTCGGCCAGTCGACCGCGGGGTCGCCTGCGTGGCCGCTGATGGCGGTCGCGGATTGCGATCGCCAGATCTGAGAGACTACTCTCGAAACATGTCTCTCAAGAATCGCTTCGGCGACTTCGAGATCACCGATCCGCAGGCGCTCCGGGCCCTCGCCCACCCGGTCCGGCTGGCGCTGCTCGACCGGCTCCAGCGGTACGGTCCCGCGACCGCGACGCAGCTTTCGCCACACGTGGGCGCCACCCCGTCGGTCGTGAGCTGGCACCTGCGCCACCTTGCCCAGTTCGGCCTCGTCAAGGACTGGCACGGGGCGACGAGCAAGCGGGAGCGGTGGTGGCAGGCGACTGCCCGGGGCTTCCGGTTCAACCTGCCGGACGACGCGGAGGGGCAGGCCGCCGCGCGTCAGCTGGAGAGCACGATGTTCGAGCGGTACCTGGACCTGCCGCAGCGCTGGCTGGAGAACGACGAGCCCCGGCTGGACACGGAATGGCGCCGGCTGGGCGGCATGGGCAACACCCGGATCGTCGTGACGGCCGAGGAACTGCGCGAGCTGGAAGACGCGGTCGAGAAGCTGCTCGCGCCCTACGTTCGGCGCAAGGACCGGAAGCCGCCGACGGGTGCGCGCGGGGTGCGGATCCTGCGGTACGTCATGCCGGAGCCGGACGACGGGCCGGAGACATGAGCCTCTGGCGCAACCGCGGCTTCCGTTCGTTGTGGCTGGGCGAGACCATCTCCCAGTTCGGCGACCGGATCACCGAGCTGGCGCTTCCGCTGATCGCGGTGACCATGCTGGCCGCGACCCCGGCTCAGGTCGGCCTGCTCACCGCGCTGGTCTGGCTGCCCAACCTGCTCGGCCTGTTCGTCGGTGCCTGGGTGGACCGGCGTACCCACAAGCGCCGGCTGCTCGTCGCCGCCGACCTCGGCCGCGCCGCCGTGCTGCTCAGCCTTCCCGTCGCGTACCTGCTCGACATCGTCACCCTGTCCCAGCTCTACGCCGTCGCGCTCCTCACCGGCGCCGGCGCGGTGCTGTTCGGCATGGCGTACCAGTCGTTCTTCGTGGCGCTCGTGCCCGAGTCCGAGTACCTCGACGCCAACAGCAAGCTGAGCCTGAGCCGGGCCGCGTCGTTCGTCGCCGGTCCGGCGATCGGCGGTGGGCTCATCCAGGCGCTGACCGCCCCCGTGGCTGTCGTCGCGGACGCGGTGTCGTTCCTCGGCTCGGCGCTGCTGATCGGCCGGATCCCGGTGTCGGAGACGGCACCCGTGCCGGACGGATCGTCGATGGTGCGGCTGGTGCGCGAGGGGTTCGCCCTGGTGCTCCGCCATCCGGTGCTGCGCGCGGCGTTGGGGTGCACCACGACCGTCAACTTCTTCTCCTTCATCGCCAACGCGCTACTGGTGCTCTTCGCCAGCCGCGAACTGCACCTGTCCGCCGGCGCGATCGGCCTCGCCCTCGGGATCGGCGCCTTCGGCGCGGTGGCCGGCGCGGCGCTGGCTCCCCGCGTCTCGCGGCTGACCGGCCTGGGGCGTACCGCCATCGTCGGGGCCGCGCTCTTCCCCTTGCCGATCGCCGCCGTGCCGCTCGCCGCCGGTTCGACCTGGACCAAGGTCGCCGTGCTCGCCGGAGCCGAACTGCTCTCCAGCGTCGGCGTCATGCTCATGGACATCAACCTCAACTCCCTCATCACGAAGGTGACCCCGGAGGGCGCGCGGGGTCGCCGGGCCGGCGCGTACACCGCCGTCAACTACGGCATCCGGCCGCTCGGCGCGCTCGCCGGTGGCTGGCTCGGTACCGCGATCGGCCTGCGTCCCACGCTCGTCATCGCCGGGTTCGGCGGCGCGCTCGCCGCGGTCTGGCTGATCGCTTCCCCGGTGCGGCACATCGCCGCGCTGGACGAGGGCAGTGGAGTGCCCGGTACGGCGGACCGTACCGGGCGCCCCGTGGAGCCTCAGACGACGTAGTGGCTCAGACGACGTAGTGGCTCAGACGACGTAGTGGATGGTGCCGTGCAGGGCCGGCGTCCCGCCCGAAGACGCTCGTGGAGTTGGTGTACGAGGTGGACTTCCCGCCCCCGATGATGTCGCCCGGGTCACTGGTGAACCGGTACGACAGCGGGAAGGCCCGACAGTGCACCGTGCCGCGCGGGTGTGGCGCGCCCGGCGTCGCGGAACACCCCCGGCCCGAGCCATGACGCGGTTGCTTCCATTCACAAGACCTCCCCGTGTAGACCTGACGCCCCGGTCGACGTCATACGGAGAGATTAGTACACCCGTACGACAGAAATCAGAGCCCGGACAGCCGCTGCCCGGCGCGTACCACCGCCATCGCGTGCCGGTCCCCGGGACGGCGGCCGAGCCGTTCGATCGGGCCGGACACGCTGATCGCCGCGATCACCCGTCCGGTGCGGTCGCGGATGGGCGCGGAGACGCTGGCGACCCCGGGCTCCCGCTCGGCGACGCTCTGCGCCCAGCCCCGGCGGCGTACCTCCGCCAGCGTCCGCCCGGTGAACTTGCAGCGCGGCAGCAGCGGCATGACCGCTTCGGGTGGCTCCCACGCGAGCAGCACCTGGGCCGCCGAGCCGGCTGTCATGGTCAGGACCGAGCCCACCGGTACCGTGTCGCGCAGCCCGCTCGCACGCTCGGCGGCGGCGACGCAGATCCGCTCGTCCGCGCGGCGCAGGTAGAGCTGGGCGCTTTCCCCGGTGGCGTCGCGGAGCGCGGCCAGCATGGGTTCGGCGGCGCTCAGCAGGACGTCGGGCGCGGCGTTGGCGAGTTCACCGAGCCGCGGTCCGGGCCGCCAGCGCCCCTGTTGGTCACGGACCAGCATGCGATGGATCTCCAGCGCCTGCGCCAGCCGGTGGGCCGTGGCGCGCGGCAATTTGGTCCGCTCCACCAGTTCGGCCAGGCTGGCGCCGTCGACACAGGCGGCCAGAATGACCACCGCCTTGTCGAGAACGCCGACACCGCTCATACTGTGTCCCATAAGGCGAAACATACCATCCCAGAATTTAGGATGTCCAGATGGTGGGAGCAACATCCGAACGGACCCTCGCCGAGAAGGTCTGGGACGCGCACGTCGTGCGATCCGCCGAAGGTGAGCCGGATCTGCTGTACATCGACCTGCATCTCGTCCACGAGGTGACCAGCCCGCAGGCGTTCGACGGGCTGCGGCTGGCCGGTCGGCAGGTGCGCCGGCCCGACCTGACCATCGCGACCGAGGACCACAACACCCCGACCGACAACCTGTTCACGATCGCCGACCCGGTGTCCCGCACGCAGATCGAGACGCTGCGCAAGAACTGCGCCGACTTCGGCATCAAGCTGCACTCGCTGGGCGACGCCGAACAGGGCATCGTGCACGTGCTCGGGCCGCAGGTCGGCCTGACCCAGCCGGGCATGACGATCGTGTGCGGCGACTCGCACACCGCGACGCACGGCGCGTTCGGAGCGCTGGCGTTCGGGATCGGTACCAGTGAGGTGGAGCATGTCCTCGCGACCCAGACGCTGCCGCAGGCGCCCCCCGCGACCATGGCGGTCAACGTGATCGGGGACCTGGCGCCCGGGGTGACCGCCAAGGATCTGGTCCTCGCGCTGATCGCCCAGGTCGGCACCGGCGCCGGGCGCGGGCACGTGGTGGAGTACCGCGGCGAGGCCATCCGGAAGCTCTCGATGGAGGGCCGGATGACCGTCTCCAACATGTCCATCGAGTGGGGCGCCCGGGCCGGGATGATCGCCCCGGACGAGACCACCTTCGCCTACCTTCGCGGGCGCCCGTACGCGCCCCGGGGCGCCGACTGGGACGCCGCCGTGGAGTACTGGCGCGGTCTCGTGACCGACGAGGGCGCCACGTTCGACACCGAGGTGACGCTGGACGCGAGCCGCGTCACGCCGTTCGTCACCTGGGGCACCAACCCGGGTCAGGGCGTACCGCTCGACGGCGTGGTACCGGTGCCGGACGACTTCGGCACCGAGGCCGAGCGCACCGCGGCGCGGAAGGCGCTGGAGTACATGGCGTTGACGCCCGACACCCGGATGCGGGACATCGCCGTCGAGGTCGTCTTCGTGGGCTCGTGCACCAACGGGCGGCTGGAAGACCTGCGCGCCGCCGCCGAGGTGATCCGTGGCCGTACGGTCGCCGACGGGGTACGGATGCTGGTGGTACCGGGCTCGGCCGCGGTACGGGCGGCGGCCGAGAGCGAAGGGCTGCACGAGGTCTTCACCGCCGCGGGCGCCGAATGGCGCTTCGCCGGGTGCTCGATGTGCCTCGGCATGAACCCGGACACGCTGCGGCCCGGCCAGCGCTGTGCCTCCACGTCCAACCGCAACTTCGAAGGGCGGCAGGGCAAGGGCGGGCGTACCCACCTGGTGTCGCCGCCCGTCGCCGCCGCCACCGCCGTACTGGGCCACCTCGCCGCACCGGCCGATCTGTGAAGGACTGAGGCGCACCATGGAGAAGTTCACCGTCCACACCGGTACGGCCGTGCCGCTGCGCCGGTCCAACGTGGACACTGACCAGATCATCCCGGCCGTGTACCTCAAGCGGGTGACCCGGTCGGGCTTCGAGGACGGGCTGTTCCGCGCGTGGCGCGACGCCGATCCGGGGTTCGTGCTCAACGACCAGCGCTACACAGGAGCCTCGATCCTCGTGGCCGGTCCGGAGTTCGGTACCGGCTCCTCCCGGGAGCACGCCGTGTGGGCCCTGCGCGACTGGGGGTTCAAGGCGGTGCTGTCCCCCCGGTTCGGGGACATCTTCCGGGGAAACGCGCTCAAGGAAGGGCTCCTGCCGGTGGAGCTGGAACTGCCCGCGATCGAGGAACTGTGGGACGCGGTGGCGGCGGTACCGGCCCTCGCGGTAACGGTTGACCTGCAACAACGGGAGGTACGCGCGGGCGGCCGTACCTGGTCTTTCCCGCTCGACGACTTCAGCCGGTGGCGGCTGCTCGAAGGTCTCGACGACATCGGCCTGACCCTGCGGCACGACGCGCTGATCGGTGCGTACGAGAGCCGGCGCCCCGCCTTCAAACCGGTCGTCGCCTAGCCGCGGAGCTTGTCGGAGCGGCTACCAGCCAGCGATTGTCAGCTGGAAAGGCCCCGAACTCCCCCGGTTCCTCGTCCGACCGGGGGAGTTTCCGTTACGACACAAGGCCTTTTTTCCGCGAGATGTTTGTACTTTTGCGCGACAGGGCATACCGTGCGCGCAGTATGGCCGCGTCCGGCCAGGCAACGCACCATTGTTTCGGGAGGTTAGTTGTGAACAAGGCTGAGCTCATCGATGCGCTCGCGGCCCGTCTGGGAGACAAGAAGTCGGCATCGTCAGCGCTCGACGCGGTTCTCGCCGAGATCCAGACGGCGGTCACCAAGGGCGACAAGGTGGCGATCACCGGCTTCGGGGTCTTCGAGAAGCGTGTGAGGGCCGCGCGTACCGCCAGAAATCCGCGTACGGGCGAGGCGGTGAAGGTGAAGAAGACCTCGGTGCCGGCGTTCCGGCCCGGGGCGAGCTTCAAGGAGCAGGTGGCGAGCGGCAAGGTTCCGCGGCCGGCGGCGAAGAAGTCGACCGCGGCCGCGGCGAAGAAGGCCACCGCCACGGCGGCGAAGAAGACGACCGCCAAGGCCACCACGACGAAGGCCGCGCCCGCCAAGGCCACCCGTGCGGCGAAGGTGACGGCGACGAAGGCCCCGGCCCGTAAGACGGCCGCGGCCAAGACGACGCGCGCGGCAGCGACGCCGACGCGCCGGACCACGACGGCGGCCGCCACCCCGGCGAGGACCACGGCACGGAAGGCGCCGGCCCGCAAGGCCACTAGCTGATCGAGCGGTACCAACGACTGCGGCGCCCGCCAGCCCGGCGGGCGCCGCAGTAGTCAGGGGATCAACCGGTCCGCGCTCACGACGGTCTTGTCCGCCAAGGCGAGCAGCCAGCCGGTACCCTTCGGCGTCTCGAACTCCTCGACGCTCGGGGTCTGCGCCGGCCGCAGGAAGCGCAGCAGTGGCGGGATCGCCTTGCCCTGGCTGCACACCAGCGTCGAGCCACCATTGGCGGCGTGCGCGCGCAGGGCGGTGGCGGCACCCGGTGCCCCGTCCGGGGACTCCTCGTCGAAGGCCGGATCCACCTTCACCGGAAGACCCAGCGCCTCCGCCGGCGGAGCCACGGTCTCCCGGCAGCGCACGGGAGTCGCCGCGAAGATCCGGTCCGGCGGTAGCGCCTCGACGACGAGCCGCGCCAGCCGCTCCACCTGTTCGTGCCCGACCGAGTCCAGCGGGCGCAACCGGTCCGGCCCGTGCCAGGCGGTGCGGCTCCCCGCGTGTGCGTGGCGGACCAGGGACACCTCGGCGGTGATCCGGGGAAGCGCCGCGAACGCGCCGACCACACCCCGGTCGTGCTTGTAGCTGAGCAGTCCCGGGGCCTGCGCCAGAGGTACCCAGCGCACCTCGGCGATCTCGTCGGTCGGCTCGTGACCGGCGTCCGCGCGTACCCGCATCGACCAGAAGTCGACGACCTTCTCCACGTCGGGCTCGCCGGTGAGGTACCGGATCGTGGGCAGCCGGACCTGCGGCGAGCAGGTGAGGCCGGTCTCCTCGCCGACCTCCCGGACGGCGGCCACGATCGGGTGCTCGTGGCGTTCCAGCTTGCCCTTGGGCAGCGTCCAGTCGCCGTACCGGGGCCGGTACACCAGCACGATCTCGACGCCCGACGGCAGCGCCCGCCACGGCACCCCGCCAGCGGCCCTGACAATCCTCACGGAAGCCAGCCCGTCAGGCGGCGGCGGTCGGCCTTCGCCCACGCCGCCGGGAAGGCTTCCCGCGCCCGGCGAACCGCGGCGCGCTCCCGCTCGTACAGCCGCCCGGCGGTGACCGCGAGCGCGTGGTCGTCCGGGTCGGCGTGCGCGATCGCGAGCCAGGTCTGCGCGGCCACCGCCGCGTCCTGGTGCTCGCCGATGAGGTTCTGTACCCCGGCGAGAGCCTTGGCCAGCTCGGTCGCGGTGCCGCCGAGCACCTCGGCGACGGCCTCGGTGGCGTACCGCGCGCGCTTGGCCCGGATCCGGACCTCGTGCCACTCCGCGTCCGGGGCGAGCGGATCGAGCTGGCCGGCGCCGGAGGCCCCGTCCGAGCCGAACGCCAACTCCCGCCACGGCTTGGCGACCAGGCGCGGCAGCAGCTCCCGGGCGGGTACCTCGGCCCGGCCGGTCAACAGCCGGGGCTCGGCCGCGGCGGCGACGAGATGGTCGAGCAGCACCCGGTACCGCTCGCCGCGCAGCGCCAGGTCGAGCGTGTTGAGCGCCTCCTCGTGCCGCGCCGCGAGATCGGCGTCCATCCGCGCCACGGCGGCGTCGTCGAGGGGAGCGAGCGGGTCGGCGGCGGCGGTGTGGCGCAGCCGGTCCCGGAGCACCTCCGCGTCCCGTGCCGCGCCCAGCTTGTCGGCGATCCAGGACAGCTCGTTGCGCAACCCGTTGGCCCACAAGGTGTCCAGTATCGGGCGGAAGGTACGCAGGTCGCTGCGCAGCCGGCGGACGCCGACCCGCATCTGGTGCACCGCGGTGTCGCCGCCCGGAAGAGGTTCGCGCAGCCGCACCAGCGGGTCGTAGGAGATGATCCGCCCGATGTCGGCGCGCAGTGCCCGGACCACCACGTCACCCGCGCTGGCCTTGCGGGGCAGGGTCGGCGCGGGCGGCGCCAGGTCGGGCGCGTCGAGCGGGCCCAGTGCCCGGACATGCTTGGGCGTGAACGCCCCGTTCAAGCCGGCGAGGGCGCCCGCCGCCCGCAGTACCTCGTCGATCCGGTCGAGCATCTTGCGGCCGCCGTCGTGGCGCTCCACCTCGATCTCCCGGAACTTGCTCCGGACCTTCTGGCCGTCGAGGATGGCCACGCTGTCGTCGTCCAGCTCGGCGAGCAGCCGGCCGTCGCGGTCGCGCAGCTCGTAGATCCGCCGCGTGGTCCGCAGTACGGCCGCGCGTTCCAGGGTGCTGCCCCGGGTGTAAGCGGTGACCAGCTCGACCAGCTCGGGCGGGATCTCGCCGGGGGTACCGACGCGGGAGATCTCGTTCCGCACGCCGGTCACCGCCGTCGGCAGCTTCACCGTCCACGGGACCGCGTCACCGCGGCGGTACCGCAGGGAGGCGCCGGCCCGTGCGAGCCGCCGATCGGCCGTGTCGTAGTACGTCGCCCGGAGCGTGACGGGGGTGAACGCGACGACCTCACCGCCGGTGGGCACGCAGCCGCTCAGGTCCGGTACGCCGAACCGGTGGTCGACCGTGTACTTCCGCTCCTCCTCTAGCATCTGCGCAGCCTAGCGCGTCATCGTCAGTCGGCCCGGTCCACGATCCTGCGGAGCATGGCGGTCTGGAGATCCCGCGCCGGATGCTCCGGATCCGTAACCGAATGCTGGCGCCACGTGCCGTCGGGCAGCAGCTCGAACGCCCGTGTCTGCGGGCTCATCGCCAGTTCCAGTACCGTGTCCAGTTCCGCCGCGGCGGTCGGGTCGGTGACCCGCACCAGCGCCTCCACCCGGCGGTCGAGGTTGCGGTGCATGAGGTCGGCGGAGCCGATCCACACCTCGGGATCCCCGTCGTTGCCGAAGCGGAAGACGCGGGAGTGCTCCAGGAACCGGCCGAGGATCGAGCGCACGCGGATGTTGTCGGACAGGCCCGGTACCCCCGGCCGCAGCGTGCAGATCCCGCGGATCAGGAGGTCCACCCGTACCCCGGCCTGGCTGGCCCGGTACAGCGCGTCGGTGATCTCCTCGTCCACGAGCGCGTTGACCTTGAGCTGGACCAGCCCGGGCCGGCCCTCAAGGGTGTGCTTGACCTCCCGCTCGATCCGCTCGATGATGCCCGACCGGACGCCGTGCGGCGCGACGAGCAGCCGCCGGTACGCGGTCTGCCGGCTGTACCCGGTCAGCACGTTGAACAGGTCGGTCAGGTCGGCACCGACCTCGGGGTCGGCGGTCAGCAGCCCGTAGTCCTCGTACAGCCGGGCGGTACGCGGGTGGTAGTTACCGGTGCCGATATGTGCGTACCGCCGGATCTGGTTGCCCTCCTGCCGGATCACGAGCGCGGTCTTGCAGTGGGTCTTCAGCCCAACCAGGCCGTAGACGACGTGACAGCCGGACTTCTCCAGCATCCGCGCCCAGCCGATGTTGGCCTGCTCGTCGAAGCGCGCCTTGATCTCCACGAGCACGACCACCTGCTTGCCGGCCTCGGCCGCGTCGATGAGCGCGTCCACCACCGGGGAGTCGCCCGAGGTGCGGTACAGCGTCTGCTTGATGGCGAGCACGTTCGGGTCGGCGGCGGCCTGCTCGATGAACCGCTGCACGCTGGTGGAGAACGAGTGGTACGGGTGGTGTACGAGGATGTCGCCATCGCGCAGCGTCGCGAAGACGCTACGCGGCGTCTCCCCCTCGGCGAAGCGCGGATGGGTCGCGGGAACGAAAGGGCGGTCCTTCAGGTCCGGGCGGTCCACCCCCTCGTACACCTGCCACAGCATCGACAGGTCGAGCGGCCCCGGTACCCGCAGCACGTCGTGGCTGTCCATGTCCAGCTCGCGGACGAGCGTCTCCAGTACCAGATCGGAGACTGTCGCGGCGACCTCCAGCCGCACCGGCGGGCCGAAGCGGCGCCGGGCCAGCTCGCGTTCCAGCGCCTGCAGCAGGTCCTCGTCGCGGTCCTCCTCGACCTCCAGGTCGGCGTTGCGGGTCACCCGGAACAGGTGCTGCTCGACGATCTGCATCCCGGAGAACAGCGCGCCCAGATGCGCGGCGATGAGTTCCTCCAGCGGCAGGAAGCGGTACGCGCGACTGCTCGTTTCCACGGCCACCAGACGCGGCACGTTGTTCGGTACCTTGACCCGCGCGAACAGTTCGTGACCGCCCTCCGGGTCGCGGACCACCACGGCGAGGTTGAGCGACAGCCCGGAGATGTACGGGAACGGGTGTGCCGGGTCGACCGCGAGCGGGGTCAGCACCGGGAACACCTTGTCGCGGAAGTAGTCGCGCAGCCGGTCCCGCTCGGCCGGGTCGAGGTCGGACCAGCGCACGATCCGGATGCCCTCCTCGGCCAACGCCGGGGCGACCTCGCGCAGGAAGCAGCGCGCGTGCCGGCTGACCAGATCCGCCGCGCGCTCGGCGATCATCTCCAGCACCTCGCGCGTGGACAGCCCGTCCGGGCTGCGGATCGGCAGGCCCATCTGCACCCGCCGTTTCAGGCCGGCGACCCGTACCATGTAGAACTCGTCGAGGTTGCCGGCGAAGATGGCGAGGAACTTGGCCCGCTCCAGCAGCGGCGTGTCGGGGTCCTCGGCCAGCGTGAGGACCCGGGCGTTGAAGTCCAGCCAGGACAGCTCCCGGTTGAGGAAGCGGTCGTCGGGCAGCGGCTCGTCCAGGGGCGGCAGCGGGCCGCCCGGCGGTGGCGCGTCTCCGGCGGGCGCCTGGCGCGGCGCATCCGCCTCCGGTTGCCGAGGCGTCGGGCCGCCCGGGTCGTCGATCGAGGCGCGCACGTCTCGACGGCCGGTGGCGTCGCTGGGCTGGGCATCGACGATGCCTGATCGAGGGGGGCGCGGAGGCGTGGTCGTGCTCATCCCGTCATCATCGCCCGCGCCAGGGCCGACGCGAAATGTCCTTCGCGTAAATTGTCGCTGGTCAGCCGGCCGGCATAGTGATCAGGGTGAGTGCCACGATCGAGCCGTCGGCGGCCCGCTCCAGCCGCACCCGCTGGCCCAGGCGTAGCAGCCGCAGACCGGACGCCGCGAACGCGGTGCCCGGGAAGTCCACCCGCGTGCCGTCGTCGAGCAGCACCGTGCCCGCGTGCGAGGTCTCGTCGAACCTGGCGACCGTGCCCTGCATGGGGTTCAGACTAGTGCCGCGGTACGCGGGCCGAGGCCGAGCAGCGCGGCGGCGGCGAGATCCGCCGCGGTGTCCACGTCGTGCCGCAGCGAGGGCGCGGCCGGCAGGCGCACGGCACCGGAC
>JBKPCQ010000111.1:0-2782 GCA_046727455.1 Actinomycetota bacterium | reverse complement strand
CGACTTCTTCGAGGAGATCGCGAAGTTCCGGGCGGCCCGCCGGATCTGGGCCCGGTGGATGCGCGACGAGTACGGGGCGACCGACGAGAAGGCGCTGTGGCTGAAGTTCCACACGCAGACCGCCGGGGTGTCGCTGACCGCGCAGCAGCCGGTGAACAACGTGGTGCGGACCGCCGTCGAGGCGCTCGCCGCGGTGCTCGGTGGCACGAACTCCCTGCACACCAACGCGCTCGACGAGACGCTGGCGCTGCCGACCGACGAGACCGCCGAGATCGCGCTGCGTACCCAGCAGGTGCTGATGGAGGAGACCGGGGTCACGAACGTGGCCGATCCGCTCGGCGGGTCGTGGTACGTCGAGGCGCTCACCGACCGGCTGGAGGCCGAGGCGGAGCAGATCTTCGCGCAGATCCGCGAGCGGGGCGGCGACGGCACGATCACCAGCGGGATCCTGCGCGGGATCGAGGACGGCTGGTTCACCGCCGCGATCGCCGAGTCGGCATTCGTGTACCAGCAGGCGCTGGAGCGGGGTACCAAGAAGATCGTCGGGGTGAACGCGCACACCGCCAGCGTCACCAGGCCTCTGGAGATCCTGCGTATCTCGCACGAGGTGGAACGGGCCCAGCGGGAGGTACTGGGCGCCCGTCGCGCCGCGCGGGATCAGGCAGCGGTCGGCACCGGCCTCAAGCGGATGGTCGAGGTGGCCCGGACCGACGAGAACCTGGTACCGGCGATGCTCGACGCGGTCCGGGCCGAGGCGACGCTCGGCGAGATCTGCGACGCGCTGCGCGCGGAATGGGGTGTGTACCGGGAGCCGGCGCAGTTCTGACGCACCGGTACCGGTGACTCCGCCGGCTTCCCGGAGCGTGCCAGACTAGGCAGCATGACCGATCCTCGTACGACGACGTCGTCGTCGATCTTCACCCGCGGCGCGGTGGATCTCAGCGCGCTGCGCACCGCCCAGCCGGCTCCGGCCGAGCCGGCGGCGCCCCCCGCCGGACAGCCGGCGCCCGGGCAACCGGCGGCACCGCCGACCCCGAGCGGCGGAGGCGTATCGGTCATCGACGTGACTGAGGCGACGTTCCAGTCCGAGGTCCTGGAGCGGTCCCTGCAGACCCCGGTCGTCATCGACTTCTGGGCCGAGTGGTGCGGACCGTGCAAGCAGCTCTCGCCGATCCTGGAGAAGCTCGCGATCGAGGGCGACGGTGCGTGGGTACTGGCCCGGATCGACGTGGACGCCAATCCCCGGCTGGCGCAGATGTTCCGGGTCCAGGGGATCCCGATGGTGTTCGCGGTGGTGCGCGGGCAGCCGGTGGACGCGTTCACGGGTGTGGTACCCGAGGCGCAGCTGCGTCAGTGGATCGCCGCGGTGCTCAATGCCGGCGGGGTGGCGGCGGAGCCGGCGACCGACCCGCGGTTGGACAGCGCCGACGACGCGCTCATGGCCGGCGACCTCGACGCCGCCGAGCAGGCGTACCGGAAGATCCTCGCGGAGTCGCCCGCGGACAACGCGGCGGAGGCCGGGCTGGCCCAGGTCGCGCTTCTGCGCCGGGTGCAGGGCGTGACGCCCGGGAAAGCCCTGTCGGCTGCGGCGTCGGCGCCCGACGACGTGGCGGCGCAGACGCTCGCCGCCGACGTCGAGATACTCGCCGGCCGCGCCGAGGACGCGTACCGGCGCCTGGTGGACCTGGTCCGGCGCACCTCCGGGGCCGACCGGGAGGCCGCTCGCCAGCACCTGGTCTCGCTGTTCACCGTGGCCGGGCCGGACGACCCGGCGGTGGCCGCCGCCCGCCGCCAGCTCGCCAACGCGCTCTTCTAGGCGCCCCGATGCGCCGGATCGCCGTCCTGGACGCGCCGAGCAACCTCGGGTTACGGCCGCCCACCGCGACCTCGGTACCGGGCTGCGCCAAGGCCCCCGGCGCACTGCGCGACCAGGGACTGCTCGCCCGGCTGGCGGCCCGGGACGCGGGTTGCCTGACCCCACCGCGCTACGACCCCGGCGACTGGCGCCCCGGCGACGGCGTGTGCCACGCCGAGGCGATCGGGTGGTACGCCCGCCGGCTGGCCGACCGCGTCGCCACCATCACCGAGGCCGGCGAGTTCCCGGTCGTCCTTGGCGGCGACTGCTCGATCCTGCTGGGTTCGGCGCTGGCGCTGGCCCGGCAGCGGGCCCGGGACGGCCTGCGCTACGGCCTCGTCTACCTCGACGGCCACTCCGACTTCCGGCATCCGGGCAACGCCTCCTACGTCGGCGCGGCGGCCGGCGAGGATCTGGCCCTCGCCACCGGACGCGGCCAGCCCGACCTGACCGACCTGGAGGGGCTCCGGCCGTACCTGCGCGACGAGCACGTGGTGCTGCTCGGCATCCGCCCCCAGGACGAGTACCGGCTCGACCTGCAAGCGGCCGGCATCGCATACCGCGCGGTGCCGCAACTCCGGGCCGAGGGCGCCGGCCGCACCGCGCAGTGGGCCCGCGAGCACCTCGCCGACTGCGCCGGCTTCTGGCTGCACGTCGACGTGGACGTCCTCGATCCGGCGGTCATGCCCGCCGTCGACGCCCCCGACGACGGCGGCATCGCCTACGCCGAGCTGGAGCTGCTCGTCGCTGGTCTGGTCGCCGCGCCGGACTGCCTCGGCGTGCAGCTCACCGTGTTCGACCCGGACTACGATCCGGACGGCGCGTACGCCCGGGAGCTGGTCGGCTCGCTGGTCACCGGGCTCGCGCCGCTGCTGCGGCCGGACGCCACCGACGCGCCGGACGCGGAAGCAGCCGCCGGGTCCGTGG
>JBKPCQ010000110.1:0-6993 GCA_046727455.1 Actinomycetota bacterium | reverse complement strand
GGCATGGACACGGCGCTGGCACTCAACCAGTGGAGCTACCTGACCGTCGTGTTCACCGGCAGCCAGGTGCAGTTCTCCGTCAACGGCACCTTGGTGACCACCAAGTCCCTGGGCGCCACCGTCACCGCCCGGGGCAACACGTTGCGGATGGGCGCGGACGCCTCTCCCGACCAGTACTTCAAGGGGCTGCTCGACGACGTCCGGCTCTACAACCGCACGCTCACCAGCACGGAGATCCAGACCGACATGAACACCGGGGTGTGACCCGTCAGCCCGGCAGGATGCGGCGCGGCCCCGCGGGTGTGCGGCCGCGCCGCCGCCACTCCCGGGGGTACCCGACCGAGACCTCGTGGTGCGGGACGCCGTCGTACCACGTGGTACGGGGGATGTGCAGGTGCCCGTACACCACGGCGGCGGCCCGGTACCGGACGTGCCAGTCGGCGGTCAGCCGGGTGCCGCACCACTGCGCGAACACCGGGTACCGCAGGACCCGCGTCGGCTGCTCGACGAGCGGGAAGTGGTTGACCAGGACGGTACGCGCCGAGGGATCCAGCGCGCCGAGCCGTTCGGCGGTCGCCGCGACCCGGACCCGGCACCAGTCCTCCCGGGTCGGGTACGGGTCGGGGTGCAGGACCGCCTCGTCCCGGCACACGACACCGGCCTGGTACGCGCGGGCGAGCGCCGTCGCCTGGTCCACGCCGTCGGGCCGGAACGTGTAGTCGTACAGCAGGAACAGCGGCGCGACGACGACCGGCCCGCCGTCGCCGTGCCAGACCGGGTACGGGTCCTCGGGCGTGACCACGCCGAGGCCCCGGCACACCTCGATCAGGTGCCGGTAGCGCGGCTCGCCGCGCAGGACCACCGGATCCCGCACGGTGGTCCACAGCTCGTGGTTGCCCGGCGCCCACACCACCGTCGCGTAGCGCCGGCGCAGCTCGCCCAGCGTCCACTCGACGTCCTCGACCCGCTCCGCCACGTCGCCCGCGACGAGCAGCCAGTCGCCGTCGGACTCCGGGCGCAGCCCGGACACGAACTCCCGGTTCTCCGGGTACGCCACGTGCAGGTCGCTGATCGCGAGCAGGCTCCCGGCCGGTCGGTCCATCCAGAAGATGCTACCGACCGGCCGGTCACCGGCGCCGGATCAGCCGCGCAGCTTGTCGGAGCGGCTACCAGTCAGCGTTCGTCAGCCGCGCAGCTTGTCGGAGCGGCTACCAGTCAGCGTTGTCAGCCGACCGGCGCCTTGGCCACCAGTACCTTCATGAACTCCCGCATCCACGCCGGGTGGTCCGGCCAGGCCCGCCCGGACACCACGGTGCCGTCGACCACCGCTTCGCCGTCGACGAACTCCGCGCCGGCCGCCGCCAGGTCGGGCGCGAGGGCCGGGTACGCCGAGCTGCGGCGGCCGCGCAGCACCCCGGCCGCCGCCGAGACCAGCGGGCCGTGGCACAGTTGGGCGACCGGCTTGTCCCGCTCGAAGAAGTGCCGGATGATGCGCTGCGCGTCCGGGTCGTTGCGGATGTACTCCGGCGCCCGGCCGCCCGGGAGCACCACCGCGACGTAGTCCTCCGGGTTGACGTCGGCGAACGCGACGTCGGCCGGCCAGGTGTGCCCCGGCTTCTCGGTGTATGTGTCGAATCCGTCCACGAAGTCGTGCACGACGAACTGCAACTTCTTGGCCTTCGGCGCGGCGATGTCCACCTCGTACCCCTCCTCCAGCAGGCGCTGGTACGGGTACATGACTTCGAGGTCCTCCGCCGCGTCCCCCGTGAGGATCAGAACCTTCGCACTCACGATCTGCCTCCTCGCTCCGAACGGTCTGACGTCGATCCTTCGCACGCGGCACCCCGGAGTCAACGGCTGATTTGGTTCATGTAGCAGGATGGGCGCATGTTCGTGGTCAACGTTCAGGTACGGGTGCAGCCCGACCAGGTCGACAAGTTCGTCGCCGCCACTCTCGCCAACGCCCGCGAGTCCGTCCAGGAGCCCGGCGTCGTGCGCTTCGACGTCCTCCAGGACCAGGCCGACCCGGCCCACGTCGTGCTCGTCGAGGTCTACCGCGATCCCGACGCGGCCGCGGCGCACAAGGCGACCGCGCACTATGCGACCTGGCGCGACGCGGTCGCCGACCTGATGGCGCGGCCCCGCGAGTCGGGGAAGTTCGACGTGGTGTTCTGGACCCCGTAAATGGGGTTCGACTTCACGACGGCGGGGCGGGTGGTGTTCGGGGCCGGCCGGGCCGCCGCCGAGCTGGCGCCGCTCGTCGCGGGGCTCGGGACGCGCCCGCTGGTCTGCACCGGCGCGCACCCGGACCGGCAGGCCGCGCTGATCGCGACGCTGCCCGCGCCGCACGCGGTGTTCCCGGTCGCCGGTGAGCCGACCGTCGACGTGCTGCGGGCCGCGCTGGCGGCGGCCCGCGAGCACGGGGCCGACGTGGTGGTCGGCCTGGGCGGTGGCAGCCCGGTCGACGTGGCCAAGGCGGTCGCGGTGCTCCTGCGCAACGCCGGGGACCCGGTCGACTTCCTGCCGGTACCCGGACCCGCGCGCGGCCTCACCCGCCCCGGGGTGCCGTGCGTGGCGGTACCCACCACCGCCGGTACCGGGTCGGAGGTCACCGCGAACTCGGTGTTCGCCGTCCCGGAGCAGCGGGTCAAGGTCAGCATACGCAGCCCGTTGATGCTGCCCACCGTGGCGGTGGTGGATCCGGTACTGACGCTCGGCTGCCCCCCGGCCGCCACCGCGTCCAGCGGGCTCGACGCGCTCACCCAGTGCCTGGAGCCGTTCGTGTCGGTCAAGGCCAACCCGGTCACCGACGGCCTGGCCCGGGAGGGGCTGCGCCGGGCCGCCCGCGGGCTGCGCCGGGCCTACGCCGACGGGGCCGACCTCGACGCCCGGACCGACCTGGCGATCTGCGCGCTGCTCGGCGGCATGGCGCTGGCCAACGCGAAGCTCGGCGCGGTGCACGGGTTCGCGAGCGTGGTCTGCGGGCTGGTCGACGTGCCGCACGGGATGGCCTGCGCGGCGCTGCTGGTACCGGTCGTCGAGGCGAACGTGCGGGCCGGCGCCGCGCCGGAGCGGTACCGGGAGGCGGCCCGGCTGCTCACCGGCCGGCCGGACGCGACCGTCGCCGACGGGGTGGCCTGGCTGCGCGAGACGGTCGAGCTGCTGCGGGTACCCCGGCTGGGCGCCTTCGGGCTGCGCCCGGAGCAGGCCGGCGAGGTGGTCGCCAAGACCATGACGGCCAGCAGCACCCAGGGCAACCCGGTGGTGCTCGCCGAGGAGCGACTCCGTACGATCCTCGCCGAGGCGACCGGACCGGTCGTCGAGTAGGCCGCCGGCACCCGGAGGGATACGCTGTCGCCGTGGTGACTTCCGTCACGGGCACCCCCACCCCGCGCGGCAGGCGCGGGGACGCCCGTCGGCGCTCGGTCCGGGTCGGGCACTCGGCCGACCGCGCCGCCCGCGCGGCCGGCGCGGCGGCGACCCTCGACGCGCTCCAGCTCGCCGATCCGAAGCTGCTCGTCGTCTTCGCCTCGTTCGGCTACGACCTGTGCGAGCTCCTCGCCGGGGTGGGCTCGGTCGCGGGCGACGTACCGGTCATCGGCTGTTCCACGGCGGGCGAGATCGGACCCTCGCCGGCGCCGAGCGCGGGGGTGGTCGTGGTCGGCCTCGGCGGCGAGTTCGCCATCCGTACCACCCACGCGGTCGGCCTGCACGACCGGCCCCGCACGGTCGGCGAGGCGGTCGCCCGCGGGCTGCTGCCGCTGCCGGACACCCGTTACCGGGCCACGGTCATGCTGACCGACTCCCTCTGCGGCGACCAACAGGAGATGGTGCGCGGCGCGTACGGAGTTCTGGGTGCCACGGTTCCGCTCGTCGGCGGCGGGGCCGGCGACAACCTGCGCATGCTGACGTCCTACCAGTTCCACAACGGACAGATCCTCCAGGAGGCGGTGGTCGCCGCGATCATCGGCAGCGACGCGCCGATCGGGCTCTCGATCCGGCACGGGTGGCGGCGCAGCGGCGACGGCATGGTGGTCACCGGCAGCGCCGGCAACGACGTGCACACCCTGGACGACAACCCGGCGCTGGACGTGTACCTGCGCCGGCACCAGGCGCCGCCCGGGGTCGAGGAGGACCCGGTGGGGTTCGCGGACTTCTCGCTCACCCGACCGCTGGCGGTCGCCCGCCGGGGCGACGTGGCGATCCGGCACGTGCTCGGGGCCGATCCGGGCGCCCGCACCCTGACCTGCGCCGGCACCGTACCCAAGGGGGCCGCCGCGTGGCTGGCCACCGGCGACGTCGCGTCCACCCTGGCCGCCGCGGACGCCGCCTGCGCCGAGGCGATCAGCCAGCTCGGCACGGTACCGCTGCTGGCTCTGCTGGCGTTCGACTGCGTCGGCCGGCGCGCGGTCCTCGGGGAGGACGGCGCCCTCGCCGAGCTGGACCTCATGCACCGGCGGGCGGGCCCGGCGGCCCTCGCCGGCTTCTACACCTACGGCGAGATCGCCCGCATCAGGGGCGTCGTCGGATACCACAACCAGACCATCGCCGCCCTGGCGCTGAGCTGAGCGGCGGACGGCCGGATGACGTCAGAGTCCTGGAGCACCTCCCAACTGGTCGAGTTCCTCGCGGTGCTCTCCGAGCAGCGCGACGAGGACGCCGCGCTGGATGCCGCCGTCGAGCGGGTGCTGGAGTCCCTGGACGCCGAGGTCGGCATGCTGTTCAGCCGGGAGGCGATCCTGGCGGTGATCGGGCTGGCTCCCGACGACCCGCAGGTGGTCGAGCTGGTCGAGGCGGCGCGCAGTGGCGCGGACGAGGTCTGGATCGAAGGGCTGGGGCCGTGCCGGCTAGCGGTGGTCGCGCTGGACCTCGGCGAGGACGCGCTGCGCCTGCTGGTCATCCGCGCCGGCGGGGAGCCCTTCGTCCCCGACGAGATGCTGCTGCTGCGCGGCATGGCCTGGGTCCTGCACCTGGCGCTGCGCCCGCTGCGCGTGATGGCCCTGCTCGGCGAGCGGCAGCGGGTCCTGGAGCAGGTGGCCCGGGTACAGCGGGCGATCGCCAACCGGGCGCCGCTGCCGGAGGTCTTCGACACCGTGACCGCGAGCGCGCTGGACCTGTTCGACACCGAGCTGGCCATGCTGTACCTCGCCGAGCAGGGCGTGCTGCTGGTCGCCTCGGTCGGCACCACGTTCGACGACCAGCACCAGCTCCCCCGCCCGATGCACCTGCGCTCGGGCATCGGCCGGGCCGCGTACGCGCAGGGCGAGCTGGTCAGCACCGACGACTACCCCCACTCGCCCTACGCCAACCCGGAGCTGGTGGGGCGCGGGGCGCGGGCGGCGATGGCGGCGCCGGTCCGGGAGAACGGCGCCGTGGTCGGCAGCCTGGTGACCGTGTCGTTCCGGCCGGGGTACCACTTCACCGAGGTGCAGGAGCAGACCCTGCTGTCCTTCGCCGAGCAGGTCAGCATCGCGCTGTCGGATGCCAAGACGGTCGCCACCGCGCAGCAGGCCATCCGCGACGTGCTGACCGGCCTGCCCAACCGGGTGCTGTTCCTCGAACGCCTCGAAGAGGCGCTGGACCGGGGCGCGCGGGCGCACGTGCTGTTCCTCGACCTGGACCGGTTCAAGCTGGTCAACGACACCCGGGGGCACATCACCGGGGACGAGCTGCTCCGGCAGGTCGGCCGGCGGCTGCGCGACTGCGTGCGCGGCGAGCACCTGCTCGCCCGCTTCGGCGGCGACGAGTTCGCGGTACTCGTCGAGGAGAGCGGGGTCGCCGACATCCTGCTGCTGGCCAAGCGGATGCTCGACGCGGTACAGCGGCCGTACCTCGTCGCCGGCGAGGAGGTCAGCATCGACGCCAGCATCGGGGTGAGCGCCAGCAACGACGGCGGCGCGGCCGGCGACATCCTGCGCGACGCCGACACCGCGATGTACCGGGCCAAGCAGGCCGGCGGCGGGCGGTACGTGCTGTTCGAGAAGCGCATGCACACGGTCCTCGTCCAGCGCGCCAGCCTGGAGACCGACCTGCGCCACGCGGTCAACCGCGACGAGCTGTTCCTGGTCTTCCAGCCGATCCTGGAGCTGCGCACCGGGCAGGTGCACACGGCCGAGGCGCTGGTTCGGTGGCAGCACCCGACCAGGGGCGTCATCCCGCCCGACGAGTTCATCCCGCTGGCCGAGGAGACCGGCCTGATCGTCCCGGTCGGGCGCCGGGTCCTCGCCGCCGCGTGCGAGCAGGCCGCCGGCTGGGTCGCCCAGCCCGACGGCGCCCCGCCGCCCGGCGTCTCGGTCAACCTGTCCGCCCGCCAGCTCCTCGACCCGGAGCTGGTCCGGGACGTACGCCGGGCGATCGAGGCGGCCCGGCTGGACCCGACCCGGCTCGTCCTGGAGATCACCGAGAGCGCCTTCGTCAGCGACGCGGCGACGGTACTGGACCGGCTGCGGCAGATCCGCGAGATCGGGGTACGGCTGGCCATCGACGACTTCGGTACCGGGTACTCGGCGCTGTCCTACCTGCGCCACCTGCCGGTGGAGATCCTCAAGATCGACCGCTCGTTCGTCGAGGGCCTGGTGGTCGGCTGGCAGGGCAAGGCGTTCCTGCACACGATCGTGCGGCTCACCGAGACCCTGTCGATGATCGCGGTGGGCGAGGGCGTGGAGACCCCCGAGCAGCTGTCCGCGTTGCAGGCACTGGGCTGCCGGCTCGGCCAGGGGTACCTGTTCGCGCGGCCGATGGAGTCGGCGGAGTTCAGCCGGAACCTGGCCGCCCATCGCGGCGCCGCGGTCCTCATAGCGAGCTGAAATATTGGCGCTCGCTCCGCTCGCGCGGCACCGAGGCTCCCCAGGCGGCGTCTTCCCTCGTCGCTACGCTCCTCAGTCCAGACGCCACCCGCCTCGGAGCTGAAATATTGGCGCTCGCTCCGCTCGCGCGGCACCGAGGCTCCCCAGGCGGCGTCTTCCCTCGTCGCTACGCTCCTCAGTCCAGACG
>JBKPCQ010000109.1:0-6449 GCA_046727455.1 Actinomycetota bacterium | reverse complement strand
GCCTGGGAGTCGGTCAAGCGGCACTTCCGGGAGGTTGACCTGAACACCCAGGCCGAGGACTTCACCGTGGTCGGGATCGGCGACATGTCGGGTGACGTGTTCGGCAACGGGATGCTGCTGTCCGAGCACATCCGGCTGGTTGCCGCGTTCGACCACCGGCACGTGTTCATCGACCCCTCCCCGGACCCCGCGGTGTCCTACACGGAACGGGCGCGGCTGTTCGCGCTGCGGAGGTCCTCCTGGGCCGACTACGACACCGCGAAGATCTCCGCGGGCGGCGGCGTCTGGCCGCGTACCGCCAAGTCCGTCCCGGTGTCCCCGGAGGCCCGTGCCGCGCTCGGCCTGCCCGACAGCGCGACGGCGCTCGCGCCCACCGAACTGCTCACCGCGATCCTGCAGGCCCCGGTCGACCTGCTGTGGAACGGCGGCATCGGCACCTACGTCAAGGCCAGCACCGAGTCGCACGCCGACGTGGGCGACAAGGCCAACGACGCGATCCGGATCAACGGGCGGCAGCTGCGCGCCCGGGTGGTCGGCGAGGGCGGCAACCTGGGGCTGACCCAGCGGGGCCGGATCGAGTACGCGATGTGCGGCGGGCACATCTGTACCGACTTCATCGACAACTCGGCCGGGGTGGACTGCTCCGACCACGAGGTCAACATCAAGATCCTGCTCAACCCGCTGGTCGCCCGGGGCGAGCTGGGCCAGGCCGAGCGGGACGCGCTGTTGCAGGAGATGACCGACGAGGTCGGCGAGCTGGTCCTGCGGGACAACTACGACCAGGCCACCGCGCTGGGCAACGCGCGGGCGCAGACGCACTCGCTGCTGCCGGTACACCGGCGGATGCTGGCCGAGCTGGAGCGCGACGGGCGGCTGGACCGCGAGCTGGAGGCGATGCCCAGCGACGAGGAGCTGGCCGAGCGCTTCGCCAGCGGTACCGGCCTGACCTCGCCCGAGTTGGCGGTGCAGTTCGCCTACGTGAAGATCGCGCTGGAGGACGAGATCCTCGCCTCGTCGCTGCCCGACGACGAGTGGACCCACCAGGTACTCGTGGACTACTTCCCGACCCCGCTGCGGGACCGGTACGCGGACCGGATGGCCGGCCACCGGCTGCGCCGGGAGATCGTCACCACCCGCATCGTCAACGACGTGGTCAACCGGTGCGGTACCTCCTTCGTCTACCGCGCCGGCGAGGAGACCGGCGCGTCGCCGGCCGACGTCATCCGGGCGTACGTGATCGTGCGCGACGCGTTCGGCTTCAGTGAGCTGTGGCAGGCGATCGAGGAGCTGGACAACAAGGTCCCGACGAGCGCGCAGATCACCCTGTACCTCGAACTGCGCCGGCTGCTCGACCGGGCGGTGCGCTGGCTGGTCAGCAACTGCCGGGTACCCCTCGACGTGACCGGGGAGATCGCCCGGCTACGGCCCGGGCTGGCCCGGCTGCTGCCCGTGGTCGGCTCACTGTTCCGCGGCCGGGAGCGGGAGGCGCTGCAATCGCGCTGCGACCAGCTCACCGCGCTGGGCATCCCCGAGGACCTCGCGGAGTGGGCCACCCGCATCATGTACGGCTTCGGCCTGCTCGACATCGTCGGCCTCGCCGACACGACCGGCCGCGACACCACCGAGGTGGCCGGCGTGTACTTCGTGCTCTCCGAGCGGTTCCGGGTCGACGAGCTGCTGTCGCGGATCTCCGAGCTGCCGCGCAACACCCGCTGGGAGACGTTGGCCCGGATGGCGCTGCGCTACGACCTGTACGCCGCCCTGGCCGCGCTGACCTCCGAGGTACTGGCCTCGACCTCGCCCCGGGACTCCAGCGAGGACCGGGTCACCGAGTGGGAACGGGCGAATGCCGACGCGCTGGTACGGGCGCGCAACGCGATGGGGGACTTCGAGGACAGCCACGCCGACCTGGCGGCGCTGTCGGTCCTGCTCCGCCAGATCCGCACGCTGGTCCGGACCGCCGGGGCGTAGTGCCCCGTCCGCTCGCTTCGCGGCGCTTAGACGCGCCGTCTTCCCTCGTCGCTGCGCTCCTCAGTCCAGACGACGCCGCGCCGCTCCCGCTCGCTCCCTCAGGTCAGATGCGCGGCATCAGGCCCAGCGCCGAGGCGGCCGCCCAGCCGTTCGCCCGGCTCGCGCCGTAGGTCGTGACGAACGCCTGTACCCCGGCCGGCCGCCAGCTCGACGGCCAGCCCATCTCGACCGCGACCACGGTGTGCGTGCTGGCCAGGTCCTCGATCAGCGCAGCGACCCCGGGCAGCCGGTGCAGGTTACGCCCGACCACGATGACCGGCCGGCTCCCGGCCGATGCGCGCAGCGCCGAAGCCGACGCCGAGGCGTACCCGACCTGGACGTGCTCGGTGCCGTTGACATGCGGACCCAGTCCCCACGGCACGCCGGGGCCCACCGCGATGTTGATGTCCGCCTCGGACTCCAGTACCTGGACGATCAGCGGGGTACCCAGCCCGGCCAGCGAGCCCTCGACGCGGACCGCCCGCTGCGCGGCCGAGTACCCGATGTGCTCCTCGGCCGGCGCGACGGCCCGGGTGGCCAGCGCCCAGGCGGCCAGGGCGGCGGCCCGGTCGGCCGCCTCCTCGACGCGGGTCAGCGGCAGCCAGCCGGCCTCGATCCCGGCGACGATCTCCCGGACGCTCTCTTCGACCAGCGCCCCGTCCACCTGGGAGCCCAGGCAGAGCAGGTCGTTGCCGCCGGCGAGCGCCCGCGCCGCCGCGGCGGCGGTACCACCGGCGGCTCCGGCGGCGGCCCGCATCTCCAGCGCATCGGTGATCACCACGCCGGAGAAGCCCAGCTCCCGGCGGAGCAGGTCGACCATGGCCGCCCGGGACAGCGTCGCGGGCAGCTCGCCGGTCAGGGCCGGTACCCGGATGTGCGCGCTCATCACGGCCTGGGTGCCCGCCTTGATCGCGGCGGCGAACGGCGCCAGGTCGCGCTCGCGTAGCGCGTCCAGGCTGACGTCGACGGTGGGCAGTCCGTGGTGCGAGTCGGTGCTGGTACCCCCGTGCCCGGGGAAGTGCTTGACGCACGCCGCCACGCCGACGGACTGCAGCCCGACGACCGCGGCCGCCGAATGCGCGGCGACCCGGGCGGGATCCGAGCCGAACGAGCGGGTACCGATGATCGGGTTGTCGTCGGCGGTGTTCACGTCCACGGTCGGCGCGAGGTCGACGTTGAACCCGGCGGCGAGCAGGTCCAGCCCGATCGCCCGGTAGATCCGCTCGGTGAGCGCCACGTCATCGATCGCGCCCAGCGCGGCGTTGCCCGGGTACGGGCTGCCGTCGGCGTGGGCGAGCCGGGTGACGTCGCCGCCCTCCTCGTCGATCGACAGCAAAAGGTCGGAGCGGCTGGCGCGGAGCTGGCCGGTCAGCGCGGTCAACTGGGCGGGGTTGACGATGTTGTACCCGAAGATCACGAACCCGGCAACGCCCTCACTGATCAGCTCGGCGACCCAGGCCGGTACCTCGTGCCCGGCGAAGGCCGGGAGAACGGTACGCAGGGCGAGCCTTCGCAGCCCCGGATCAATCGCCACGGTGGTTCCCCTCCGCCGCCCGATCACCTGTGACAATGGTGTCGCCCGGCCCGTCCACGATCGTCAGGACGAGTAACGGCTCGGCGGAGGGGCCGGTCAGGCTCCTTCACCGTACGCTACCGATGTCCTCACGCTTCACATGCAAATTAGGAAAGTTTCCTAAACGATAGAGGTACGACCGCGATGAGCTCAACCCGCCTTCCGGGTACGCCCCGGCTGCTGCGCGCGATCAACGACCGCGCCGCGCTGGAGTTGTTGCTGGACCAGGGCCCTTTGACCCGGGCTCAGCTTGGGGAGCTGACCGGTTTGTCCAAGGTAACGGCTTCCCAGCTGGTGGAAAGGTTGGAGGAGCGCGGCCTGGTGTCCCGGGTCGGCGAACAGGCGGGCGGGCGCGGCCCGAACGCCTCGCTCTACGCGGTCGTACCCACCAGCGCGTTCGTCGTCGGCGTCGACATCGGCCCGGAACACGCGGTCGCCGCGTGCGCGGACATCACCGGCGCGGTGGTCGGCCGGGTCGAGCAGTCCACCCGGGACACCGACGACCCGGTCGGCGTGGTCCACAAGGCGGTGATCGAGGCGGCGCGCAGCGCCCGGGCACCGATCAGCAAGGTCCGCCGGGTGGTGCTCGGCACCCCCGGCCTGGTCGACCCGAAGACCGGCGACCTGTCCTTCGTCTTCGACCTGCCGCGCTGGCAACGGGGCCTGCTCGCCGCGCTGCGCGAGGACCTCAAGCGCGCGGTCGTCTTCGAGAACGACGTGAACCTCGCCACCGTCGCCGAGGCGCACACCGGAGCAGCCAAGGGCGTCGACGACTTCGTCCTGCTCTGGCTCGGCCGGGGCGTCGGGATGGCGGTCGTGCTGAACGGCCGGCTGCACCGGGGGGTCAGCGGCGCGGCCGGCGAGATCGGGTACCTGCCGGTGGCCGGCGCGCCGGTACCGCGCGGCGCACGGGCCAAGGGCGGCTTCAAGGAGCTGGCGGCCGCCGACGCGGTCCGGGCCGTGGCGCGCGACCACGGCTTCCGCGCGCCGACGGCCCAGGAGGCGGTACGGGCGGCGGTGGACGCCGGTACCGAGGGCAGCCCGGTCCTCGACGAGCTGGCCCGGCGGCTGGCGCTCGGCCTGGCGGCGACCTGCGTCGTGCTCGACCCGGCGCTGGTGGTACTGGCCGGCGAGGTCGGCCTGGCCGGCGGCCTGGCGCTGGCGCAGCGGGTCCAGCACGAGGTGGCCGCGATCGCGCCGGTCTCCCCCCGGGTGGTCGTCTCCGAGGCGGTCAGCGAGCCGGTCCTGCACGGCGCCCTGCTCACCGCGCTGGACGCGACCCGCGACGAGGTGTTCGGCTCGACCATCGGTGAGTGAACCGCGTGATTGGATAGCCGGGTGCCGCACCTGGATCCGGACCTGGTCATCGACATCCGCCACGGTACCGTCACCCGCGGCGGTAAGGACCTCGTCCGGGACGTCGACTGGCGGGTCGAGCTGGACGAGCGCTGGGTGGTCCTCGGGCCCAACGGAGCCGGCAAGACGACCCTGCTCAACCTCGCCGCCGCCCGGCTGCACCCGACCCGGGGCACCGTCGACGTCCTCGGCGAGCGGCTCGGCCGGGTGGACGTGTTCGAGCTGCGTACCCGCATCGGCCTCGCGACCGTCGGCCTGCACGACCGGATGCCGCCCGAGGAGAGCGTCGTCGACGCCGTGGTGACCGCCGCGTGGGCGGTGGTGGGCCGGTTCCGGGAGAGCTACGACCGGCTCGACCTGGGCCGGGCCCGCGCGCTGCTCGGGCAGCTCGGCGTCGGCGGGCTGGCCGACCGCCGGTACGGCACGCTGTCCGAGGGGGAACGCAAGCGGGTACAGATCGCCCGGGCCATGATGACGGACCCGGAGCTGCTGCTGCTCGACGAGCCGGCCGCCGGGCTGGACCTGGGCGGCCGGGAGGACCTGGTACGGCACCTGGCCGAGCTGGCCGCCGACCCGGACGCGCCGGCGACGGTTCTCGTCACCCACCACGTCGAGGAGATCCCGCCCGGGTTCAGCCACGCGCTGCTGCTGCGCGAGGGCGGCGTGGTCGCGTCCGGGCTCCTGCAGGACACCGTCACCAGCGCCAACCTGTCCAAGACGTTCGACCTGCCGCTGCGGGTGGAGTACGCGGACGGCCGCTTCTCGGCCCGGGCGACATGAAGGTCGTGGTGGTCGGCGGCGCCAACATCGACCTGGTGGCGACCGCGCCGGTGCTGCCCCGGCCGGGCGAGACCGTGCTCGGGCACGACTTCACCCAGGGACAGGGCGGCAAGGGCGCCAACCAGGCCGTCGCGGCGGTACGGGCGGGGGCGGCGGTGACCTTCGTCGGCGCGGTCGGCTCGGACGCCTTCGGCGTGACCGTGCGCGCCGGGCTGATCGCGTCCGGCGTGGACACCTCGCTCCTGCGGGTGGTGTCCGGTGCCACGGGCGTGGCGCTGATCTTCGTCGACGGTACCGGCGAGAACATGATCGTCGCGGCGCCCGGGGCCAACTCGGCGCTGACCACGCTGACCGGTGCGGAGCTGGCCGCGATCGGGGCCGCGGACGTGCTGCTGCTCCAGCTGGAGATCCCGGTCGGGACGGTGAGCGCCGCGGCACGGGCCGCGCGGGATGCCGGTACCAGGGTGGTGCTGAACGCCGCCCCGGCCCGTGCGGTGCCGGCGGACCTGGCGGAGTGCGTCGATCTGCTGGTCGTGAACCAGGTGGAGGCGGCGGCGCTGGCCCCGCTGGTGGAGCGGGCACCGCTCGTGGTGGTGACGCACGGCGCGGCCGGTGCCCGGCTCGGCGGCCGGGATGCCGAGCCGGTGCACGTGCCCGCACCGGTGGTCCACGCCGTGGACAGCACCGCGGCCGGGGACGCGTTCACCGCCGCGCTGGCGGTCGCCTGGGC
>JBKPCQ010000108.1:0-8201 GCA_046727455.1 Actinomycetota bacterium | reverse complement strand
CCGCCGACCCGGGGCGCGCCGCCGACCTGCTGACCGCCGCGCTCGCGCTGTGGCGGGGGCCGGCGCTGGCCGACGTGGCCGACGCCGAGTTCGCCCGGCCGAGCGCGGTGCGGCTGGAGGAGCTGCGGCTGGCCGTGACCGAGGACCGGACCGCGGCGCTACTGGCCGGCGGCGGCGCCATCGAGGCGGTGGCCGACCTGACCGCGCTCACCAGCCGGTACCCGCTGCGGGAGCGCCCGTACGGCTTGCTGATGCGGGCGCTTGCCGAGCTGGGCCGGACCGGCGAGGCACTGCGGGTGTACGAGCGGCTGCGCCGGACCCTGGCCGACGAGCTGGGTACCGACCCGTCGCCCGAGCTGGCCGCGCTGCACGCCGGGCTGCTGCGCGGCGCCGATCTGCCGCCCGGCAACCTGCGCACCCCGCTGACCAGCTTCGTCGGGCGCGACGAGGAGCTGGCCCGGGTGACCGGACTGCTCCAGGAGGCGCGGCTGGTGACCCTGGTCGGGCCGGGCGGCGCGGGCAAGACCCGGCTCGCCGTGGAGACCGGCCGGGCGGTCGAGGCGAAGTACCCGGACGGCGTCTGGCTCGTGGAACTGGCCCCGGTACGGGAGGCGGCGGAGGTACCGGGTGCCGTGCTGGAGGCGGTGCGTCCGGGCCGGATCCGGCTCGATGCCCTGTCGGCGCAGGACCCGCTCGCGCGGCTGCTCGCCACCCTCGCCGGCACCGAGTCGATGCTCCTGCTGCTGGACAACTGCGAGCACCTGGTGTCCGCGAGCGCGTACCTCGCCGAGCAGGTACTCGGCGCCTGCCCGGGGGTACGGATCCTGGCCACCAGCCGGGAGCCGCTGGCCCTGACCGGCGAGGTACTGTGCCCGGTCGGCCCGCTGCCCGCCCCACCCCCCGATAGCGAGACGCCGCTCGACTTCCCGGCCGTCCGCCTGTTCGCCGACCGGGCCGGCGCGGTCCGGCCCGGGTTCGCCGTCACGCCCGCCAACGGTGGGCCGGTCGGCGAGATCTGCCGCCGCCTGGACGGCCTCCCGCTGGCCATCGAGCTGGCCACCGCGCGCCTGCGCAACCTGCCGCTCGACCAGATCGCCGCACGGCTGGGCGACCGGTTCCAGCTGCTGTCCGGGGGTAGCCGCACCGCGCTGCCCCGGCATCAGACGCTGCAGGCGGTCGTCGACTGGAGCTGGGACCTGCTGGACTGGGCGGAGCAGCGGCTGGCCCGGCGGCTGTCGGTGTTCCTGGACGGCGCCACGCTAGACGCCGTCCACGTCGTCTGCGGCGGCGACCTGGACACGCTGGGCGCGCTGGTGGACAAGTCGTTCGTCACGCTCGCCGACGACGGGCGGTACCGGATGCTGGAGACCGTCCGCGCCTACGCGGGCGAGCGGCTGGCCGAGTCAGGTGAGGCGGAGCGGGTCCGGAACGCCCACGCGGCGTACTTCCTCGACCTGGCCCGGGCGGCCGAACCGTACCTGCGCGGGCACGACCAGCTCGCCTGGCTGGACCGGCTCACCGCCGAGCGGGACAACCTCGCGGCCGCGCTGCGCTGGTCGATCGACCGGGCCGACGCGGCGACGGCCCTCGGGATGGCTGGCGCGCTGGGCTGGTTCTGGGCGCTGCGCAACCACCACGCCGAGGCGGCGGACTGGCTGGGACAGGCGCTCGCGCTGCCCGGCGAGGTACCGGCGCCGGTCCGGACGTCGGCCCTGGCCCACCACGCGCTCAACCTGCTCGCCCTCGACCGGCACGAGCAGGCCCGGGCCGCCTACGCGCAGGCGGCGGCGCTCGACGACGGCACCCATCCGCTGGTACCCCTGTTCGCCCTCATGGACGGGCTGTTCCACAACGACTGGAGCCGCGCGGCGGCGGCCCTGCCGGCCGTCCTGGCCCATCCGGACCCGTGGACCCGGGCGGTCGGCCTCGGTATCCGTGGCCGGTGGCGGATCGGGGACGGCGACCTGGCCGGCGGGGAGCGGGACACGGCCGATGCCACGGCCGCGTTGCGGGACATCGGCGACCGCTGGGGCCAGGCCATGATGCTCAGCTCGGGCGCCGAGCAGTACATGCTGCGCGGCGACCACGACGGCGCGATCCGGTCGCTCACCGAGTCGGTGGCGCTGGCCGAGGAGCTGCGCGTCGTCGACGACCTGCTGTACGGGCGGTACAGCCTGGCCCTCGTGCGCGCGGAGTCCGGCGACCTGGCCGGGGCACGGGCGGAGCTGGACCGGGCGGCGGCGGTACCGACCAACTCCGCCTGGATGCGCCGGTTGATCCTGGCCCTCGGCGAGGCCGACCTGGCCCGCCTGGCGGGCGAGCGGGTGGCCGCGGTCCGCGTGTACCACCACGCCCTGGAGATCGCCCCCCGCGTTGCCGGGATACCCGTCGAGATCCGCACGCTGATCCTGCTCAACCTGGCCCGCGCCGTGCTCGCCACCGGCGACGTCGAGCAGGCCCGCCGGCACGCGGACGAGGCCCGGGAACTGGCCGACAACCGGCTGATCCTGGCCACCCTGGCGGAGGTGTCCGCGGCGATCGCCGCCGCCGCGGGCGACCACCGCCGGGCCGCGGAGTTGCTCGGCTGTGCCGAGGCATTCCGCGGGATCGAGAACCGGGGCAGCCGGGAGGTCGCCGCGACCGTGGCGGCCGTGCGGTCCGCGCTGCCACCGGAGGAGTACGAGAGGGAGTACGCCCGCGCGGCGGCGTACCCCCTCGACGAACTACGAGCCCTACTCGGCGTTCAGGTCCTGCGGCGGTAGACCCCGACGGCGAGCGGCACGAACGCCACGAGGATCGCGACGATCCAGACCAGCGCGTGCCACAGGGAGTCGGCGACCGGCCCGCCGAGCATCAGCCCGCGCACGGCGTTGGACAGGTACGACACCGGGTTGATCTTCACCCAGGCCTGGAGCCAGCCGGGCATCGTCGCGGCCGGGACGAACACGTTGCTGCCGAAGGTCAGCGGGAACAGGATCACGAACCCGACACCCTGGAGCGCCTGCGGCGTCTTGACCAGCAGCGCGAAGAACACCCAGACCCAGCACAGCGCCAGCGCGAACACCAGCAGCAGGAGGTAGGCGGCGGCGATCGCCGCCGGGTTGTTGTGGAACCGGAAGCCGAGCAGGACGCCGTACCCCGTGACGATGGTCAGGGAGACCACGTACCGCACGATGTCGCCGGTGATGAGGCCGGTCAGCGGGCTGGACCGGGCGATCGGCAGGCTGCGGAACCGGTCGAAGATCCCCTTGGTGATGTCGGTGTTGAGGTTGATGCCGGTACCCATGCTGCCGAACACGATCGTCTGGACCGCGATCCCGGGCAGCACGTACTGCAGGTACGCGTGCCGGTTGCCGCCGGCGATCGCGCCGCCGAAGAGGAAGACGAACATCGTCACGAAGACGATCGGCTGCAGGCTGACGTCCAGCAGCTGCTCCGGGTTGGACCGGATCTTCAGTACCGCCCGCCACCCCAGCGTCAGGGTGTGGCGGAAGGTCCGGATCGGGCCGATCCGGCGGCCCCGTACGGGCGCGGCGACGGTGGCGGTGGCGGCGGCCATCAGGACTCCTCCTCGGCGGCGTGCCCGGTCAGCGCCAGGAAGACCTCGTCGAGGCTGGCCAGGCGCAGGGCCAGCTCGGTCACCGCGATCCGCTCCTCCTGCAACCGGTGTACCACCACCGGAAGCGCGTCCGCGTCGTCGACCGGTACCGAGAGCAGGCCCGGATCGTCGGGTGCGACGACCGGCGGAGCGCCCACGGCCGCCTCGACGATCGCCGCGACCACGGTCAGGTCGGCCGGGTCGGCCGGGCGCACGGCGAGGGTCTGGCCACCGACCTTGGCCTTCAGCTCGGCCGGCGTACCGTTGGCGATCAGCCGGCCGTGGTCGATGACCGCGATCTCGCCCGCGAGCCGATCGGCCTCGTCGAGGTACTGGGTGGTCAGCAGGACGGTCACCCCGTCGCCGACGAGCCGCCGGATCATCTGCCACACGTCGCCCCGGCTGCGCGGATCGAGCCCGGTGGTCGGCTCGTCGAGGATCAGCACGGACGGCGGTACCACCAGGCTGGCGGCCAGGTCCAGCCGGCGCCGCATGCCGCCGGAGTACGTCTTCACGCTGCGCCGCCCCGCGTCGGCCAGTGCGAACCGCTCCAGCAGCTCGGTCGCCCGCGCCCGCGCGTCCCGCCGGGACAACTCCTGCAGCCGGCCGATCAGTATCAGGTTCTCGTATCCGGTCAGCTCCTCGTCGACCGCCGCGTACTGCCCGGTCAGCCCGATCAGCTCCCGTACCCGGTCGGCCTGGCGGACCACGTCGTACCCGCCGACCCGCGCATGCCCCCCGTCGGGCCGCACCAGCGTCGCGAGGATCCGGATGGCGGTGGTCTTCCCCGCGCCGTTGGGTCCGAGCAGCCCGAGCACGGTCCCGGGCCGTACCGCGAGATCCACGCCGGCCAGCGCGGTGGTCTTCCCGTACCGCTTGACCAGACCTTCCACTTCAACCGCGTAGTTCATGTCCACCACGCTCCCCGTCGGTGCTGACATCCGGCTGACAACCTGATGACGACTCTTGTCGGCGATAGCTTAGCGATATATCGTCAATGTATCAACGACAGAACGGGGAGAATCATGAGAGGCTTCCGAGACATGCACGAGGAGCATCGCCGGGCGTTCGGCTGGCGTGGCCAGTTTCCGTTTCCCGGGCCCGCACACCACCACGGCCGCGGTCGCGGCAGGGAGCGGGGATCGCGCCGGGGCAACGTCCGCGCGGCGATCCTGGCGCTGCTGACCGAGCGGCCGATGCACGGGTACGAGATGATCAAGGAGATCGACACCCGTACGGGTGGGGTGTGGAGCCCGAGCCCCGGCTCGGTGTACCCGACCCTCCAGCTCCTGGAGGACGAGGGCCTGATCACCAGCGAGGAGAGCGGCGGCCGCAAGCGGTTCACGCTCACCGAAGTCGGCCAGCCCGAGGCCACCGCCGCGGCGGCCAACCCGCCATGGCAGGAGTTCAGTGAGGAGACCGTCTCCAGCGGCCAGGACACCAAGGAGGCGATCTTCGGCATCATGAACGCCCTGCGCCAGATCGGCTTCGAGGGCTCGCCCGAGCAGTGGCAGCGCGCCGTGGCCGTGCTCCAGGAAACCAAGCGCAAGCTCTACGGCATCCTCGCCGACAACGACGACTGACCGGTCACGCCGCCCGCCCGCAGCCAGCTCTCAGCCGCGCGGGCGGCCAGCGCCGACCCACGAAGAGCGAGCGCAGACGGATCGGGGGCGGTGTTCACCGCGGAGGGATCAAGCCTGACCTCGCACGTTCTGGCTCGCGGGCTTCGCGCTGCGACCCAGAACGTGCGCCGGAGCGGGGAACGCCGCCCCCGATCCCCCGCAGCGACCACTAGTGAACCGTGACGGTCGGTCCGGCGTCCGGCACCTCCACGCCCATCTCGTCGGCCATCCGCAGCGCCTGCTCCACCAGCGTCTCCACGATCCGCGACTCCGGTACCGTCGCGATGACCTCGCCCTTGACGAAGATCTGCCCCTTGCCGTTGCCGGACGCGACGCCCAGGTCCGCCTCGCGCGCCTCGCCGGGCCCGTTCACCACGCAGCCCATCACGGCCACCCGCAGCGGCGCGGGGAATCCCTCCAGCGCCGCGGTGACCTGATCGGCAAGCGTGTAGACGTCGACCTGGGCGCGGCCGCAGGACGGGCAGGACACGATCTCCAGGCCCCGTTCGCGCAGGCCGAGCGACTCCAGGATGGCGGCGCCGACCTTGACCTCCTCGACCGGCGGCGCGGACAGGGACACCCGGATCGTGTCGCCGATCCCCTCCGCCAGCAGGGCGCCGAACGCGACCGCCGACTTGATCGTGCCCTGGAACGCCGGGCCGGCCTCGGTCACCCCGAGGTGCAGCGGGTAGTCGCAGGCGGCGGCGAGTTGCCGGTACGCCTGGATCATCACCACCGGGTCGTTGTGCTTCACCGAGATCTTGATGTCCCGGAACCCGTGCTCCTCGAACAGCGAGCACTCCCACAACGCGGACTCGACCAGCGCCTCCGGGGTCGCCCGGCCGTACCTGGCCAGCAGCCTCGGGTCGAGCGAGCCGGCGTTGACACCGATCCGGATCGGTACCCCCGCGTCGGCAGCCGCGCGGGCGATCTCGCCGACCTTGTCGTCGAACTTCCTGATGTTGCCCGGGTTGACCCGGACGCACGCGCAGCCCGCCTCGATCGCGGCGAACACGTACTTCGGCTGGAAGTGGATGTCCGCGATCACCGGTATCTGCGACTTGCGCGCGATCTGCGGCAGCGCGTCCGCGTCGTCCTGGGACGGTACCGCCACCCGCACGATCTGGCAGCCGGCGGCGGTCAGCTCCGCGATCTGCTGGAGCGTGGCGTTGACGTCGGCGGTGAGCGTTGTCGTCATCGACTGGACGGAGATGGGCGCGCCGCCGCCGACGGGTACGCCGCCCACCATGACCTGCCGGGAGATGCGGCGCGGGGCCAGCGGCGGCGCCGGCACAGCGGGCATCCCGAGGTTGACCGTGCTCACGCGATCCTCACTTACCACCGAACAGGGTGACAGGGTTGACGATATCGGCGGCGACCGTGAGAACGGTGAAGCTACCGAATATCAGGATCACCGCGTAGGTGAACGGCATGAGCTTCAGGTAGTCGACCCGACCGGGGTCGGGCCGGCGCAGGCGGGCGTACACCCAGGAGCGGATCCGCTCGAAGAAGGCGATCGCGATGTGCCCGCCGTCGAGCGGCAGCAGCGGCAGCAGGTTGAAGACGCCGACGAAGAAGTTCAGCGTGATCAGGATGTTCAGGAACAGCGCCCAGGCCCCGTGCTGCACGGTCTCGCCGCCCAGCCGGCTGGCGCCGACCACGCTGATCGGGGTGTTGGGGTCACGCGGCTTTCCGGACAGCGAGTCCCACAGGGCGGGTACCTTCTGCGGAATCCGCCCGATCGCCCCGCCCATGGCGGCGAACACGCGACCGGTGCTGACCACGGTCTCCTTGAGCGCCGGACCCGGGCCGTACGTCACGGTCAGCGGTACCCCCGGCGGGGTCTGGTAGATCACCCCGATGGCCGGTACGGTCGTCGCCTTCGCGCCGGGGTTGCCCTGCTCGCCCAGCGGGCGGCGGTTGGCCGGGACCAGGAAGACCGTGGTGTCCAGGGTCTGCCCGTCGCGCACGTAGGTGACGCCGACCGGGCCGTACTGCCCCGAGCGGATCGCCTTCTGCAGGTCGTCGTAGCTCCTGATCGGCTTGCCGTCGAGCGCGGTGATCACGTCGCCGTCCCGGAGGCCGGCCAGCTTGGCCGGGGACGGCGGGTCGGTGGGTGAGCAGTCCTGGGCGTCCTCGCTGACGACGACGCACTGGGCGACCTTGATCGTGGCGGGCTGGCGGCCGATGTCGTACGCCGTGGCGTTGGGGATGCCGACGAAGACCAGCGTGATCCACAACACCACGAAACCCAACAGGAAGTGGGTGGCCGAGCCGGCGGCCATCACCACGGTGCGCTTCCACAGGGGGTACCGCCACATCGCGCGCGGCTGGTCGGCCGGTGCCACGTCGTCGTCCTGGGGGGTCATCCCGACGATCTTGACGAAGCCGCCCAGGGGAAGGGCCTTGATCCCGTACTCGGTCTCGCCCCGCTTGAACGACCACAAGGTCGGTCCGAAGCCGGCGAAGTAGCGGGTCACCTTCATCCCGAACGATTTGGCGGTCACCATGTGCCCGGCCTCGTGCAGGCAGACCGAGATGAAGATCGCCAGCGCGAAGAGCACCACGCCGAGCAGGTACGCCATCAGGCTCCTTCCATTGCCCCCGCGACCAGCTCGCGGGCTGTCCCGCGCGCCCAGGACTCGGCGACGAGCACCTCCTCGACGGTACCCGGTTCGGGGAAGTCGGGCGCCCGCGCCAGTACCTGGTCAACGGTATCCACGATGCCCAGGAAGGGCAGGGTACCGGCAGTGAAAGCGGCCACGCACTCCTCGTTGGCGGCGTTGTAGATCGCCGGCCGGCAGTGCCCGGCGCGACCGGCCGCCTTCGCCAGGCGTACCGCCGGAAACGCCGTCTCGTCCAGCGGCCGCAGCTCCCAGGTGTGCGCGGCGGTCCAGTCCACCGCGGCGGCCGCGCCGGCCACCCGGTCCGGCCAGCCCATCGCGACCGCGATCGGCAGCCGCATGTCCGGCGGGCCGCAC
>JBKPCQ010000107.1:0-4525 GCA_046727455.1 Actinomycetota bacterium | reverse complement strand
ACCCGGCGCAGCGCCCACCGGCTCCGCCGCCGGTACCCGTCGGCGACCGCCGCGGCCACGGCCGGTACCCCGGCTGCCGTGGCCACCGCGTCGGCCAGCAGGCCCACCTGGTCGCGGCTGATCGACTCCGGGTCGGCCGGGCCGTCCACGGCGTCGGCCAGCTCGGCGGCCACGCCGTCGAGGTCCGCCGCCAGCCGGTGCAGCGCGGCCCGCCGGACGGCGACGGCGCCCTCCAGTACCGACCGGAGCTGCGCGCTGCCCGGGTCGGGCGCGACGGCGGACACCGCGAAGACCGGTACGTCGGCCAGGCCGTCGCCCGCCAGGAGCCCGGCCAGGTCGCCCACGCACCGCCGCACGTCGGGCGGGGTGAGCCGGTCGGCCTGGTTGAGGACGACCACGGTGACGTCGCGGTGCTGCCGGAACGCCCGCAGGTACTGGTCGTGCAGCACCTGGTCGGCGTACTTCTGCGGGTCGGTCACCCACACCACGAGGTCGACCAGCTCCAACAGCCGGTCGACCTCGATCCGGTGCTCGGTGGCGAGCGAGTCGAAGTCCGGCAGGTCGAGCAGGACCAGCCCGCGCAGGCCCAGCTCGTCGTCGCCGTCCAGCGCGCTCTCCCGCGCGAAGCGCCGCTCCGGCGCGATCTCCAGCCAGTCCAGCAGCGGGTCGGCCCCGCTCGGCCCCCAGACGCAGGCGAAGGCATGCGCGGTGGTCGGCCGCCGTACCCCCACCGTCGACAGCTCCATCCGGGCCAGCGCGTTGAACAGGCTGGACTTGCCGCTGCCGGTCGCGCCGGCCAGCGCGACGACGGTGTACTCCCCGGACATGCGGAGGCGGTCGCTGGCACGCTTGGCCAGCGCCCGGGCCCGCGCGAGGCGCGACGCCGGCAGGACGCCCTCGGCCATGATGACGAAGCGGGTCAGCCCCTCCGCCCGGACGGCGAGGGCCTCGGCGTCGACCACGGCCGGTTCGCGCAGCTCGTCAAGGGTCATTCGGATGCTCCGGTGCTCACGGCCGCGCGTAGCCGCTGGGCGGTCCCGGCGGCTGCGTCGGCGTCGGCCAGCAGGGCGGTGAAAACGGCGGCGTCCGCGTCGAGGATCTGGCGGACCCGGTCCAGCAGCTCGGTGCGGCGGCTTTCGACGACGGTACGCACGGCAAGCTGCCCGAGAACGCCGTGCACCCGGGTCTGCTCGCGGGGTTCGAGCGGGGGATCCCCGGCGAGTACCTGGAGCACGACCAGCAGCGCGACGGACTCCGTGGCGGCATCGTTGCGGACCTTGGACAGCCAGTCGCGGACCAGCGCCCGGACCCGGTCCAGCCGGGCCTCGCCGGCCGCCACCCGGGTACCGCCTGATGATCCCAGCAGTGCGGCGCCGGCCGGATCGGCCGACCAGGCGGTGCGGACCCGGTCGTCGGCCGCGGCGACCGCCTCGACCACCAGTGTGACCAGCCCGGCCTCCAGGGCGGCCAGGAGCCGGCCGGTGGGCGGGTCGGTGGCCCCGAAGGCGGCCCGGATCCGCTGCCCGAGCGCGCCGCCCAGGACCGCGCGCAGCCCGCCGCGGTCCACGAACGCGCGCCACCGCAGCAGCGCCTCGCCCCGCAGCAACGTACCGTCCTCCAGCGCGCCCTCGACCATCGCCAGCGCCGCCGCGTACTCCCGCCGGACGGTCCCGTGCAGCGCCGTCGCCGCGGCGTGCTGGCGGTCGGCGGACTCGGCCAGTTCCTCGACGCTCCAGCGCAGCGCGGCCAGCGCGCCGCCGAGCGTGTCGCCGACCACCCGTACCCGGGCCGACGGATCCCCGGCCAGGTCGGCGAGCCAGGAGGCGAGCGGGGCGACCAGGCTCTCGGCGAGCAGGCCCTGCCCGTCGAGGACGACCTCGGGCAGCACGAACAGCGGAGTCCCGGACAGCCCCTCCGCGTCGAGCAGTTCGCCGAGGTGGTTCAGGATCTCCTCTTCCGCTCCGAGCGGTACCCGGTTGAGCAGCAGCGCCAGCCGGGTACCGCGGTCGCGGGCGGCGCGCAGGGCGGTCCAGGGCAGCGCGTCGGCGTACCGGGCGGCGGTGGTCGCGCACAGCCACAGGTCGGCCGCCCGGTGTACCTCGTCGGCCAGCGCCCGGTTCGCCGCCACGACGGAGTCCAGGTCGGGCGCGTCCAGCAGGGCGAGGCCACGGGGCAGCCCCGGCGCGGTGATGACCCGCAGCGTACCGGGCGCGGCGTCGAGGCCGGTGGTCCGCGTCAGGGCGGGCAGCAGGTACGCCTCGGACTCGGCGGACCCGAGGAACCAGCGGGCGTCCCCGGGGGCGCTGACCAGTACCGGCGCCCGGGTGGTCGGGCGCAGCACGCCGGCCGGGCTGACCGGCGCCCGTACCAGGCTGTTGACCAGGGTCGACTTGCCCGCGCCGGTGGAGCCGCCGACGACGACGAGCAGCGGCGCGTCCAGCCGGCCGAGCCGGGGGAGCAGGTAGTCGTCGAGCTGCGTGGCGAGGACCCGGGCCGACTCCGTGGCCGATCCGGCGTCCGGCAGCGCGAGGGGGAACCGGATCGCGGCCAGCTCCGCGCGTACCCGCCGCAGCGACCCGACCAGGGCCGGCTCGCCGGCCTCGGTCGGCTCGGCGTCGTCGCCCTTGTCGCCCTTGTCGCCCTCGTCGCGGGCGGGCGCCGGCCCGGCCTCGTCGCCGGCCGGTTCGGGTTCATCGCCGGCCGGTTCGGGGCCGTCGGTGGGCACCGGGTCGTCCCCGGGGGTACCGTCGGTGGCCGGGTCGGGCGCTGTTTCCGCAGGCAGGTCGCGGGTACCCCCGGCCGCACCCGACCCCGGGCCGGCGGGTTCCGGCGGTCCGTCCGCCTCGTCCGTGCGGCTACCGGAAGCCGCTCGCCTGGTCACACTAAGAGCCTGCCCGATGGCTATCTATCTGGCTAGCGGACGGGCGAGTCGCCACTTGCGTCGCAGACGCTCAAGTCGGATTTGACGCCTGGCGGGCGCGTGTCATTATTGAGCCGGGTCCGCTCAACCCGACCCACCAGACGGCTTGATCTAGCAAGGGGATGTGAACATGGCACGTGCGGTCGGCATCGACCTCGGTACGACCAACTCAGTGGTCAGCGTTCTCGAAGGTGGCGAGCCCACCGTCATCGCGAACGCCGAAGGGTCGCGGACGACGCCGTCGATCGTCGCGTTCGCCCGTAACGGTGAGGTGCTCGTCGGCGAGGTCGCCAAGCGCCAGGCGGTGACCAACCCGGACCGGACCATCCGCTCCGTCAAGCGGGAGATGGGCACCAACTGGTCCATCGACATCGACGGCAAGAAGTACACCGCGCAGGAGATCTCGGCACGGGTGCTGATGAAGTTGAAGCGGGACGCCGAGGCGTACCTCGGTGAGACGATCACCGACGCGGTCATCACGGTACCGGCGTACTTCAACGACGCCCAGCGCCAGGCGACCAAGGAAGCGGGCGACATCGCCGGCTTCAACGTCCTGCGGATCGTCAACGAGCCCACCGCCGCGGCCCTGGCCTACGGTCTGGACAAGGGCTCCAAGGAGCAGACCGTTCTGGTCTTCGACCTCGGCGGCGGCACTTTCGACGTCTCGCTGCTGGAGATCGGCGAGGGCGTCATCGAGGTCAAGGCGACCAGCGGGGACAACCACCTCGGCGGCGACGACTGGGACGAGCGGATCATCGACCACCTGGTCAAGACGTTCCGCGGGCAGCACGGTGTGGACCTGTCCAAGGACAAGATGGCCATGCAGCGGCTGCGTGAGGCGGCCGAGAAGGCCAAGATCGAGCTGTCCGCGGCGAACACGACGAGCATCAACCTGCCGTACATCACCGGCGGCGGCGAGTCCGGCCCGCTGCACCTGGACATCGCCCTGAGCCGGGCCGAGTTCCAGCGGATGACGCAGGACCTGCTGGACCGCTGCAAGGGCCCGTTCGAGCAGGCGATCAAGGACGCCAGCGTGAAGCTGGCCAACGTCGACCACGTGATCCTGGTCGGCGGCTCGACCCGGATGCCGGCAGTGTCCGACCTGGTCAAGCAGCTCACCGGCAAGGAGCCGAACAAGGGCGTCAACCCCGACGAGGTCGTCGCGGTCGGCGCGGCGCTGCAGGCCGGCGTGCTCAAGGGCGAGGTCAAGGACGTCCTGCTGCTCGACGTGACCCCGCTCTCGCTGGGCATCGAGACCAAGGGCGGCATCTTCACCAAGCTGATCGAGCGCAACACCACGATCCCGACCAAGCGCTCGGAGATCTTCACGACGGCCGACGACAACCAGCCGTCCGTGCTGATCCAGGTGTTCCAGGGCGAGCGGGAGATCGCTGCGTACAACAAGAAGCTCGGCACCTTCGAGCTGACCGGGCTCCCCCCGGCGCCGCGCGGGGTACCGCAGATCGAGGTCACCTTCGACATCGACGCCAACGGCATCGTCAACGTGCACGCGAAGGATCTGGGCACCGGCAAGGAACAGAAGATGACCATCACCGGTGGTTCGGCCCTGCCCAAGGACGACATCGAGCGGATGATGCGCGACGC
>JBKPCQ010000106.1:0-3669 GCA_046727455.1 Actinomycetota bacterium | reverse complement strand
ACCTATGACTACAAGGTGATCAAGACATCGTGGGGCATAGCTATCTCCCTCACGGCCCGCGTTGTTCCTGCTGAGAGCGTGCGTGACGCAGTCCCGATCACTCGATTGATCGGGATCGCATATGCCCTGGAAGGCAGGGATGTCGTGCCGGCGGAGAATGAGCAGTTTGTGCTTGCGCTCCGTGCGTTGGCCCCGAGAATCGAGACGGAGATAAAGGACCCAATCGTCATTGAGGTGCAGCAGATCTCCTACATGCCAACTGACTTCCAGATCGAGGGACTCCGGGCCGCAATGCATTACTGGGCAACCGAAGAATTCGGGCTGGCGTCCCCCGACATTCCCGTTTCATATGATGCTGCGGTGAAGCGCTATCGGTTTGTCTGGCCAAACTGAGCAACACCTCGACATCGACCATATGTAATCGGCGATGGCGCCTGTCGCGGTGGATCGGTTCCGGCAGATTTATCAGCGAGGAACTGTTTGATGTAGGCAGACACCTCATGCGATCGGTCGCCAGCGAGCCATGATCAAGTGGTCCATGATGCAACTACGCTCCGTGTCGGCATTGCCGGTCCTGGCCGAGAAGTGCGCCGATGTGCGGGGCGGTTGCGGTCACGGTTGCTGTCACGCGGGAGTCGTGGCGGCTTGGTGTTGGTGGGCGTGCGCGGGGGGCCGTACCGAAGCGCATGCACCAGGACCGCGCGGCGCCGCAGCCGTGCCGGGTCCCCGAGGTCGTCGCGGTCACCGCCGTCCGCCCGACCGCCCGGACCATCGCGATCGGCACGTTCACCAGCCGCTCGAGGGGCAGCGCGACAAGGTCGGCACGGTCGCCGGGAAATGGTAGGCGCGTCGAGGTAGGTCCCGGTGTTTTCCGACGAGCGTCAGCGCGTCGATCTCGAAGGACGCACCCGTGCCCAAACCGGGCCGCCGACTCGGGCGCGCGAGACCATCACCCGCAACTGGGCGGGCCAGGCCGGGGGACGTCGCCATGCCGGCGACGATCTCGTGTGACAGGTTGGTGACCATTGCCCGAACGTAGTGGCGGCCTTGCCCCACCAGGCGCGGCGCAGCATCATCGAGGCAGTTTCCCGCGTACGGGGGCACCGCGAAGTGGGAGGAAGGGCCGAGTGGCCGAGAGCGAGAAGCAGCCGGCGAGGGCCGATCTGGGCCCGGAGCTATGGCGGGCGTCCGACATCGATCGCCGCCGGGTGGCGGCGCTGTTGCAACAGGCCGTGAACGAGGGCCGTCTCTCGCTGGCGGAGTACGACGAAAGGGTCGCCACGGTGTACGCGGCCCGGACCTACGCTGAGCTGAACCACGTCGTGGCGGACCTGCCGCCGAACCTGACCGGCCCGGCCGCGGCATGGCCGGTTGAGCCGGTCGCCGAGCCAAAGGCCCGATCGGGTCGCCGGATCCCGACGGCGCTGATGGTGCTGTGGACGATCTGGGGTGGCGTGGTCGTGCTCAACCTCACGATCTGGCTCATGGTGATGGTGACCGGCGGCCATCTGGTCTACCCGTGGCCGATCTGGGTCGGCCTGCCGCCCGGCGCGGCGTTGCTCGCGGTGACCCTCGGCGTGGCGGCGATCCGACAGAACCGGACCTGAGGCCGGCCTACGCCGGCCCCGAGCGGTGCTCGACGCCACGTCAGGCGATGACCGCGGTGATACCGGCAGCTCGAACCCTGCTGCGCGGCTGGCTGTGGTCGCACCCCGGTGTCGAGAAGCGACGGGTGGCTCCGACCCACTACGCGGGAACGGTGAGGTAAGGAGCCGTCCCGCCGACGGGGAGTAGCTCGACATCCGCAAGATCATCTACTTCGGGCACACCTCGCTCGACAGCCGCATCGACGCGCCAGGCGGATAGTTCGACTGGCCGGTGCTCGGACGTTGACCGGCGGTTCGAGCCTCGCCGGTACTTCACCGGACTGTGGGGGACTGAAGGTCGAGGTCTGGCTGTCCCGATGGCGGGGAGGCGAGGGTGGGATCGGCAGGGGTGGCGGCGTTGAGGGCCGACTCGTCGTTCGACCCGTCCTTGTCGGAGATCGCCGACCTGTTGGCCCTGGCAGACCTGCTCGAATCATGCGAGCTCGGCTTGGAGAGTCTCGGTCACGGAGCGGCGGCCGCCGACGTAGGCGGGAATCGCGGTGAGCGCCGCCACCACGAGCACGGTCCCCGCCACCAGCGCGAGTAGCTGCCAGAGCGAGGGAAGCGTGGCCCTGCCGCTGTCGCCGCCGGTGATCGCGTTGATGGCGTGGAACAGTGCCAAGCCTCCCGGGAAGACGCCCAAGATTGCGCCGGCGAGCGCGGGGAGCACCTGCGCGGCCGCCAGTGCCGCACTCACGTCACGAGGTGTTGCACCGAGGGCACGCGTCAGCGCGGAGGAGTGCCGGTTGTCGAGCGCCGTCGCCCAGGTGATGACGATGGCGTTGACCGCCGCCAGGCAGAGCAGTATGACCATCCAGACGAGGAGCACGTGGCGCAGCACCTTCACCTGAGCAGCGTCGTATCCGCCGGCGACTGGTTGGGTGGTGAGGAAGGCGTTGAGTACCAGTAGGACGTAGATCCCGCTGATCGTGATCGCGATACTGACCACACCCAGCACGACCCGTCGCGGTCGGCGGGCGGCGACCCGCAAGGCGAGAAGCAGCGGGACGGGCAGTCGCGCCGAGATCGCGATCAGCCAACCGATGCGGCGGGGTGGGCGTGGCGAGTCGGCCAGCGCGTTGACGGTGCTGGAGCGGGCGGCGCGGACGCCCGGAACAGCGGTCGCCACGACCGCGACTCCGAGGGCCACCGCGGTCACCAAACCAACCGTGGACATGGTCATCGACGGTGTGCCCGCGCTGCCGATGAGGCCCGCGCTCGACTCGGTGAGCAACGGAGCGGTCAGCGCCCCGATCGCCAGCCCGCCTGCCGCCGCGACGACCGCCACCAGAAGATACTCCGCGAGCAGCACTGCAGCGACCAGGCCCGGTGTGCCACCGACTGCTTTGAGGAGTCCGACGCGCCGGGTCTGATCGGCTATCCGGCCGCCGACCAGCACCGACAGGCTGGCCACCGCGAGCAGACCGAGCAGCCAGGCGCCGATCAGCAGCAGGATCTGGGAGTCCTTGGCCAGTTCGGTGGCGTCGGCGAGGATGCTCTTCCAGGTCTGCAGGTACATGATGGGACCGCTGTGGTCGCCGCTGTTCGCGGCGACGAACGCCTCGGCTTCGTCCGGGTCGGCAAGCTTGAGGTTCATCACGTACGATGTGGAGTCCTGTGCTGGGGCGAGGCTCCGCACGTCCGCCTGGGTGAGCCAGACCAGCCCGGGGTTGTGCAAGAGCCCAGGGGGCAAAGCCCTGTCGTCTGGAATGACGCCGTGCTCGCAACCAACGGCGACGATGCATGACGACGCAGGATAGGGCGGCATGGCGGCGGTGACCGCAAGGCCGACGACCTTGAACGACTTGCCGCCCAGCGTCACCGAGTCGCCGACGCTCACATCGAGCGCGTTGGCGAAGGCGGCTTCGAGCACCACGCCGCGGTCGCTGACCCAGGTGCCCTGCGTCACCTCGGGCTGATCGACCGTGGCGATCGCGGTGTCCCGCCCCTCGACCTGCACGTCCGATGTCCGGCCGGACGCTTCTAGCTTCCCCGCGATGACGGGGTACGGTCCGCTGTGCTC
>JBKPCQ010000105.1:0-3304 GCA_046727455.1 Actinomycetota bacterium | reverse complement strand
GGTCCAGCCGCTGAGCGACCAGCCGCCGTACCGCCCGCCGCGAGGCCGGCGCCGGCAGCCGACCTCGCCACCGAGGCGGCACCGGCCGGGGCCGCGCCGCCGCGCGACTGGGACGTCGACGGCGCCGAGTCCGACGAGGACGACCGGCCCGCCCCGGTGGCGCCGGCCGGGCAGCGGCGGGTGTCCCTGGCCGGGGCACTGATCGGGCTGCTGCTCGTGGTACTCGGCTTCGCCTTCGTGGTCCAGATCCGCAGTAACGCCACCGACGAGCAGCTGTCCACCGCCCGGCCGGAGGACCTGGTCCGGATCCTGTCCGACCTGGACGCCCGCAAGGACCGGCTGAGCCAGGAGATCACCCAGCTGCAGACCACCCAGCAGCAGCTCGCGGCCGGCAGCCAGGGCCGGGCGGCAGCCCTGGACGCGGCCGCCAAGCGAGCCCGCGACCTGGGCATCCTCGCCGGTACGCTGCCCGCGCAGGGGCCGGGCATCCAGGCCCGGTTCGTCCCGGGCAGGCAGGCGCTGAAAGCGTCGGTGCTGCTGGACGCGGTGGAGGAGCTGCGCGACGCGGGCGCGGAGGCGATGGAGATCGACGGGGGGAACGGAGCGGCGGTACGGATCGTCGCGTCGAGCTGGTTCGTCGACGCCGCGGACAACGCCATCGAGGTGGACGGCCGGGTGCTGACCGCACCGTACTGGCTGACCGCGATCGGCGACCCGCCCACCATGCAGACGGCGCTGAACATCCCGGGTGGGGTGGCCGACACCGTGCACCAGGCCGACGGTAACGTGATCGTCAACCAGCCGGGTACGGTCCGGGTCAGCGCCCTGCACCAGCCCGGCTCCCCGCGCTATGCGCGACCGGCGAGCTGACACCACCGAAGGGAACGAGCCAACGTGATTCCCGAGGATCTGCGTTACACCCCCGAGCACGAATGGGTCCGGCCGGGCAGCCCCACGGTACGCGTCGGCATCACGGACTTCGCCCAGGACGCTCTCGGCGACATCGTCTACGTCCAGCTACCCGAGCCCGGCACGGCCACCGAGGCGGGACAGGCGTTCGGCGAGGTCGAGTCGACCAAGAGCGTGTCCGAGATCTATGCGCCGGTCTCCGGTACCGTGGTCGCCACCAACCCCCGGCTGGCCGACGAGCCGGAGCTCGTCAACGGCGACCCGTACGGCGAAGGCTGGCTGGTGGAGATCGAACCGTCCGACCCGGACGGGCTCGGCCAGCTCCTCGACGCCGACGGGTACCGGGAACTGACCGAGAAGTAGCGGCCGGCGGCCCGTTGACCCGGCATTTCGACCTTGACTAGGCTCGCCGAGTCGACCGGAACGGCGCGTACCGTTTCTTCCCGACGCCCGACTGATGACCGTGAGGTGGTCCGATGACGCGCCCAGACGACGAGTTCCCCCCGCTCGACGTCACGTCGACCCTCAACCTCGGGGCACTCGACGACGTGCTCGAAGGCCCGGACGCCGAGGTGGCTCCGGGACGCATGTCCGGCTCGCTGCCGCCGGGCATGGCGCTGCTGGTCGTGCGTCGCGGACCCAACGCCGGCGCCCGGTTCCTGCTCGACCACGACGTGACCACCAGCGGCCGGCACCCGGACAGCGACATCTTCCTCGACGACGTCACGGTGTCCCGGCGACACGCCGAGTTCCACCGCGAGGGCGGCACGTTCACCGTCCGCGACGTGGGCAGCCTCAACGGCACCTACGTGAACCGGGAGCGGGTCGAGGCGGCGACCCTGTCCAGCGGCGACGAGGTGCAGATCGGCAAGTTCCGGCTGGTCTTCATCGCCGGGCCGCGCCCGGACGAGGGCGCGTAGAGCCGCCGGTGCCGGCATCGGGGGCCGCCGCCGGCCACGGGCCGGCGCTGATGAGCATCGGCGAGGTGCTGGCCCACCTGCGCGCCGAGTTCCCCGACGTGACCATCTCCAAGCTGCGGTTCCTGGAGGCCGAGGGGCTGGTCGAGCCGCAGCGCACCCCGGCCGGGTACCGCAAGTACAGCAGCGCCGACCTCGCCCGGCTGCGCTTCGTCCTGGCCGCGCAGCGCGACCACTACCTGCCGCTGCGGGTCATCCGGGAACAGCTCGCCGGACCGCCGCAGCACCGCGGTGCGTTGCTGGCCGCGGACAATCCGGTGGTACCGGAACCAGCCGGCCCGTGGCTGTCCCGCGCTGACCTGCTGGCCCGCTCGGGGCTCGGCGAGCCGGAACTGGCCGAGCTGGAGCGGCACGGGTTGGTCCGGGACCGGGCCGGGCGCTTCGACGCCGAGGCGCTCACCGTCGCCCGGGTGGCCGCACAGCTCGCCCGGTACGGCCTGGAACCGCGCCACCTGCGCGGGTACCGCACCTCCGCCGATCGCGAAGTCGGACTCTTCGCTCAACTCGTCGCACCGGTCGCGCGGCAGAACACCCCGGCGGCCGGCGCCCGCGCGGCCGAGCTGGTCCACGAACTCACCGCGCTGTCCCAGCAACTGCACGCCGCGCTGGTCCGGATGGGCCTTCGTGACACGTTGGGCCAGTAGGCGTGGCGCATCCGCGAGAGGGCGCAGCGGGTACCGCACGTGTAACGTGGGCACACGGGGACGTGCGGGAGCCGAGGCGACACGGAGGCGGCGGTGCGTGAGCTGAGTGTGGTCGGGGTGCGGGTCGAACTGCCCAGCAACCAGCCGATCGTGCTGCTCAAGGAGGTCGACGGAGACCGGTACCTACCGATCTGGATCGGCGCGGTCGAGGCCACCGCGATCGCCTACGAGCAGCAAGGGGTCAAGCCGCCCCGGCCGTTGACACACGACCTGATGCGGGACATCCTCGCCGCCCTCAAGGCGCCCCTGCAGGGCGTCGAGATCGTCGAGATGAAGGAGAACATCTTCTACGCCGACCTGCTGCTCGGCGAGGGGGTTCGGGTCTCCGCACGGCCCAGCGACTCGATCGCGCTGGCACTGCGGGCCGGGGCGCCGATCCGCTGCGCCGAGCAGGTGCTCGCCGAGGCCGGGATCATCATCCCGGACGAGCAGGAGGACGAGGTCGAGAAGTTCCGCGAGTTCCTGGAACAGGTCACCCCGGAGGACTTCGCGGGCTGAGCCGGCGACTCCCGCGGCCGGCGTGTCGTGCGGGCGAACGAGCACGCAACGCTAGGGTTAGCTCACCGCGACGCGGTGACGGGACAGCCAGCGGGAGGTAGGTGGCCGTGAGCGAGCGTCAGCGAGCGAGCCATGAGCACAGTAGCGGGCGCGAGCGGCGGCTCCGAGCGGAACGCGAGGAGGCGGCGTGAGCGAGCGTCAGCGAGCGAGCCATGA
>JBKPCQ010000104.1:0-17584 GCA_046727455.1 Actinomycetota bacterium | reverse complement strand
GTAGCCGATGCCGGAGACGGTGTAGCTGTCGGTGGGGGTGACCACCTCCACGGCGGTCATCTGGTTCATCGTCAGCGTACCGGTCTTGTCGGAGTTGATCGCCGAGGTGAACCCCAGGGTCTCGACCGACGGCAGGTCCTTGATGATCGCGCTGCGCTTGGCCAGGTCCACCCCGCCGATCGACAGGATCGTCTGGGTCACCGTGGGCAGCGCCTCGGGGATCGCGGCGATGGCCAGCGAGACGGCGCTGACGAACAGCGCGTCCCAGGCGTTCCCGCGGGCCCGGCCGAGGACGAACATGACGATCATCGTGAGGCCGGCCGCACCGGCGATCCACAGGGTGAGCCGGTCGAGCTCGCGGGTGAGCGGCGACTCCTCCCGGGCCGTGGTCGACAGCATGCCGGAGATCTTCCCCAGCTCGGTACCGGCACCGGTGGCGGTGACGATCATGGTACCGCTGCCGTGCGTGACCGGGGTGTTCATGAACGCCATGTTGGTCTGGTCGCCCGGGGCGAGCTTCCCCTCCGGCAGCGTGCCCGTGCCTTTGGCGGCCGGCACGCTTTCCCCGGTCAGTGCCGACTCGTCGATCTGCAACGCGCTCGCCGCGATGATCCGGCCGTCCGCCGGTACCTGGTCGCCGGCGGAGATGAGCACCACGTCGCCGACGACCAGCTCCGCCGCCGGTATCCGCGATTCGGCGCCGTCCCGCCGCACCCGGGCGGTCGCCTTCATCATCGACTTGAGCGCGTTCATGGCGCTCTCCGCCTTGCCCTCCTGCCGCATGCCCACCACGGCATTCAGCACGGTGAGCGCCAGCAGCAGGACCGCCGTGCTCCATTGTTTGATGGCCAGGGACACCGCGGCAGCGACGACCAGAATGATCTGCATGTAGCTGCGGTACTCCTCGACAAACCGGCGCCAGGCTGGTTTGGCCTTCTCCTCGGGCAGCGCGTTGGGCCCGTTCGCGCGCAGCCGTTCCGCCGCCGTCGCGGCGGTCAGCCCGGCGTCCGGGTCGACGGTGAGCGCCGCGGCGATCGCCTCGGCCGGCCGCGAATACCAGCTCTCCTGCGCGGGCCCCCGGTCCTCGTCCACGCCGGGGTGTACGGCCATGTCGACGCCTCCGATCTCCGCGAAGCGGCGCCCGGCTACCGCCTGAGTAGCTTGGCCTCGCGCCCGTGCACGATGAGCGCGTAGATGATGATGACGTCGAGGGAGATAACCAGCATGATCCAGATCGGGTACGCGGAGATGAAGCCGAGGTTCACGATCGCGTTGACGACCGCGAGGACCACGCCGGTGACGCGGGCCCAGCCCTGCCCGGTCGCGACGCCGTACCCGGTGACCGCCAGCACGACGCCGAACGCGAGCAGCGTCCAGCCCCACGACGTGTAGTTGACGTGCAGCACCAGGCCGGACGGGCGTACCTGGTAGTAGTCGTCCTTGAACAGGGCGACGAGTCCCTCGATGATGTTGATGAACCCGGCGGTGAGCAGCATCACCCCGGCGAAGAGCACCCAACCGACCCAACCGGTCACGCGCCCGGTGTCGGAAGATCGATGAGTCTGTGCCATGGCTGTGCCGGCCTTTCGTGGTTGAGCGGGTCGGAAGGGTTGCGGCTCACCGGTAGCGGTCCTGCGCGGGCCGCCGCGCCGCCGTCAGGACGGCGCTGCGGGCCGAGCCGGCGACCAGCGAGCCGATGGCGATCCCCAGGATCAGGTTGAGCACAGCCGTGGCCACCTTGGCCGCCGTGCTCTGGTCGGTGGTGAACGGCGCCAGGATCATGGCGATGGTGACCAGGGCCGTGATCCAGCCGAAGAACAGCATCGGGCGGGGGGTGTACAGCAGCAGCACATGGATCAGGCCGGTCGCGACAAGGCTGGCGACGGCCGCCCCGACGGCGTACCACCCGGTGCTGGCGTCCCCCCAGACGCCCTTGCCCTTCGGGGCGAGGACCGGGACGTCGAACAGCCCGCGCGCGAGCAGGATGCCCACCACGGTGATCAGGGCGGCGACCAGGGCGGTGGCCGCTCCGCCGGTCCACAGCCTCGCGGCGTCCACCGCGGGCCGCCGCGGTCGCGTTTCCGATTCGTATGCCCCGGTCATGCGGGGACCTCCTCGACGTGGCAGCGACGGTCGGCGATTACCTGCTCGACGTTGCCGACGCTCCGGTATCCCGTATTCATCCCCCGGGGATGAACACGCCGACCGGCCGAAATCACCCCACGCAGATGGTCGGTATTGGCGCTGAAAAGGGCAGATTCAGGGGGAACGGTGTCGGCATACCGAGGACGGTGGTACCGGTGACGAAGGAACGGCAGGAGCAGGAGCAGGAGCTGGAGCCGATGGCGGCGCTCGCGGGCGCGCTCGCAGCCGCCGCCGAAGCCGGCCGCTACGCCGGCGGCGGGATGCGCACGATGGGCCGGCGGGCCGGCCGGAGCGACCTCAGCCGCCAGACGCAGGCTGCCGCCAGGGAATCGCGCCGTCGGGCGAACCTGGCGTTCCAGATCCTCCGTGGACTGGAGCCCCCGGTCGAGCCGCGGCCCACGAGGCGGCCGGCCCTGTACATCGCCGTGGGCATCCTGGCCGGCACGACCGGAGCGGTGGTGGTGGAGGCGCTGCGACGAGCGGTGGCGAACGGCGCGGGCCGCTCCTGGGCGGACCAGGTCCGCGGCCTGGCCAGCCGCCGGGCGCCCGGGGAACCGGCGACCCAGCCGGGCGTACCGGAGGACGCGGCGGACGACCGCGCGCGGCGCTGACCCAATCTCACCCCCGCGGGATGAGGTTGGCCGGCCGCTGTCCGGGATCCACTCCCGGGGAGGCTGACCGGCAGCCACGACATGTCCGTGCCGCTGCCGAGCGTTTGCGGACGAGCAGTGAAGGGATGGCACTCGCTATGGCAACACTGGTCGCTATCGGGTACCCGGACGAGTCGACGGCGGCGGCGGCGGCGGAAGAAGCGCGGGGACTGGCCAGGGACCTGATCATCGAGCCCGACGCGATCGCGGTCATCGTCCGTGACAAGGAGGGCAAGTTCCACGTGACGACCAGCCACCACGCGGTGGCCGGCGGAATGACCTGGGGAATGTTCTGGGGCCTGCTGTTCGGCATCCTCTTCTTCGTGCCGTTCTTCGGGATGGCGGTCGGGGCCGGGCTGGGTGCCCTCATGGGGAAGATGACCAAGGGCGCCATCGACAAGGACTTCCAGGACCGGGTCCGCGAGATGCTCGCGCCGGGCACGTCGGCGCTGTTCCTGGTCGTCGAGAAGGTCACCCCGGACAAGGCGGTGGACGCGCTGAGCAAGTACGGCGGCACGGTGCTGAAGTCGTCGCTGTCCAAGGAGGCCGAGGCCGAGCTGCAGGAGGCGCTGCACGGTGTCAAGCCAGACACCGAGGCTCCGCAGTAGAGCGTTCAAGCCGGCGGCCGGGTAGCCGGCACGCCGAAGTGGCGGTGCTCGATGGTCACCGCCGCGGCCGCCCCACCCTCCGAGGGTGGGGCGGCTCTATGTGGCTGACCGGTGGCGGCGTTCATCCGGGCGGGGTGAGGCCCGTCCGGGGGGTCGGGCCGATCCTCACGCATGTCAGGTCGGTGCGATCAGAAGGAGCGGAAAATGTGGACGGAACCGACGATGTCAGCATCGCAGCGGGCGCGCCCGGGCGATGCCGACTACGTCGTGGAGCGGACCGAGGCGACCGGCTGGGTCGGCTGGCTGCTGTTCGCGGGGATCATGCTCCTCCTCGTGGGGGGCTTCCAGGCGATCCTGGGTCTGGTGGGGCTCTTCAACGGCGACTTCTTCGGGCACGGGCGCCCACTCGTGCTGAGCAACTACTCGGTCTGGGGCTGGATCCACCTGGCGCTCGCCGCGATCGCCTTCGCCACCGGCGTCGGCCTGCTGTTCGGCCTGAAGTGGGCGCGGATAGCGGGCGTCATCCTGTGCATCCTGAACGTGATCATCTGTTTCGCGTTCATCGGCGCGTACCCCGGATGGGCGTTGATGCTCATCGTCTTCAGCATCATCACCGCCTACGCGATCATCGTGCACGGACATGAGATCGAGGAGGCGTATGACGTCTGACTGATTCGCTCCCGGCGGGTGATGCGGGTACGACCCGGCCAGGGCGAGGCTGTCGCCACGGTTGGCGGGCCGACAGTGGAGGTACCGATGAGCGGTAACCCGATCGCACGCATGGTTGGCACCGACCGGAACCCGCTGCGCCGCGCGACCGACCGGATCGAGGCACGGCTCACCCTGGCGCTGGTTCTGGTCCTGGTGATACTAGGCCCGCTCGCGGTCTGGCGGGCGGCCGCGGCCGCCTACCACAGCGCGGTGGCCGCGGCCGAGCGGGACCAGCGGCAGCAACGGTTCCAGGTGACCGCGCTGCTGCAGGACGATCCCGCGAAGTACGTCGTCTCCAGCGGGGACGGGCCCGCCCTGCAGGGAGCGGTGCCGGCCCGGTGGACCGCTCCGGACGGTACGGCCCGGAGCGGACCGGTCGTCCCGCCACTGGATGCCCGATCCGGCGCCACCGTCGTCATCGTGACCGATGTCCACGGGAACCTCTCGCAACCGTTGCCCACCCCCGACCCCGTGTGGACGGCGCTCAGCGCCGGCGCCGCCATGGCGATCGGGCTCGTCGGCGTGGTCGTCGGTGTGCTGGTGGTCCTGCGCCGGATCCTGGACCGGCGCCGGATGTCCGACTGGCAGACCGAATGGCGGCTCGTCGAGCGCCGGTGGAGCGGGCGGTTGTAGCCATGTCGATCCAGGAGGAGCGGTCGCAACAGCGGTACCTGTCGGTGCGGCAGGCGGCGTTCATCGGCGTCGGCGCGATGGTGGGCGCGGGGATCTTCGCGCTGCTGGGCGCCGCGGGCGAGGTGGCCGGCGCGGCGGTCTGGCTGTCGTTCCTGATCGCGGGTACCGTCGCGGCACTGCAGGGCTACTCCTTCGCGAAGCTCGGCGCCCGGTACCCGTCCGCCGGGGGGCTGCTCGAATACGTCGCGAAGGGCTTCGGCGGCGGCCACCTCACCGGTATCACCGCCTGGCTGACGTACCTGGCCAACGCCATCGTGACGGCGATGGTGGCGGTGTCGTTCGGCAGCTACGCCAGCGCGATGTGGGCGGGTGAGAACCCAGCCTGGGCCAAGGTCTTCGCCGCCCTCGTCATCGTCGTCATGACGGTCGTCAACATCGTCGGCTCGACGCTGGTCGCCCGGGCGCAGACCGTCATCGTCTACGTGGTGCTCGGGATCCTCGTGCTCTTCGCCGTGGTCACCATCGCCAACATGCGACCCTCCCTGCTCGCGCCGTCCGGGTACCCGCCGCTGCGCGACATCATCTCCAGCGTGGCGCTGACCTTCTTCGCCTTCCTCGGCTTCGGCATCATCACCTTCACGGCCAAGGACCTCCGCCGCCCCGCACGCGAGCTGCCCCGCGCCATGTACGTCGCGCTCGCCATCGCCACCGTCATCTACGTCGCGATCGCGGTCGGCGTCTTCGGCACCCTCACCGTGGAGGAGGTGATCTCCTCCGGTGGTACCGCTCTGGCGGTGGCCGCGCAGCCCGCGCTCGGCCAGGCCGGGTACTGGCTGATGAGCGTCACCGCGCTGTTCGCCACCGCCGGAGCCACCAACGCCGGCCTGTACCCGGCGGCGGGGCTGAGTGAGAGCCTGGCGACCAGCGGCCAGTTCCCTGCGCTGATGGCCCGCCGGCTCGCCGGGCGGGTGTCCACCGGGCTGCTGGTCGAGGCGGCCGCGTGCCTCGTCCTCGCCGTGGTGTTCAAGCTCGACGCGATCGCCTCCATCGGCAGCGCCGTCGCCCTGCTCATCTTCACGCTGGTGACCGCGGCCCACTTCCGGGTCCGGCGCGAGACCGGCGCGGCCACCCCGATCCTGATCCTGGCGATCGTCGCGGCCGCCGCGGTCCTGGTGACGTTCGTGTTCACCACGCTCATCCACGAGCCCACGTCCGTCGTGACCCTGCTCGGGATCCTGGCGGTCAGCGTCGGCCTCGACGCCTGGTGGAAGCGGAGGGTGGGTTAGGCGAGGGCGAACAGGTGGTACCGCCACGGGTCGAGGGCCACGAACAGCCCGGGACCGGCCAGCTCGTCGCCGTCGCGCGGGTAGTCCGCACCGGCGAGCAGGTCGGTGAGGCGCGCACCGCGGCCGTGCAGGTCCGGCCAGTCCAGCGGGATGCGTCCCTGCGACGGAACCTCGGAAAGGTTGACCACGACGACGTGCCGCGGGCCGCCGTCCTCGCCGGCCCAGGACCAGGCGAGCAGGTTGCGGCACGACTGGTTGTCCGGCCAGCCGTCGACGTCGAGCAGGCGCCAGGCGCCGGCGCGTACCCGATGGTCGGCGACGGTGGCCAGCAGTCGCCGGTACCAGTCGGCGAGGTCCTTGTCCGGTGGCTCGTCCGGCCGGCGCCGGAGGAAGACCGGCGGCCGTACCCGCCGCCCCTCGAACTGCCCTTCGTGCCAGAGGGTGGCCCCGGGCAGGGTGGCCACGGCGACGGCGGCGGCCCGCTCCGGCTCCCCGGGAAGGCGGTCGGCGATCCGCGGCTCGTCGTGGTTCTCCAGGAACCGCAGGAGGCGGGACTGGTAGGTGAGGTCGGCGCGGAGGTGGTCGCGGACGGCAGCCGGGTCCCCGTCGAGGATCCGGTCGTAGAGCCGCTTGTCGTAGCAGTAGTCGAAGCCGTCCTGCTGCAGGTCCCATTCCATGTCCCAGTACGCCTCGGCGATGAGCACCGTGTCCGGGTACCGGGCCCGCAGCGGCGCCATGACCGTGGGCCAGAACTCCTCGGCCGGCTGGCGACCGGCCCGCCCGCCCCAGGTCTTGGCGAAGATCCGGTTGGTCAGGAGCATGGCCATGTCGCAGCGGATGCCGTCGCACTGCCGCGCGATGTCGGCCAGGATGTCGGCGGTCGCCGTGCGCATGGCGGGCGCGAACGCGTTGAGCTGCACCACGTCCGGCCACGGCGGGAAGTAGGGGTCGCGGCCGTGGGCCAGCACGTGTCCGCCGGCCGCCAGCCAGCCCGCCGGGTCGGCGCGCTGGTCGTCCGCGCTTCCCTGGATGAACAGCTCCGGGCTGTCGGTCACCCACGGGTGGTCCGGCGCGACGTGGTTGGGTACGTAGTCGAGCACCAGCCGCAGGCCGCGGCCGGCCAGGGCGGCACGCGCGGTGGCCAGGGCCGCCGGGCCGCCGAAGGCCGCGTCGACGACGTACCGCCGCACGCAGTACGGCGAGCCGACGACGTCCTCGGACCGCAGGTCGGGCAGCGCGGCGCGGAAGGACGCCTGAAGCTGGGGGTTGATCCGCGCCAGGAGGAGCCCGGCCGGGCTGCGCTCCCACACACCCATCAACCACACCGCGTCCACGCCGGCCGGGGTGACGGCATCCCACTCGGCGTCCGGTACCTCGGCGAGGGTCAGCGGGCGCCCCGCCCGGCGGGACAGCTCGTCGAGCCAGATCGCGGTGTTCACCTCGTAGATGACCGGTCGGGCCGGCCACCCGCTCACCGCCGCGCTCCCGGTTCGCGGCCGAGGGCCACCAGCCGGTCGGCGTTGACCCCGCGGAACAGCAGCGGTAGCACCCCCACGAGACCGGTCCAGCCGGTCTGGTGGCTGGCGCCGATCCCCGCGCCGTTGTCGCCGTGGAAGTACTCGTAGAAGAGGATCAGGTCGCGCCAGTGCGGGTCGTTCTGCAGGATCGGCTGCCCGCCGTGCACCGGGCGGTGGCCGTTGGCGTCGCGCTGGAAGGTGCTGGTGAGCCGGTCGCTGATCTCGCTGGCCACCTCGTAGAGGTTGCGCTGCCGTCCCGAGCCGGTCGGGCATTCGACGGTGAAGCCGTCACCGTAGTAGACGTAGAGGTGCAGCAGCGCCCGGATGAGCATGAGGTTGATCGGGAACCAGACCGGTCCGCGCCAGTTGGAGTTGCCGCCGAACATGCCGCTGTCCGACTCCGCGGGCAGGTAGCCGACCTGGTACTCCTGGCCGCCGACCTTGATGACGTACGGATGTTCGGCGTGCCACCTGGAGACCGACCGGATGCCGTGCGGCCCGAGGAACTCGTCCTCGTCGAGCATCCGCACGAGGATCCGGCGGATCCGCGCCTCGTCGAACAGCGCGAACAGCGCGGGGCCGGTCTCGGACGTCTGCTGCCCGCGCCCCCACAGCGCGGCGGTGACCGCCGGATGGCGGTCGAGGAACTCGGCGACGCTCTTCACCAGCTCGGGGAACTCGGTACGGAGGGAGGCGTCGACGACGCTGGCGGCGGCCAGCGGTATCAGCCCCACGATCGAGCGCACCTTCAACGGCACGGAGCTTCCGTCCGGGCGGCGCAGCACGTCGTAGAAGAAGCCGTCGTGCTCGTCCCACAGGCTGATCCCGTCCGGGCCGACGTGGTTGGTGGCCGCGGCGATCCAGGCGAAGTTCTCCAGGAGGGCCTGCGCCTGCTCCAGGTAGACGCGGTTCTCCTTGGCGAGTTCGACCGCGATCCGCGTCATGTTCTCGCTGTACAGCGCCATCCACGCGGTGCCGTCGGCCTGGTCGATCCAGCCCCCGGTGGGAAGCGGCGCGCTCCGGTCGAACACGCCGATGTTGTCCAGGCCGAGGAAGCCGCCCTGGAAGATGTTCCGGTCGTCGGCGTCCTTGCGGTTGAGCCACCAGCCGAAGTTGCGCATGAGCTTCTGGAAGGCGCTTTCCAGGAACGCCCGGTCCCCGGTACCGGTGCGGACCTTCTCCAGCTCGTACAGGAACCAGGTCGCCCACGCGTGCACCGGCGGGTTGACGTCGCTGAAGTTCCACTCGTACGCGGGAAGCATCCCGTTGGGGTGCAGGTACCGGCGGTCCAGCAGGAGGCCGAGCTGCTGCTTGGCGAACGCGACGTCGACCACCGACAGCGCGACCGTGTGGAACGCGAGGTCCCACGCGGCGAACCACGGGTACTCCCACTTGTCCGGCATCGAGATGACGTCCTCGGCGATGAGGTGCCGCCAGTCGTGGTTGCGCAGCCAGCCGCCGCCGGCGAGCGGGTCGGCCCCGTGCTCGGCGAGCCAGCGCTCGACGTCGAGGCCGTAGTACTGCTTGGACCACAGCATGCCGGCGAGCGCCTGGCGCGACACGAAGCGCTCCTCCTCGGTGAGGTCACCGGCGAGCACCTCGGCCCAGAACTCGTCCGCCTCGCCGCGGCGCGCGCGCAGTTCCTCGTCGAAGTCCGCGAACGGGTCGGCCGGCCCGGTGTCGGTCAACCGGACGCGCACCGTCGCGCGGCCACCCGCCGGTACCGTCAGGACGTGGTGCAGGGCGGCCTTGGTGCCGGTACCGGTCGGGTCGATCGCCGCCCAGTCGCCCCGCACCACGGCGCGGTCGATGCCGTCCTTGACGTAGGGCGTGTCGTTCGCGGTCCCGAACACCCGCTCGTTGTTGGTCTCGTTGCCGGTCACGAGGATGGGTACCGCCCGGTCGGAGGAGAGCCACCGGGTACCCAGCTCGCTGTGCTCCACCCGGACGGAACTGCCGCCTTCGGCCCGCAGCGTCGGCCACTCGGTGCCGCCGGCCCACGACCAGGTGTGCCGGAACCACAGGGTGGGCAGCACGTGCAGATCCGCGTCATCGGGCCCGCGGTTGTCTACGGTGATCTGCATCAGGAGATCCTCGGGGCCGGCCTTCGCGTACTCCACCAGGACGTCGAAGTACCGGCCGTCGTCGAAGATCCCCGTGTCGATCAGCTCGTACTCCGGGTCCAGCTTCCCCCGGCCGTGGTTGGTTTCCACCAGGTCGTCGTACGGGAACGCGGCCTGCGGGTATTTGTAGAGCATCTTCAGGTACGACGAGGTCGGCGTCGCGTCGAGGTAGAAGTAGGCCTCCTTCACGTCCTCGCCGTGGTTGCCCTCGGAGTTGGTGAGGCCGAACAGCCGCTCCTTCAGGATCCCGTCGCGCCCGTTCCACAGGCTCAGGGCCAGGCACAGCAGCTGCCGGTCGTCGCTGACCCCGGCAAGACCGTCCTCGCCCCAGCGGTACGCCCGCGAACGGGCCTGGTCGTGGGTGAACGCCGACCAGGCCTCGCCGCCGTTGCTGTAGTCCTCCCGTACCGTGCCCCACTGCCGCTCGCTGAGGTAGGGACCCCAGCGTCGCCACGGAACGCCCCGCCCGTCGGCCTCGTCCAGTCGCTGCCGCTCCACGCTGACCATCGATGTCCCACCCTTCCGTCGCCCGCTTGGTGGCTGCCTGCCCATGGTCATCCCGCCGGCCGGGCCGGTCCATCCTCCGTCGCGGATGACCTCGCGGTGACTCAGTGCAGGAGGACCTTGAGCACGATCATCACCCCGCCGAACGTGGCGGCGATCACGGCGGACGCCAGGCGCGCGAGGCGGCTCAGGTGGCCGTACCGCCCGATCTCCCAGCCGGCCAGGAAGAGCAGGACGGTGCTGCACACCAGTGCCGCGATGACCGCGGCGGTCAGGCTGCCACCCACGAGGCGCACGAGGATCAGGACGGCCAGCGGCAGCGCGGAGGCGGTCACCATCTCCCAGCCCGTGGTGACCTGCTCGCGCACCTGGTCCCGGCGCGGGCGGTGGCCCTCGTGGATCCGCTGGGCCATCAGGCGGGCGTAGCGCTCGGCGCTCCAGTACACGAGGAGGGTGACGAGCACCGCGAGGACGAGGGCTATCGCCGTGGTCGCGTGTGAGGCGGCCATGACCGCCGAGCTCACGATCACCCCGTAGATGCCCCCCGCCGTACCTTCCTCCGTCGACGAGGTCAACCGGACGAGCCATGCCGGGGACCGGCGGGAGGTGGCTCGCCGTTCCGGGTCGAGGGAGGCCGGCGTCACGCCGGCACCTTGACGGCTTCGGTGCGGCTGCGCGGGATCAGCAGGGAGAGGACGAGGCCGACGAGCGCGAACCCGAGCATCGTCAGGGTCGCCCACGCGAACGGCTTGCCGCCCGGGTGTCCGGCAGCGACCATGACCGAGCCCGCCAGCGCGGTGCCCAGCGAGGAGCCCAGGTTCGAGACGCTGCGCGACAGGCCGGAGATGTCGCCCTGGTCGGAGTCGGGGAAGCTGGACTGGACGACGTTGACCGAGGAGGTCAGCATCGCGCCGACGCCCACCCCCATCAGCAACAGCCCCGGCACGAACGTGAGGATGCTGGAATCCTGCCGGACCAGCGCCGCGAGCAGGGCCATGCCGATGGTGGTGAGGATGAAGCCGGCCTGGATCAGCCAGCGCTGGGGGTGCCGCTTCGCGAACCGCTCGGCGGCGGCGGACGAGGCGAGGATGCCGACGGTGGCGGGCGTGAGCACCAGCCCCGTCTGGATGGCGTTGAACCCCTTGACCTGCTGGAGGAAGACCGAGATGACGAAGAACGATCCCTGCATGATGAGCCACTGGATGGTCTGTGTCCCGAGGCCGAGGTTGGCCACGCGGTTGCGGAACAGGCGCAGCCGGAGCAGGGGTTCCTTGCCGGCGCGTTCCCGGGCCCGGATGTGCAGGAAGAACCAGAGGAGGATCAGGGCGCCGACCGCGACGAACAGCCACACCGGGGAGATGCCGCCCTTCGGGATGAGCACCTTGCCGCCGATCGAGAAGTCCTCGCGGGACTTCACCCAGCCGTACGTCCCGGTCTGCAGGATGCCGAGCACGACGAAGAACAGGCCCGCGGCGTTGAGGATCGCGCCGGTCACGTCGAACGGCGGTCGCGGGCCGGTGATCCCGGGGTCGGCGATCCGCCGGCTGAGCAGGATGACCGACGCCACGACCAGGATCTGCAGGAGGAAGGACGCCCGCCAGCCGATGGTACTGGTGATGACGCCGCCGATCAGCGGGCCGGCCGCGGCGCCGAGCCCGGCCGCTCCGCTGATGATGCCGAAGTTCCTGGCCCGCGACCGGACGTCGGTGAACGCGACGGTCACCAGGATGTAGATGGGCGGGATCAGCAGCGCGGAGCCGATGCCTTCGAGCGCCGAGTACCCGAAGATCATCAGTGGGAGGCCCTGGGCGAGCGCGGCGAGCGCCGCGCCGATGGCGTAGATGACGAGACCGAGGACGAAGCAGAACTTGCGGCCCCAGATCTCGGTGAGCTTGCTGCCCGCGATCATCAGCGAGGCCATGGTGAGCGTGAACAGCGTGATCGTGGTCTGCATCCCGATCACGGTGGTACCGAGGTCGTCGGCGATGGTACTGATGGCCACGTTCATGTTCGTGGCGGCGTAGCTGGCGATGAACTGGGCGAGCGCCAGCGGCACGACCATCGCCTGCGGTGCGACAGCGGCCCGTGGGGCCCTGGTGTCGGTCATGTCAGAGCCTCGCAACTGGTCGGCGCCAGCGACGCGGTCATCGTCGCCCTCCGTCCGGTCGGGTCCGATCGGGAACCTAGCCTCGCCACCGGGTCTCCGGCCTCATCCGGGGGAGAGGACTCCCGGGGAGCCGGGGCCCGGGATCACACCCGGGTCCCGACCCTCCGCAGCTGGACCGCGAAGGCGACCTCGCCGATGCCGATCAGCAGGCTGGTGATCCCGGCCAGGACGACCACGACGGTCAGCGAGGGCGCCGGCCACAGCAGGAACACGAAGCCGATCACGATGGCCGCCAGGGCCAGGACGGTGAGCCAGACCCGCGCCGTACCGGACGCCGCGGCCGCGGCCACGAGCTCGGCCAACCCGATGAAGATCCAGGCCAGCGCGATCAGGAACGCCAGTACCGTCACGCCCTTCGTGACGTCACGCAGGCAGGCGACGCCACCGGCCACGAACACGACGCCGACGATGCCCGACAGGACCTGCCAACCCAGTCCCCGCCAGGACACGAACGCGCCGAAGATGCGCCCGACGCCGACGAGCAGCAGCCAGATCCCGACCAGCACGCCGAGGACCCGGACCGTGACGTCGGGCCAGACCAGCAGGGCGACGCCGAACAGGATGCTCAGCACCCCGAGCGCCAGCGTCTGCCAGAACGGGACGTCGACCCCCTCGTGTCGTACCGGCGCCGGACGGTCGGTCGGCCACGACGCCGGCGCTGTCTCGCTCAACGCCCCGCAGCCGGCGGCACGGTCGCCGACTGCTGCGCCGGCTGCACCCGCGGCGGCGCCTCCTCGTAGTACGGGCTCTCCTCGACCCGGCCCGGCCAGCGGGCGCTGAGGGCGAACAGCACCACGGTGTCGAGGGCGATCATCAGCAGCGACCACACCGGGTAGGCGCCGATCCAGATCACCTGCGAGATCGCGTGCAGGGCGACGACCACGATCCCGGTCACCCTCGCCCAGGTCTGACCGGCCAGCAGGCCCAGGCCGGTGAGACCGAGGACGACGCCGAAGATCAGTACCGTCCATCCCCAGGAGGTCACGTCGACCAGGTAGAGCTGGTTGGCGACCACCACCACATAGGTGCGTTTGATCACCGCGACGAGCCCCTCGATGGCGTTGATTCCGCCGATCACCAGGAGCATCGTGCCGGCGAAGATGATCCAACTGGGCCAGGCTTTCTTGTCAGCCATGTCGTGCGCCTCCTCCGTTCGGCGGGCACCATCGACGGTGTACCGGTTCCCCGCCGGCCGAATCGTCCGCCCGGGGTGACCCTCGCCCGTCCCGGCCCTGGCAGGCTCTGTCCCGGAGGCCGCGCGGCCGGCGGTTCCGAGGAGGCGCCCGATGTTCACCGTGGGAGTCGAGGAGGAGTTTCTGCTGTTCGACCCCAGTGGACGGGTAGCGCCGGTAGCCACCGACGTGGTGTGCCTGAGCGCCGCCGGCCCGCAGATCAAGCCCGAGTTCATGGCGTACCAGCTCGAGACCTCGACGCGGCCGTGCCATCGACTGGACGAGTTGCGCAGCGAGCTGATCCGGCTGCGCGCGCTGGCCCGGGACAGCGCCGAGCAGGTGGGCGCCCGGCTGCTCTCGGTCGGTCTGCCGCCGTTCCGGGCCGGCCCGGTCCTGCACGTCCGGCCGGACCTGCGCTACGCCGAGCTGGTCCGGCGGTTCCCCGGGGCGGCCGAGGCCGGTGGAGCCTGCGCATGCCAGGTGCACGTCGGCATCCCGGACCGGGAGCTGCGGGTCCAGGTACTGGCGCGGATCCGGCCATGGCTGGCCAGCCTGCTGGCGCTGACGGCGAACTCGCCGATCGTCAACGGCGCCGACACCGGCTGGCACAGCTACCGGTACCGTGCCCTGCTGCACTGGCCGACCTTCCGGCCGCCGGCCGCGTGGGGCTGCTCGGAGCGGTACGACCAGGCGATCGGGTCCCTGATCGCCAGCGGCGCGGCGCCGGACCGGGCCGGCGTCTACCTCCTGGCGCGGCTGTCGGCGCGGTACCCGACCATCGAGGTACGGGTCGCGGACGCCGCTCTGACCCCGGAGGATGCGCTGCTGCTCGCGGCCGTGGTGCGCGCCCTGGCCATGGTGCTCGCCGACGACGCGCTGCGGGGACGGCCGGTCCCGCCCGCCTCCCATGCGCGGATCAAGGCCGGCCTGCTGAGCGCGGCCCAGTACGGTGCCTCCCCGCCGCACGCCCGGCGGCGCGACGGCGGGATCCCGGCGCTGAACGTGATGCAGAGCCGGCTGCTGGCCAAGATCTGGCCGGCGCTGGAGGTGTCCGGTGACACCGCCGAGGTCACCAGCGGCCTGATCCGGCTCAACCGCTACGGCACGGGTGCCGACCGCCAGCGGGCCATGTGGGCCCGCGCGGAGAGTCCGGCGGAGTTCGTGGCGCTCCTGGCCGACGCGGCCGTCATGCTTCCGGTCGGCTGACCGGGTCGGGGGCCGGGGGCCCGTACCTCGATGGGCTGTAGCAGCGATTATCCGATCTGGGTGATGCGTTGATTACGCATCCGGGTGATGCTCGCTATCGAGTGTTGTCTCCGCATCGGAGGCCGACCGTGACCAGTGCACAGGCAGTTGTCGAGGCAGAGACGGACCGGCCGGCTTCAGCCGGTGGCGATCCCCTGCTGGAATCCAAGTTCGCGGTGCCGGTGCCACCCCGCTTCGTGGTCCCCCGTCCCCGGTTGTGGGACCGGCTCTCCGAGAACCTGGGGGAGCCGCTGGCGGTGGTCACCGGACCGGCGGGCAGTGGCAAGACCGAGCTGGTGGCGTCCTGGTTGCGCGCCGGATCGGTAGGCGGCAGCAAGGTCTGGGTCACCGTCGAGGACGGGGACGGGCGGCCCGAGGTGTTCTGGACCTATGTCGTCGAGGGCCTGCGCCGCGCCGGGCTGTCGCTCCTGCCGGCGCCGGCCGGGCCGGTACCCTCCGGCGAGGTCGACCGCTCGTTCCTGGTCAGGCTGGCCGCGGAGATCGCGGGTCAGCCGGAGCCGGTGGTCCTCGTCCTCGACGGCGTGTCCAACCTCACCGACCGGCAGTGGGCCGACGATCTCGACTTCCTGCTCCGGCACGCGGACCAGCGGCTGCGGCTGGTCCTCGTCGGACGCTGGGACCCACCCCTGCCGTTGTACCGGTACCGCCTGCTCGGCCGGCTCGGCGAGATCCGCGGCGACGACCTCGCCTTCACGCCGGACGAGACCGCTGAGCTGCTCGCCGTGCACGGCGTGGAGTTGAGTGAGCCCGCGCTCGCGTCGCTCGTCCGGCACACCGAGGGCTGGGCCGCCGGGGTGCGGCTGGTGGCGATGGCACTCGAGGGCCACGGCGACGCCGACAGCCTCGTCGACACGATCACCGGCGACGAGCCCAACATCGCCGGGTACTTCGTCGGCGAGGTGCTGAGAACCCAGCCGGCCGAGGTGCGCGGGTTCCTGCTGGAGACGAGCATCCTCGACCACGTCACCCCGGAGCTGGCCGACCTGCTCACCGGGCGCGGCGATGCCCGCCACACGCTCTGCGAGCTGGAGCGGGAGAACGCATTCCTCCACGAGGTGGCGGATCAGCCGGCGACCTACCGGTACCACCCGCTGTTCCGTGAGCTGCTGCGGGCCCGGCTCGCCGAGGAGGAACCCGGCTGGGTCGCGCAGCTGCACCGCCGAGCCGCGGCCTGGTACCTGGCGCAGGGCTGGACCCTGGAGGCGATCGACCACGCCACCCGGGCCGGCGACTGGACTTTCGCCGCGATGCTGGCCGTGGACGACCTCGCCGTGGGGCTGCTGGTACTCGCCGGCGGAGCCGGCCGGCTGGGCGCGATGTTCCGCGACCTGCCCGACGACGCCGGCGGTCCGGCGGCGGCGATGGTGGCCGCGGCGCTGGCCCTGGCCGGGGCCGAGCCGGACCTGTGCGCCAAGCACCTGGGGCGCGCCGAGGAACTCGTCGCGGACGCGTCCAGCGTGACCGGTACCGCGCTGTCGCTGACCGGCGCGGTACTCGACGCCGTGCTGGCCTGTGCCTACCACGACGCCCCCCGGGTGCTCCAGTCGGCGCTGGCGGCGGAGACGCTGCTGGAACGGGTGCCCGCGGACCGGCTCGCGGCGCATCCGGAACTGGCCGCGCTGCTGCTGGCCGCCAAGGGAACGGCACAGAGCTGGGTCGGTTCGATCGACTCGGCGGTGGCCACGCTGAGCGAGGCCGCGAAGGCCGCGTCCGGCACCGGCGCGGAGAACCTGCGCATCGACTGCCTGGAGCACATGGCACTGATCGAGGCGTACCGGGGCCGGCTGCGCCGGGCGGCACACCTGGCGAGCCAGGCGCTCATCCTGGCCGAGGAGGGCGGCCCGGTCACCGGCGCGCAGCCGGCGGCCGCCCATGTCGTCCTGGCCTGGACGGCGACGGAGCAGTACGACCTGGACACCGCGTGGCGGCATCTGCGGTCCGCCGAACCGCTGTGCGAGCGGGACCCGAAGGCGCTGCCCGCGCTCGGGTTCGCCATCGTGAAGTCGCGGTTGCTACGCGCCCGTGGCGAGTTCCGCGGGGCACTCGACCTGCTGCGGACCGCCGCCGCGGCCGCCGACGGCCGGCCGGCCTGGCTGATCCGCGAGCTCACGCTGGGTCAGGCGCGCCTGCTCCTCGCCACCGGGCGGTTCGACGACACCCTCGCGATGCTCGATGAGCTGGGCGAACCGCCCGGCCCCGACGCCGCGGTGGTGCTCGCCGCCACCCTGCTCGCCCGCGGCGACCGGGAGGGCGCCCGCCGGATCGTCACGCCGGTCACCGAGGCACACGGCCTGGACCTTCCGGTACCGGTCGAGGCGTGGCTGGTGCTCGCCGCGCTCGTGGCCGACCACGGCGAGATCGGCCGCGCCCGGCACGCCCTGGAGCGGGCTCTGCGACTCGCCGCCCCGGAGGGCCAGCGGCGCTGCTTCCACGAGGTCGGCGCCCGGCTCCGCCAGCTCCTGCGCGACGACGAGGCGCTCGCGGCGCAGTTCGGTGCCCTCGGCGGCTCGACCCGTACCGCCGGTGTGCGGCCGGGTGAGGCCGGCGGCGACACCGCCGAGCCGGTCATCGTCGACTCGCTGAGCAAGCGCGAGATGGAGGTGCTGCGGTACCTGGCGGCAATGCTGCCGACGGAGGAGATCGCCGCGAGGATGTACGTCTCCGTGAACACCGTCAAGACCCACGTCCGCAGCATCCTGCGCAAGCTGTCGGCGTCACGCCGCAACGAGGCGGTCCGCCGGGCGCGCTCGCTCGGTCTGCTCTGACCAGGCCCGCTGACCATCCTGTGCGGATGACGCACGG
>JBKPCQ010000103.1:0-13548 GCA_046727455.1 Actinomycetota bacterium | reverse complement strand
ACCGAGTCGCCGGCCTCCTCGGCCACGTCGCCGGTGTTCTGCGGCGTGCCGTCCAGCCTGGTGTGCGGGTACACCTTCTTGGGGTCGCCGCCGGAGTGGCTCTTGTAGCTGGCCGACTCGTGCCGGGCGACCGAGAGGGAGACCGGGTTGCCGTACAGCAGCGCGTCGGTGCCCATGTGCCACGGCACCCGGATCGAGTTGTACCCGACGATGTTGTCCGGCTGGTTCTCCTGGTAGTCCGCCGGGGCCGGCTTCGGCGTGGTGGTGTTGGCGCCGACGATGAAGTCCGACAGCAGGTTCGCGGTGGGCGAGTACTTCGCGGTGAACTCCTGGATCAGGTTCTGCGTCTTGGTGACGACCTTGTTCCAGTCGTGCGCGGTGTCGTACGCCGCGAACGCGCGCAGGTGGTCGAGCATCCAGTCGGACGGGCGGCTGTCGGTCGACGGGCCGTCGTCCTCGCACTTGAGGTGGCCGTCGGAGGCGACGTCCGCCGCATAGAACTTGCCGAGCCAGGCGAGCGCGTCGGCCCGGTAGCCGCCCCACTGCTTGTCCGCGAGGACGAGCCCGTACCCGATGTCGAGGTCGCCGTCGGTCGCCCCGTCGGGGGTACCGGAGTCGGCGTACTTGCAGGTCTTGCCGTCGAGCTGCCACTGCATCATGCCGCGGCTGTCCCGGTGGTTCTTGACGAGCTGCCACAGCCCGTCGAACTCCACCTTGGCGTTGGTGTCGTACCCGGCCATCAGCGGCACGATGTTCATGCCGTACCCCTGGGCCTCGGAGACCGTACCGTTGTTCGGCGCGTCGCCGTCGCCCTTGGTGGACACGTAGTACTCGTTGCTGGCGCACCCGTGTACCAGGTACGTCGCCTTCCAGGAGTCGTACTGCTTGCGTACCGCGGCATCCCGGGTGGCCGCGCTGGCCGAGGGCAGGACGCCGACCTTGTACGTGACGTGGAACGGGAACGGGCGCGACTCGGCGGCCGCCGAGGCGTTCGCCGCCAGTACGATGGCGCCCGCGGCCACGACGATCGCCGTCGCCCCCAACACCGCGACCAGGCCCGTCCTTCGTTTCATCTGCGCTCCCGCTCCCGCGTGACGGAATTGTTAAACAGTCTTCCAACTGGCGCCGCCAGCCTTCCGCGCGCATCGAAGATTGTCAAGCCCACGCCGCTACCCGGCGGCGGCTACTCAGTTACGGGCTCGGGGTGGCGGCCGGGGGGCCCGTCGCCGACCCAGCTCGGGTGCGTGACCGCGAAGGCCCCGACGGTGTCGTCGCGGACGGCCTGGAACAGCTCAAGGCTCGTGCCGTCCAGGATCTCGTAGTCCGCCCCGCCGATCACCTGGGTGTGGAACTGGCCGCCGTTGGTCTTGACCAAGGTCACGTCGTCCGGCCGGAGGTGGCGCAGGTTGAACAGCCAGTCGGTCGGCGAGTACCCGTTGCCGTCGAAGGTGACCGCTCCGGCGCTGTTGTGCAGGACGCGGTCCAGCGTCAGCGGGTTGGCCAGCACGCCGGTGCTGGTCGCCTTCTGGAACAGGGCCTTGAGGAACTGCTGCTGGTGGCGTTCCCGGCCGTAGTCGCCGTCGGGGATCAGCTCGCGCTGGCGGACGTAGTCCAGCGCCTGCCAGCCGCTCATGTGCTGGCAGCCGGGCTGGTAGACCTGCGGCCGCACACCCGGGACCGGTACCGGATGGTAGTCCGGCGGGATCAGCCGGTACGGTGCCGTTTCCTTGCCGTCGGCGGTCCAGCCGACGTGGACCGAGGTGGTCTTCTCGTCGACGCACAGGTCGATCCCGCCCACCGCGTCGACGACCGCCTGGAAGCCGGTGAAGTTGACGATCGCGGCGGCGTTGAAGCCCACCCCGACGAGCTGCTGGAGGGTGAGGGCGAGCAGCTCGGTACCGCCGGCGCGGCCGCCGCCGTTGTTGAAACCGAACGCGTACGCCGCATTGATCTTGTCGGTACCGCCGCGGTAGCCGGTCTTCTGATAGGCCGGGATCCGTACCCGGCTGTCGCGCGGGATGGACACCAGGTACATGTGGTCGTGGCTGGCCGTGACGTGCGCGATGATGATCGTGTCCGAGCGGGCCCCGTCAGCCGTGTCACCGGGCCGGTCGTCGCTGCCGATCAGCAGGATGTTGAGCGGCCCGTTGATAGGGGCCGGGGGCGGGGAGGTGTCGCCCGGGGCCGGGCTCGCGGTGGCCGCCGCCCCGCCGAGCAGCGGCGCCTGGTGGACGCCGCTGGTGAACCGGTACAGCAGGAACGCGACCAGCCCGACGGCTCCCGCGCCGACCAGTACCACCACCATGCTGACGACCAGCACGATCCGCACCCACCGTGGTCGGCGCCGTTCCTGGATCGCCGGCCGGTCCTCGCTCATCCAACCCCCTGACCCCTGCCGGGGTCGAGGGTAGCTCGGGCACCTGTGAGTGGTGCGGGGACGGCGCTACAGGTGATCGCGGGTCATCAGGAACCAGTGCCGGTTCACGCACACGACGCGCACCATGTCCACGGGTCCGTGGGTGCTGGCCGCCGTTCCCTCGTCGATCACCTCCGCGCTCGCGTCGCACTGCGGGCACCCGACGATCTCCACATCCTCATCCCACACCGGCCTGTCCCCTCGCTCGTTTCAACGGATACGAGCGGACGACCCCCCGGCAGATGCGAAGTGTCGGTGAACCGATTGATCGGCCGGACGGTGGCAGTGCCGGGCAACCGCCCGGCACTGCCACCTGTGCCCGGTCACCCGTCGCCGGAGCACAGTCCGTTCGGTAGCGAGCTACCGCAGTTGTTGCCGCCGAGACTGTTCACCGCGCCGGTCCCGTCGACGATGTCGAACGGGCCGTTGTGCCGGATCACGTTGCCGGTGATCAGGTTCCCGCTGGCCGGTACGCCGGAGACGCCGGAAATCAACACCACGCCGCCGGAGATCAGCCCGTCGCCGTGGTTGTTCACGATCCGGTTGGCGGTGACGGTGTTCCGCTGGCCGCCGAACAGCACGACACCGGTACCGGCGAGCGGTGGGATCTCCTGGTTCTGCGGGCAGACCTTGTTGTTGTCCGCGATGACGTTGTCGCTCACCCGGGTGTCTCCCTGGCTGCCCGGCTGGCCGTCGTCGACCAGCGCGACGCCAGTGCAGTTTCCGACGAGGACGTTGCCGGTGACGAAGACGTGGTGCGCGTGGCGGACCAGCACCCCCATCTCGTTGCCCGTGCCGAAGTTGTCGGCGACCTCCGTACCGCCGGCGTCGGGGATGTCACCGATGTAGATTCCCGCCTCCGCCGCGTTGTCGATCACCCGGTTGTGGGTGAACGAGCCGCGCGTCGAGACGAACTCGGCGATGCCGTAGTCACCGTTGCCCCGGGCGGTGACCCGGGTGACGGTCAGCCGGTCGGTGAACAGGCCCACCATGCCGAACTCCTCGAACCCGTGCAGTGTCAACGATTCGACGTGCACGTCGGTGACCAGATGCGTCGGGCGTCCGAAGACACAGATACCGCTGCCCGCCCCCTGCGGCGCGCAGTGGTCGACGGCCCCGGGTTCCAGCACCGTGGCCGGACCGGCACCGCGAATGGTGATTCCGTCGGTGTGTACGGCGACGCCGCCGCTGTACACACCCGGAAGTAACTGGATGGTCGAGCCCGGCGCCGCGTCGTCGAGCGCCTGTTGAATGGAGCCACCGGCGGGCACGACGACGACCGGCGACGAAGCGGAGGCGGGCATACCGAGTCCGACGGCAGCGGCCAGGGTACCGGCCGCGACGGCACAGGCGGTGCGGGTGAGCTTCATCAAGCAACCTCCCTAGCGATGGAAGCGCAGCGTTCCCACGCTAAGGCGCCACCGTCGGCACCCACCCGCTTGTGCAACTGTCCCCGTTGACAGTCTGCCGACTCCGCCAGTAGGTATCAGCCGAACGGCCGGTGGTGTCTTCGACGCTGTCATCACGGGCCGGTCAGCGAACGCACGTCCCACAGCCATACGTCACCGGTGTATGCGGGCTGCACGCCGGTCAGTTCGGTCATGGTCACCCGGAGCCGGTCCGCCTCCGCCTGGTCCGGGCTGAGCACGACCACCGACGCCCGCCAGTGCCGGAGGTCCTCGACCGCGTTCCGCCGGTCGGTGTCGGTCAGCGACGGCACCCGGCCGGCGTTGACGACACCGAGGAGCAGGTCGGACGTCGGCCGGTGCGGCGGCCCGAACATGCCCTCCCCGTCGGGGCTGTCCGGGTTGGGCCCGTTGAAGTACCCGCCGGCCAGCGGCAGGTCGTCGAGCGTGGCGGCGCTCCACTGCAGCGCCACCACGCCGACGAGGCCGGTCGGCATCGGGATCAGCAGCATCGAGCGCCCGGCCGGGACGTACCGCCGCCACTCCCCCGACGTGACGAAGCTGGGCAGGGCCGGCCGGGGGGTGGCCGCGAACGGCAGCGGAACCAGCGGTACCAGTGCCACAAGTACCCCGGCCAGCCCGATCGCCCGGATCCCCGGCCGGGTCGGGACCTCGCCGGACAGCAGCCGGTCCAGCACGAGCGCGAGGGGCACCGCCAGCATCGGTACGACCACCAGCACCAGCCGGCTGGCGATCACCGAGTCGAGCAGCGGCAGGTGCGCGACCAGCCGCCACGGCGCCCAGACGCCCGTCCGGGCGCCGGCCAGGTGCAGGTAGGCGCCCAGCGAGGCGACCGTGAACAGCACGGCCGAGACCGTGGCCGCGCGCACCACGGCGTGCCGCCAGGTCATCGCGATCCACGCCACCGCCATCACGATCAGCGGCCAGCCGAAGAAGGCGGTCTCCTCGACGATGTTGTTCGCGGCCCGCAGGCTGTCCATGCCCTCAGCCAGCGACTGGGTGGGGAACGCGGTGAACGAGTCGAGGTCCGTGCCGAACCAGTCGGGGAAGTCGCCGAAGCCGTGGTAGTGCTGCGGGCCGAAGAACTGGTACCACATCGGGTACGCGAGCAGCAGCGCCGCCAGGGCGCCGCCGACCGCGAGCGCGACCATCAGCCGGCCGGCCAGCGCCGCCGCGGCGGCCCGGTCGAACGCGGCCCACGCCAGCACGAAGACCAGGCAGCCCAGGGCGGTGAGGAGCAGGATCTCCTCGTTGACGAAGAACTGGTAGACGACCAGCAGCCCGATGAGCAGGCCGGGGCGCCAGGCCGGCAGCTCCCGGTCCCGCAGGCGGAGCAACTGCCACACGATCAGCGGTACCGCGGCCTGCATCGCCACGTGCGGGTGCACGTTGTCCTGAGCGACGATGCCCGGGGCGAACCCGCAGAACCCGCCGGCCACGGCGGCCGCCCAGCGGGACCGCACCAGCCGCCGGGAGAACAGCAGGTACCAGCACAGCGCGGTGAGGGACGGCGCCAGCGTCACCATGAGCGCGAACGCCACCGGCGGTCCGAAGATCAGCGTCACCGGTACCAGCGGCACGGTCATCCCGTACGCGCCGACGTTCCCCATGACGTTCACGCCGTCGGGCACGTTCAGCTGCGCCGTGAAGAAGGGACTCGCGCCGTGCGTGAAGATGCGCGCCGCATGGCTGAGCCAGAACTCGAACTGGTAATGGTCCGGCGGGAAGCTGACGAGGACCCGCTGCCCGGGGTCCTCCCACAGGTGCCGGGCCACCCACCAGCCGCCGACCAGGTACACCAGCCCGGCGAGCAGCCCCGCGCCGGGGCGGTGGCGCCGGGGGCGGCCCCCGGTCGTCCCGGGCGCCGGTACTACCGCGACCGTATCCGTGTCCTGTACGGCCGTCATGTCGTGACCCCGCTCGCCCGGGCGATGGCTACCGCGGTCCGCCAGGCCGGCCCGTACCGGTCCACCACCTCGACCGGTACCGGTACCAGCGGCACCAGTACCGCCGCCAGCACCCCGTACCAGGCGATCGTGGCGAACCGGTCGGCGGCGGCCCGGACGAGGTCGGAACCCCGGTCGGCCACGAGGGCGAACAGCAGCACCACCAGCGGCAGCACGGCGAGCGCCAGGTCCAGCGCGGGTACCGTGCGCAGCAGCGGAAGCTGCCCGAGCCACCGCCACGGGCCCACGACGCCCAGCGGCGCGTCGTTGAGCGTGACGTCGGCGCCGAGCGCCAGAACGGCCAGCACCCCGGCGGTGGCGGCGACGGTCCGGGCCGGCCCGCGCGCCCACCACAGACCGGCGACCAGCAGGATCAGCAGCGGCCAGCCGTAGAAGGTGTGCTGCTCGGTGACCTGGCGGGCGTGGTGGAGCTGGCCGAGCGGCCAGGTGGCCAGCGACTGGGTGCCGAACGCGACGTAGGAGAACAGGTCCATGCCGGCGGGGTCGGCGCGGTGCGCGTGCGGGCCGGTGTACTGCCGCCAGATCGGAAATGCCAGCAGTACCGCCGTGACCGGTACCGCGACCGCGACCCCGCGCAGGAACGCGGGCGCCTGCCGCCGGGCCGCCGGCCATGCCCCGACCGCGTGCGCCACGAGGAACACCGCGCCGCCGAGCCCCACCAGTAGCAGCATCTCCTCGTCGATCACCGCCTGCCCGGCGGCGAGCAGCCCGACCGCCAGCCCGCCGCGCACCGCGCGCCCGGGCTCGCGCAACCGCACGGCCTGCCAGATCAGGAACGGGATGAGAAACTGGGCCACCCGGCCCAGGTCGCCCTGGGCGTGGGCGATCATGGCCGGCGCGAACCCGCCGAGGGCTCCGGCCAGGACCGCCACCGACCGGTTGCGCACCACGTGTCGGGACAGGACGTGGTACCACGCGTAGGCGGTGCCGGCGAGGCACAGCGGGACGGCGACGGCGAAGGTCCGGGCCGGCCCGATGAGCAGGGTGAGCGGGGCGAGGACCACGGACAGGCCGGGGAAGCCGTGCCCGCCGAGGACGTCGATCCAGCCGGTACCGTCCGGCAGGGTGGCGTGCAGCAGCGGCTGCCCGCCGGAGACGAACCCGGCCCCGTGCCGCAGCATCCACTCGCTGAAGACCTGCCCGGTGGCTCCCCAGCGCACCGTCCGCAGCACCGGGTGACCGAGCAGGTTGACCATGACGCAGCAGGCGCCGAGCAGGTACCCGGCGGCGACCAGGAGGTCGGCGTGCCAGCCCCGCAGCCGCCGGTCGGGTGCCGCCGGCTCCGCCTCGGCAGCGACCGGGGAGGCCGGCTGTGGCTGCGGCTCGGCGCTGGTCAGCGTCATCCCCTGCCTCCTCAGCCGTAATCGGCCCGTAACCCGACGAGCAGCGTAGCGGTCGCGCGGAGCCCCGTCGCTAGCCCGGCATCGATCGAGCGACACGTAGCTATGGATCAACTGTCAGTAGCCGTCCCGGCCCGTCCCGCGTCGGTCCTGTCGTAGAACTGCCCGAGGAGTGCGGCGGTCTCGGCCCGGTCGACACACGTGTACGAGTTCCAGCCCTCGATGCGCAGCTGGTCGTCCAGCGGCTTCCCGATCACCTCGAGGATCGTCTCCTTGGCCGAGCGCACCGCACGCTGCGAGTTGCGCAGGATCTGGCGGGCGACCAGCTCGGCCTCCGCCATCAGCCGATCGTGCGGAACCACCTTCATCACGAGGTTGCACTGCAACGCCCGTGCCGCGTCGATCGGCTCGGCGGTCAGCACGAGCTGCATGGCCACCCCGACCCCGCACGTGTTCACGAGCCGGGGGATCCCCCCGTCGCCGTGGTGGAACCCCCGGCGGGCCTCGAACGAGCCGAACGTCGCGCGGTCGGAGGCGATCCGCAGGTCGCATGCCAGTGCCAGCTCCAGACCGGCCGCGAGGGCCCAACCGTCCACCGCGGCGATCACCGGCTTGCGGATCCGGTGCAGGCCCCGGGTCAGCCCGCCGATGCCCAGGTCGACGATCTCGCGGACCCGGGCCGGGCTGGCGTCGACGTAGTTCTGCGGAACGTAGGTACGCAGGTCCGCGCCTGCGCAGAAGGTACCGCCGGCACCCGACAGGATGGCGACGTCGACCTCGTCGTCGTCGCGGAAGTCCCGCCAGATCCGGCACAGCTCGTCATGCGTGAGCGGGTCGATCGCGTTCCTGACCTCGGGACGGTTCAACGTCACGAACGCCAGGCGGTCCCGCTTGTCGTACCGGACCATCTCCACCGCCTCATCCCTCCCGCCGCCGGCCCAGCCGGTCCAGGTACCCGGCGATGGCCGCGAGCCCCGCCTCGCCCTCCCACATCGCGGCGATGCGGGGATCGTCGACCGGCCCGAACTCGTGGATCCGCCGCCGCGCCGGCCGGTGCAACTGCTCCTTGGTCAGTGCGTACGCCACCACGGGCAGCCGCCCCAGCTCCCCGGCGCGCCGTACGGCGTGGTCGAGCAGCTCATCCGGCGCCACGACGGCGTGGACGAGGCCGGTGCTCAGCGCCTCCTCGGGACCCACCGTGCGGCCGGTGAGCGCCAGGCTCGATGTGGCGGGACCGGCCGCGAACCGCATGATCTCCAGCGCCGAGATCGGGAACGGCACGCCGACGAGCAGCTCGGTCAGGCCGATCGTGCCGCCGGACATCAACCGCTCGTCGCTCGCGGCGGCGATGACGCACCCGCCGGCGATCGCGTGCCCGTTCACCGCCGCGACAACCGGCCGCGGATGGTCGAACACGGCGAGGAACGCCGCGTCGAGCGCGGGCAGGAACTCACGGAGGTACGCCGGGCCGCCGGCCACGACGCGGCGCAGGTCGACGCCTGCGGAGAACACGCTTCCGGTACCGGTCAGCACGACCGCCGGCCCGTCCGCCAGCCGGTGCATGGTCTCGGTGAAGGCCAGCAGCAGCTCCAGGTCGAGCAGGTTCACCCTGCCGCTGTCGAACCGTACGACGGCGATGGCGCCGCGCTCCTCAACGCTAATCACGAGCCCCAATCTATGCGGTCTGGCAGGATGGGCCGGTGGAGCTGGAGTGGGGTGCCGGGCTGCTGCACCGGCTGACGTCCTACACCGGGGCCCGGCCGTGGAACGTGCCGGTCGAGGACCCCCGGGTGCGCCACGACCTGGTTCCGAACGACGTCGCGACCCGGCCACCCCCGATGAAGGCGTACCGAGACCTGCCCGTCCTACCGCTCCCCCGCGACCTGCCCGATCCCGGCGTGTCCGCGACCGCGGCGCTGGCCGGGCAGCAGGTCGCCGCCCAGCCGCTGGACGCGGCGCAACTCGGGCGGGTGCTGTTCCTGGGGGCCGGGATCGTACGGGTGGCCGAGCGCAACGGGTGGCTGATGCCGTTCCGCGCGAGCGGTTCGGCCGGCGCGCGCTTCCCGCTGGAGGTCTACGCGAGCACGCGCGGCGTCGCCGGGGTTCCGGACGGCGTGCACTGGTACGACGGGCAGGAGCACGCGCTGGTCCAGGTCGCGCCGGCCGCCGGCGGGGCCGCGACAACCCTGGTCATCACGGGGGTACCGTGGCGGACCGGCTGGCGCTACGCCGAGCGCGGCTGGCGGCACCTGTACTGGGACGCCGGTACGCTGCTGTCGCACCTGACCACGGCGGCCGCGAGCGCCGGGCTGGCGCCACGGCTGCGCAGCCTGTTCCCGGACGCGGGGCTGCGCGCGCTGGTCGGCGCGGACGGCGTGCACGAGTACCCGGTGGCGCTGCTGTCCTTCGGCGACGGAGATCCCGCGATCGTCCCCACCGGCCCCGCCGCGACCGGCGACCTGCCACCGGTCGAGTTCCCGCTGTGCACCGCCGCGCAGCGGGCCGGCGAACGCGACGAGCTCGGCGCGCCCTGGCCGGAAGGGCCGGTACTGCCCGATGTCCCCGCGTCGCCGGTCGTGGACGAGGTCGTGCTGCGCCGCGGCTCGCAGCGGCTGATGGACCGGAGCCGGACGCTGCCGCGCGCCCTGCTGGAGTGGCCGTTGCGGGCGGCGCTACGCGGGGTCGAGGTACCACACTGGGTGATCGTCCACGGCGTCAACGAGACGGCCCCGGGCGTGTACCGGTGGCCCGACCTACAGCGCCCGGTGCGCGGCGGTGACCTGCGCGACGAGCTGTTGCGCGTCTGCCTCGGCCAGCACCTGGCCAGCGACGCGGCGTACGTCGTCATCGCGGCGGCGCCGCTGGCCGGCCTCGACGACCGCGGCTACCGCGCCGCCCAGCTCGCCGCCGGCCTGGTGGAGGGGCGGCTGCACCTGACCGCGTACGCCCTCGGCGCGGGCGCCTCCGGCATGACCTTCATCGACGCGGACGTGCCCGCCCTGCTCGGCGAGCCCGACGACCTCGCCGCGCTGCTGTTCACCTGCGTGGGCGTTCCCGAGTACAAGGGGCGGCGCGGCGGTAAGCCCGGCGCGCCAACCACGTTCCGGCCGGTCACCCCCCGGCTCGAACCGGAGGACTGATGACCCGGATCCTCGTCCCGTACCACCTGACCGAGTACCTGCCCGACCTGGACGTGCCCGCCGCGTCGGAGCGGACCGTGACCGCCGACCTCCCGGCCGGGGAGCCGTGGTCGGCGATGCGGGTGCTGTACGAGGCGGTCGCCGTCGCCGTCGCCGACGCCGTCCGGGCCGGACGGCGCCCGACGGTCGTGTCCGGCGACTGCACCACGAGCCTGGGTACCGTGACCGGCCTCCAGCGCGCCGGACTGGATCCGGCGGTCGTCTGGTTCGACGCGCACGGCGACGTCCAGACGTTGGAGACCACCACGTCCGGGTACCTCGGCGGCCTGCCGCTGCGCATCCTGGTCGGGTACCGGCCCGAGCTGATCGCCGATCCCCTCGGCCTGCGCGCCGTACCCGAGGACCGGGTGGTGCTCGTCGACGCCCGCGACCTCGACCCGCCCGAGGTCGAGTACCTGAGCCGGTCGGCGATCCGGCGCCGCACGGTCGACGAGGTGACCGCCGACCAGCTCGCCGACGGCCCGTTGTACCTGCACCTCGACGCCGACATCGTAGACCCCGGCGAGGTACCCGGACTGCGCTTCCCGGCCCCCGGCGGGCCCACGCTGGACGCGGTGGCGGCCGCGATGCAACGGGTACTGTCCACCGGGCGGGTGGTGGCCGTCGGGCTCGGTTGCACCTGGTACCCGGGGCGCGGCGGGGCACAGGCGCTCGGCCGCTCACCCGTCCTGGCGGGTCAATAGCTCTCGTGGCCGGTCGGTTGCCCGCTGGCCGATCAGTTGCCGCCCGGCTCGTCGGTAGCCGCCGGCTCGTCGGTAGCCGCGTGGCCGGCCAGTTGCCGCCCGGCCGGTCGGTTGCCCGCTGGCCGGTTGTCGCCTGGCTGGTCAGTAGCCGGTGACCCGGTGCAGCCGCAGGAAGGTGGGCCGGAAGCCCAGCCGTGGCCAGGTGCGTGAGGACAGCAGGTTGGTCGCGCGCCAGTCGGTGACCGCCGCCCGGTAGCCGCTGTCGCGGATCCAGGTGAGGACCGCGCGACCGAGCGCCTGGCCTACACCGCGCCCCCGCGCGTGGGGGTGCACCGCCGCGAAGGCCAGGAATCCGGCATTGTCCGGGCGGGCGAGCCCGGAGTGCATGGCCGACTTCTCCAGTGAGCACCCCACCGCGACACCGACGACGGCGCCATCCTGGTCGGCGACGAACGTGGCGTACTCCTTGTCGTCCAGAGTCTCGACCCACTCGGCGCGCGCCTCGGCCAGCGTGGGCACCGGCTGCGGGGAGAAGACCGGGGCCAGCGCCTGGTGCTGCGGGAGTACCAGGTCCAGCGGCGCGAGAGCGGCGGCGTCGTCCGGGCGGGCGCGCCGGACGTGCTCCGGCGGGTAGCCGTCCCGCGGGGCCTCGCGGATGGCGTAGACCTGCTGCTGCCCGAAGCCGAGCCGGAACCAGGCGTCGACCAGTGCCGCATCGGTCGCCGGTACCACGGCATAGTGGGCCGTGCGGCCCTCCTCGACCCATCGGGCCGCCGCCACCGCATAGAGGTCGCGTACTGTCTCCGGGTCCTCGGCAGCATGCCCCGCGACCTCCACCCAGACGTTCGGCCCCCACGAGTCGCCGGACTTGGACGTGCCGAGCATGAACCCGACCACCCGGCCGGCGGATCGGGCGACCGCGCCCGACGCACCCGCGGCCTGCCAGAGTTGGGCGACCTCGCGGGTGGCCTCGCCGGCGTCCTCGAACCTGGGCGCGAGCAGCGGCTCGACCCGCCGCTGTGCGGCGTGGCGGCGGGCGAGGAGAGCCCCGGCAGCCTCGATGTCCGCGTCCGTGAAGCGTCCGAGTTCCACACCGGCAACGTACCCAGCGGTCCACCCTTGAGCGACCGCCTTCGCGTCAGTGAAGTGATCTCAACAAGGAATTGGAGGGATCATGCGGGCGGTGGGCGACACGGGCAGACCGTCCATATAGGACAGTGCTGGGAAGAAGGCCAGGGCGTTGACCTGCTTCCGGCAGGCGTTGTTCGCGTTGGTCTGGTTCCGCGAGCGCGAGGACATCACCGTGCTGGCCGCCGGGTTCGGGATCTCCCGGGCCACTGGCTACCGATACCGCGATGAGCCCGCATCGCCTTCGCGGGCCGCTCGTCCCCATCGACAGCGTCAACCGCGCCGGCCACACCGGTTTACCGTTCGCTATACTTCATCGGGTGGGCGACGAGGAGTGGGATGTCTACCTGGTCAATGAGGTCCGCGACTGGATCGATGGTCTCGACCCGGCCAGGCACGCCCGCGTGGTGCAGGCGATCGACCTGCTCGCCGAGGTCGGACCCGGGCTGGGCCGTCCGTTGGTGGACACGATCCACGGCTCGTCGATCGCGAACCTCAAGGAGTTGCGCCCGGGCGGTGCGCATCCTGTTCGTGTTCGACCCGTGGCGCTCCAGCATCCTACTCGTCGCCGGCGACAAGGCCGGACGCTGGACCGAGTGGTACCACCAGGCCATCCCCCTGGCGGAGCAACGCTACGAGATCTACCTGAAAGAACGCGCCGACGAAGAGGGCAGGCAGTCATGAGCAGCTATGTGCGTTGGTCCGACATCCGCGCCCAGCACGTCGATCAAGCCGGTGGCGAGCAGGCCGTTGACCAGGGCAAGCAGGAGTTGCTAGCCACCGTCATAGGGACCCGCCTAGCCGAGGTGCGCCGCGCCCGCGGCCTGACCCAGCAGCAGGTCGCCGAACGCATGGGCGTCACCAAAGGCCGCGTCTCCCAGATCGAACAAGGCAAGCTGTCCGGACAAGATGTCGTCGCCCGCTACGCCACCGCCCTCGGCGGGCGCCTGCACCAAGCCATCTACTTCGACGACGGCAACATCGCCGCCATCGCCTAACGATCAACCGGCGACACTGCACACAGTTCCAGAAAGATCCGACTGACACCAAGATCCGACTGGCTCAAAACCTTCTCTACAGACATCAAGACGGCCCGGCATACGCCGGTCCGCGCGCACGCGCTACGGCCTACGGCCCGCGTGCACGCCCGTACGAAACCCGGTCATCAACCACGAGCCGCTCGGGCGACCGAGGCCGCGACGATCCTTTCACCGGCTGACCCGGACGAATGGACCGGGGATCGACGGTAACCAGTCACGGGTAGTCGGCTGATCAGCGGCGTGTCGGCTTGATCGTTGTGGTGGGCGTGTCGATGATGTTCGACTTGTGGCTGACCTGCGGGCGGTGAATGCCGGGCTGCGTGAGGTGATCGCGCGGCAGGAGACGG
>JBKPCQ010000102.1:0-15231 GCA_046727455.1 Actinomycetota bacterium | reverse complement strand
CCCGGCCGCCACGGCGGCGGCCGCGCCCCCGGACGAGCCACCCGGGGTCCGGTCGGTGCGCCACGGGTTGCGGGTGACCGCCGTCTCGTCGTCGGTCGTCGCCCACAGGCCCAGCTCGGGCATCCGGGTGGTACCGACGACCACGGCGCCCGCCCCGCGCAGCCGGCGCACCACCTCGTGGTCGGTGTCCGCGACGTCGGCCCGTGCGGCGGCCGAGCCGTACCACGTCGGCAGCCCGGCCACCTGGGTGTTCTCCTTGACCGCGATCGGTACCCCGGCGAGCGGCAGGTTGGCCAGGTCCTCCTGCTCGTCGACGGCCTCCGCCTCGGTGATCGCCGCCGCCGCCCGGACCACCCGGAACGCGTTGAGCGTGCCGTCGTGCGCCTGGATGTAGTCGAGGTGGTCCGCGACGACCTGGGTCGCGGAGGCGTCACCCCGGCGGACCGCCCGCGCGATGTCCCGCGCCGTGGCGCCCACCCAGGTGCTCGGCTCGTCCTGCATGGCAACCTCCTGTGTCGCTGCTCACCGACGCTCAGCCCAGTGCCTGGTCGAGGTCTGCCAGGAGATCCTCCACCGTCTCGATGCCGACCGACAACCGGACCAGGTCGTCCGGCACCTCCAGCAGGGAGCCGGCCACGCTGGCATGGGTCATCCTGCCGGGGTGCTCGATCAGCGACTCCACCCCGCCCAGCGACTCGCCGAGGGTGAACAGCCGCGCCCGGTTGCAGACGGCGACCGCCAGTTCCGCGTCGCCGGTGCGGAAGCTGACCATGCCGCCGAAGCGGCGCATCTGCTTGGCCGCGACCTCGTGGCCGGGGTGGTCGGGGTGGCCCGGGTACAGGACCCGGCGGACCTTCGGGTGACGGGTGAGGAAGTCCGCGACCCGCTCGGCGTTGTCGCAGTGGCGGTCCATCCGGACGCCGAGGGTACGGGCGCCCCGCAGCGTCAGCCAGACGTCGAACGGGCCGGGAACGGCACCCATGGCGTTCTGGTGGAACTTGAGGTCCCGATGCAGTTCGCCGTCCTGGACGATCAGCGCGCCGCCCACCACGTCGGAATGCCCGCCGAGGTACTTGGTCGTCGAGTGCAACACGACGTCCGCGCCCAGGGCGACCGGCTGTTGCAGGTACGGGCTGGCGAAGGTGTTGTCCACCACCAGCAGGGCGTCCCCGTCGTGGGCGAGTTGGGCCAGCGCGGCGATGTCGGCGATGTTCAACAGAGGATTGGTCGGCGTCTCGACCCAGATGACCTTCGTCTCAGGCCGGATCTTCGCGCGGGCGTCGTCCACGTCGGACAGGTCGGCGACGTCGAACCGCAACCCCCACCGCTCGGCCACCCGGGCGAACAGCCGGAACGTGCCGCCGTACGCGTCGTTCGGGATCACCACGTGGTCGCCCGGCCGGCAGACGGTGCGCAACAGGGTGTCCTCGGCCGCGAGACCGCTCGCGAACGCCAGCCCGCCGCGGCCGCCCTCCAGCGCCGCCAGGCACTCCTGCAACGCGTCGCGCGTGGGGTTGTCCGTGCGGCTGTACTCGTACCCCAACCGGGGCTCGCCGACGGCGTGCTGCGCGTAGGTGGAGGTCTGGTAGATCGGCGGGACCACCGCCCCGGTTCGCGGGTCGGGCTCCTGGCCGGCATGGATCGCGAGGGTGTCGAAGCCGTAGGTCATGGTCACGAGGCTAGTCTTCTCCCCTGTGGCGGACTGCGACTTCTGTGCCATCGTCGCGGGCACGGTACCGGCGTTCGTGGTGGCGTCGGAGCCGTCCGGCGTGGCGTTCCTCGACACGCGTCCGGTGTTTCCCGGGCATGTACTGGTGGCTCCGCGGTCCCATGTGGTCACCTTGCTCGACCTCCCGGTATCCGCGCTTGCTGGATATTTCGGGCTTGTGCAGCGAGTGGCGGGCGCCGTTCAGAACGGGCTCGGCGCGGACGGCAGCTTCGTCGCGATCAACAACGTGGTCAGCCAGAGCGTGCCGCACCTGCACACGCACGTCGTGCCCCGCCGGCGAAAGGACGGGCTGCGCGGCTTCTTCTGGCCCCGGGGCAGGTACGCCTCCGACGAGGAGGCGGCTGGATACGCCGCGCGGATCGCGGCGGCCCTGCCCTCCGCCGTCAGCGGCTCGTAAGGAATTGCGCCCGCCTCCGGCGCCTTGTATCTGACGCCGAAAGGAGCGCGAGAAAGTGATTCTGCGTCGCACCAAGCTCGACCAGCCCGTCGCCCCCGAGCAGGCCCTGCCGGGCCGACCCGAGCCGATGCCGGTAGCCACCCGGCACACCGTCCTGGACGCGCCCCTGGCCGGCCCGTGGCCGGAGGGCGCGCAGGTCGCCGTGTTCGGCATGGGCTGCTTCTGGGGTGCCGAGAAGATGTTCTGGAAGATCCCCGGGGTGATCTCCACCTCGGTGGGGTACGCCGGTGGCACCACCCCGAACCCGACGTACCAGGAGGTCTGCTCCGGGTACACCGGGCACGCCGAGGTGGTCCAGGTCGTCTACGACCCGGCCCGGGTCGGGTACGCCGACCTGCTCAAGGTCTTCTGGGAGAACCACGACCCGACGCAGGGCATGCGGCAGGGCAACGACGTCGGCACCCAGTACCGGTCCGCGATCTACGCCACGACCGGCGAGCAGCTCGCCGAGGCGGTCCGGTCACGGGAGGCGTTCGAGCCGGTGGTACGGGCCGGCGGGTACGGGCCGATCACCACCGAGATCCGCACGTTGGACATGTTCTACTACGCCGAGGACTACCACCAGCAGTACCTCTCCGACGCGAAGAACCCATGGGGGTACTGCAACCACGGCCCGAACGGGCTGACCTGCCCGGTCGGGGTGGCCCGCACGGCCTGACCTGATATCACGGCCTGACCTGACATGACGAGGCCCCGGAGCTGCGCGCTCCGGGGCTTGTTCTCCGTAGCTCACCTCGACAGATTTCTGTACGGACGCAGCCGGGAGTCGCTGTCAGCTCTCCCGGACGACTGAGGTGGCCGAGATCGTCTTCACCGACGCCGCTGTCGATGATCTCCGGCGGCTCGGGGCGGACACCGCGATCGACGCCGCACCGAGGATGGTGCTGCGTCTGCCGTGACACCAGCCGCCAGGGCGCAGACTCTTCACCTGAAGTCGACGGCGGGCGCGCCCAGAGGATCGGCAGGTGTCACCGATCCTCTGGGTGTGAGTGCTCGGCTCTTAACAGGCGCCACGCACGTCGGGCAACAGGCATCCGCTATCGAAGGTGCCCGGGACCGGTTCGACGATGTTGTTGGTCGTGTCGGTGATCTGGACGTCCGTGTACGACACTTGGGCGAGTTCGAGGTCCTGCCCCTTGGGACACGTGATGTCCGACGGTGGTGGGCTGACTGTCAGCGATGCAGTCACATTGCCGTTCTTGCCCGAGTTGAACGTGCCGGTCGAGGAGACCGGACCGGCGACTGTTGTCTTGTTCTGTGCACTCGGGTTGGCCCCGCCGTTGTTGACACAGACGTACGTTGCCGTCGCCTGCGCGGACAGAACATAGGTGATGTTCTGGTTCGTACCCAGCCCGGATTCCTTGAACTTCACGGTAAGGGTGCCGTCGGAGTTCAGGGTGCCGGTAGCCGAGATGAAGTGTGGGCTGACCGCGTACGCCGGCGCCGCCATCGCGAACAGGAAGAGGAACGGCGCGCACAGCAGTACCAGAAGTCGTTTCATTGTGAAATGCCCCCTGTCCGGATCATCCGGAAGAAACGCCATCGGGAGATGGAGCCTGGTTTGGACGAAGAGTCAATGTCATGGGGCGTATGCCCTGACTGTACCCGCCCCGCGCCCCCGCGATCGGCTCGTGATGACTGTGTAGATTTGGCGGCGCTCGTGGGTTCGACTTTGTCATGCTGCTTTCCTTACTGATGACTTGGCACCCCCGCGGAGACTGTTGCGTCCGCCTGCCTTCCCCTCATGAAACTCCGCCAACGGCGCATGTCAAGGGCGTGTTTTTGCACGTCAGGCCACTTCGATGGCTGCCTATGCAGCGCGGGGGAGCTTGCTCCGGCAACCGACCGCACACATCGGACCTACCCGGGAGTCACCAGCGATGTGGTGATTCTTATGATGGTGAATTCACCCTGGGCCCCGTACGTCATCGGATGGCGGCTCGGGCGCGCCGGATGTCCTGCCGGCCCACGGCACCCGGCCGGTCTGCCGCAGCGCCTGTCGCAGGGCGTACTCGATCTGGGCGTTGATGCTGCGCAGGTCGTCCGCCGCCCAGCGGGCCATTGCCGCGTACACCTCTGGATCGAGGCGGAGCAGCAGCTTCTTGCGCTCGGCCATCAGGCGTAGAGGGTCCCGGTGTTCACGACCGGCTGCGCCGCCCGCTCGCCGCACAGCACGACCAGGAGGTTGGCCACCATCTGCGCCTTGCGCTCCTCGTCGAGCTCCACGACGTCCTGCTCGCGCAGGCGGGCCAGGGCCAGCTGGACCATGCCGACGGCACCTTCGACAATCTTGAACCGAGCCGCCACGATCGCGCTCGCCTGCTGCCGGGCGAGCATCGCCTGAGCGATCTCCGGGGCGTACGCCAGGTGGGTGACGCGGGATTCGAGCACCTCCACACCGGCGAGGGCGACCCGTTCGCGCAGCTCTCCGCTGAGTTCCTCGTTCACCGCCGCCGCGTCGCGCAGGCTCGGCCGGCCCGGCTCGTGCGACTCGTACGGGTACAGCGTGGCCAGGTGCCGGACCGCTGCCTCAGCCTGGACGGCCACGTACGCGACGTGGTCGTCCACGCCGAACGCCGCCTTCGCCGTGTCGTACACCCGCCAGACCACCACCGCGGCGATCTCTACCGGGTTGCCGTCCGAGTCGGACACCTTCAGCTTGGCCGACTCGAAGTTACGCACGCGCAACGAGATGCGCCGCTTGCGGGTCAGCGGGACGGTCCAGTGGAAGCCGGCCCGGTTCACCGTGCCGACGTACCGGCCGAAGAACAGCACGACCCGTGCCTCGTTCGGGCTCACCACGACCAACCCGGACGCCAGGATCGCGAACACCAGGCCGCCGAGCAGGGCGGTCCAGAAGGAGACCGTCCCGTCGTCGTGGACCCTGGCCCAGTCGAGCAGCCTGAACATCGCGAGGCCCTCGACCACCAGGACCGCGAACATGAGAAAGCCGGATACCCGGAACGCCCGCCTCTCCATGACGTCTCCTCAATATCAGAGTGATATCATAACAATAGCACAGGCCGACGGCGGCCGAGGGGTGGCGGCCCCGGCAAACCGGCTTCGCCCGGGCGGAAACCCGCATTGACACTCCTAGATGCCTCTGGCGAGGCTGGTCACCGCGACAGCGGCACGAGGAGGAGGAACCGGTGAGAAGGTACAGGCTCGTAACAGCGGTGGCGGTGGTCGCGGCCGCCGGTCTGGTTCCGGGGATCGCGGTCGCGGCGTCCGGTGGTGCGCCGGCCGGCACCGGTACGCCCGTCGTGCAGGCCGCCCCGCCCGGCTGCGTGGATCTCGCGCCGATCCGGAAGGCGGCGGACCACTGGATCTCCGGCCACTCCGCCACCTCCATCGACAGCACCTGGTTCAACTCGCTGTTCATCAAGGGGGACATCGAGGCGTTCCGGTTCACCGGCGACGCCAAGTACCGCACCTACGCCACCGCGTGGGCCAACCACAACGGCTGGAAGCTGCCCGCCCACGCGCCGAACTACGACGGGCCCGAGGCCAGCCAGGAGTACATCGACCTGTACGAGTTGGACCCGGCGCACCCGGCCAAGGACATCGCCAACACGGTGGCGTACCTGAACAAGCAGACCGCCCGGGTACGCGGCGGGAAGGTCAACGACTTCTCCTACGTGGACGCGGTACGGCTCGGCGGCATGTCGGCCTTCGCCCGGCTCGGGGTACCGATGAAGAACCAGGCGTGGATCGACGCGATGGCCAGGATGTTCGCCTGGACCGAGGGCCACATCTACGACAAGAGGGCGTCGCTGTGGTGGCGGGACTCGCGGTGGGTCGGCACCACGCAGCACTGGTCCCGGGGCAACGGCTGGATCGTGATCGCGCTCACCGACACCATCGCCGCGCTGCCGGCCGGTAACCCGAACCGCGCGCACTACATCTCCCTGCTCGGCGCGATGTTCGCCAAGTTGAAGGCCACCCAGCAGCCCGGCGGGTACTGGACCGCGGACGTCGACCACCCGGCGGCCTTCCCGGCGCCCGAGTCGAGCGGTACCTCGTTCTTCACCTACAGCATGGCCCGCGGCATCCAGCTCGGTTACGTGGACCGGGCGACCTACCTGCCGGTGGTGCAGAAGGCCTGGGGCTGGCTGAAGAACACCGCGCTGCGCTCCAACGGCGTGGTGGGGTACGTGCAGGGGCCGTCGTCGCACCCCTCGCAGCACCAGCCGATCAGCCCGACCGCCACCACGAACTACGGTGTCGGCGCCTTCCTGATGGCCGGTGTCGAGTCCGCGAAGTTCACCCCGGGCTGCGCATGACCTGAGGGGGACAGAGAGGGAGGCCGGGGCCCGGAAGCGTCCGCTTCCGGGCCCCGGCGTATGACCTGGGCGAGGGCACGTGACCACGATCTATGCGGGGGAACCGGATGGTCACGTGCCCTCACCCCGCCGCACCCGCCCAACCCTGGGCGCGCCTGGCCGGAGGCGCCTGGCAGAACGGCGGAGGCATGTCGGACTGCCGGGTCGGGCGAGCGGGCGGCGGCGGGACGGTGCGGCGCTGGCGGAGCACCGCGGTGTCACCGCGGATGGAACGTTCGTGCCGGGACCCGCGACCCAAGGTAGGCAACCGGCCAGGGCGGTCACCGGACAGGCTGTGCGACGAACCAGTTACGCCCAGGGCGAATCGGGGCATGGCGGGGTGTCGCTCCACGTTGCGCTCGGCATGGATCCTCTAGACGCGTACAGCCAGGTCGTGACCAGCGTCGCCGCCCGGATCCTGCCGTCCGTGGCGGCGCTCGCGGTCCGGACGCCACGGGGCGGCGGGGCCGGTTCCGGCGTGGTCTTCACCGACGACGGCTTCCTGCTCACCAACTCGCACGTCGTGGCCGGCGCCAACGGGGGTACCGCCGAGTTCGCCGACGGCAGCGAGGCGCGCTTCGACGTGGTGGGCCGCGATCCGCTCGCGGACCTGGCGGTGCTGCGCGTCCACGGGGGCAGCGCGGCGCCGGCCACGCTCGGCGACGCCGACCAGCTCAAGATCGGACAGCTCGTCGTGGCGGTCGGCAACCCGATGGGCCTCACCGGCTCGGTGACCGCCGGTGTCGTCAGCGGGCTCGGCCGGTCCATCCCCGCCCGCGACGGCCGGAACATCCGCCTGATCGACAACGTGATCCAGACCGACGCCGCGCTCAACCCGGGCAACTCCGGCGGGGCGCTGGCCACCTCGACCGGCGAGGTGGTCGGCATCAACACCGCGGTCGCCGGGTACGGGCTGGGCCTGGCGGTACCGATCAACTCGCAGACCCGGTACATCGTGTCCGAGCTGCTGTCCAAGGGCCGGGTGCGCCGGGCGTGGCTGGGCGTCGCCGGAGCGCCGGTACCGCTGCCGCCGCCGGTCGCCACGCGGACCGGGCAGCGGCTCGGCCTGCGCGTCGTGGAGGTGGTCCCGGGCAGCCCTGCCGGGGTGGCCGGCATCTACCTCGGCGACGTCATCATCTCGGCCGGCGGCAAGCCGGTGGAGAGCGTACAGACCCTGCTGAGCCTCATGCTCGGCCCGGCCATCGGCACCCGGCTGCCGCTGACCGTGCTCCGCCGGGGGGCGTTCGTCGACGTGGTCGCCGTCCCGACCGAGCTGGCCAACGCCTGAACTCCAGGAGGACTAGCGGCCGCCGAGGTGGGCGAGCAGGTCCTGCCGGGTCAGTACCCCCCGGGGCTTGCCGTCGACGAGCACCAGCGCCGCGTCGGACTTCTCCAGCAGCGCCACCGCGTCGGATACCGGCTGCCCGCCGCCGATCATCGGCAGCGGCGGGCCCATGTGCCGCTCGATCATGTCGTGCAGGTGCGCCTGCCCGCTGAACACCGCGTCCATCAGGTCTCTCTCGGCGATCGACCCGGCCACCTCGCCGGTGACGACGGGCGGTTCGGCCCGCAGGACCGGCAATTGGGAGACGGCGTACTCCCGCATCAGGTCGATCGCCTCGCGGACCGTCTCGGTCGGATGGACGTGGACCAGCTCGGGCATGCGCACCCCCTTGCCCGAAAGCACGTCGCCGACGGTCGCCTCGGCGCCGGAGACGGACAGGAAGCCGTACCGGGCCATCCACTCGTCATTGAAGATCTTGGAAAGGTACCCCCGCCCGCCGTCGGGGAGCAGGACCACCACGACGCCGTCGGGTCCGGCGGAGCGCGCCACCCGCAGCGCGGCGACCACCGCCATCCCGCAGGAGCCCCCCACCAGCAGGCCCTCCTCGCGGGCCAGCCGCCGGGTCATCGCGAACGACTCCTTGTCGGAGACCTCCACGATCTCGTCGCAGATCTCCGGGTCGTAGGTCTGCGGCCAGAAGTCCTCGCCGACCCCCTCGACCAGGTACGGCCGGCCGGAGCCGCCGGAGTAGACCGACCCCTCCGGGTCGGCGCCGACGATGCGCACCCCGCCGGACGAGACCTGGCGCAGGTAGCGGCCCGCGCCGGAGATGGTGCCGCCGGTGCCTACGCCGGCCACGAAATGGGTGATCCGGCCGTCGGTCTGGTGCCAGATCTCCGGGCCGGTCGACTCGTAGTGGGACAGCGGGTTGTTGGGGTTGGCGTACTGGTCCGGCTTCCACGCGCCCGCGACCTCCCGGGCCAGCCGGTCGGAGACGCTGTAGTACGAGCGCGGGTCCTCGGGGGCCACGGCGGTCGGGCAGACCACCACCTCCGCCCCGTAGGCCCGCAGGACGTTGCGCTTGTCTTCGGACACCTTGTCCGGACAGACGAAAACGCAGCGGTACCCGCGGAGCTGCGCCACCAGCGCCAGCCCCACCCCGGTGTTGCCCGAGGTCGGCTCGACGATCGTCCCGCCCGGCTGGAGCTGGCCGGACTTCTCGGCCTCCTCGACCATCCGGACGGCGATGCGGTCTTTGACGCTGCCGCCCGGGTTGAGGTACTCGACCTTGGCGAGCACGGTCGCCGTGATACCGGCGGTGACACTGTGGAGCCGGACCAGCGGGGTGTTGCCGATCAGCTCGACGACGTTGTCGAAGTACTGCACGGGGTCAGCTTAACGAGCCCTCACCCGGCTGGGGATCACGCGGGCCCGCTCCCGCTCCCAGATCAGGAACCGCTCGGTCTCCGACAGCACCGCCCCGGCCAGCCACACCGCGACGGCCGCGTCGTCGACCAGGCCGAACCAGAGCAGGAACGCCTCCGGTACCAGGTCCACCGGGGAGATGATGTACGCGCCGGCCAGCGCCATCGCGGCCAACCGGGCCTTGCCGTCGTACCGGCCGGTGACGATCGCCCAGGTCATCCGCGGGATGGCGGCGATGCGCCTACCCAGGGTCGGGCCGCCCCGCCGGGACGCGGTCAGCGCCGTCCAGAGTGCCGTCAGTGCCGCCTTGCGTCCCAGTCGAGCCATGCCTTCCATAGTGCCCGTACGCGCAAGAATTGACCCGTGGATCTCGATCAGGCGCGGGCGTACCTCTGCCTGTTTCCCGACAGGTTCTTCGGGGGCAGGTGGGCGCAGATCGACGGTACCGTCACCGTCGTCAGCCTGCCCGACGCGATGGAGCCGCTGGTCGGGTACTACCGGCGGCTCGCCGGTGAGCATCCCGACGGGGAACGCCAGGTACTGATCCGCATGGAGATCACCCGGGCGGGACCGGACCGGCACGGGTGATCGAGCTACGTTTGAAGGTCCAGAAACATGGGGGACGTTATGAGTCGCACTCGTCGGGTCGCTTCCGCCGCCGCTTACGGCGGCGGTGGGGTCGGGTTGGCCGGACTGTTCGCCGCGCTCCTGATTCTCGGGCAGGCGCGCCTGGCCCGGCGGACCATCCCGCCGGCTGAGGCGCCGCCGCCGCGCTGTGACGGCCGGTACGGTACCGAGCACGACGGGGAGCCGGTCCGGCTGGCGATGCTCGGCGACTCCTCGGCCGCCGGGCTCGGGGTCGACCTGCCCCGCGAGACACCCGGCGCGGTACTCGCCTCGGGTCTGGCGGAGCGGCTGCGCCGCCCGATCACCCTGCGCAGTTTCGCCGTTGTCGGGTCGACGTCGGAGGGCCTGGTACCGCAGCGGGAGCTGGCCCTCGACTGGCGGCCCGACCTGGCGGTGATCCTCGTCGGCGCGAACGACGTGACGCACCGGGTACGGGTACCGGTCGCGGTCGGGCACCTCGCCGAGACGGTCCGGCTGCTGCGCGTGGCGGGTGCCGGCGTGGTCGTCGGCACCTGCCCTGACCTGGGCACGATCCGACCGATCCAGCCGCCGCTGCGGTGGCTGGCCCGGCAGTGGAGCCGGGACATGGCGGCTGCCCAGACGGTCGCGGTGGTCGAGGCAGGTGGTGCCACGGTGTCCCTCGGTGACCTGCTCGGGCCCGAGTTCGCGGCGTCCCCCGAGACGATGTTCGCCGCCGACCGGTTCCACCCGTCCGCGGCCGGGTACCTTGCCGCTGCGACGGCGGTACTCCCGACGCTGCTCGCGCTGGCAGGCGGGCCGATCGAGACCCGGCCGGTTCCGGCGCCCGGTGACGGGGTACGTACGTTGGCACAGGCGGCCGTCGAGGCCGTCGACCAGGCCGGCACCGAGGTCAGCGGCGCCAAGGTGGCCGGCGAGGAGCGCGGACCCGCGGGACGCTGGGCCGACCTGCGGCACCGGTTGCGGACCCGCGTGGAGCGGCCGCAGGATCCAGTTGACCCGTCCGGCGTGCGGGGTGGGGTGATGACGTGAATCTGGCAAGGCGACTGAGGCGGGCGGCGACGGTCACGGCCGTCGCCGGTACCGTCGGCGGCGCGGTCGTGGTGGCGGGCGAGGCGGTGGCCGCGAAGGTCCGCCGGTACGCGCAGCCGGACCCGCACCTGGCCATGCGCACCTCGATCGGCGACCCGGCCGCCCCCGCGCTGCGCTTGGTGCTGCTCGGCGACTCCGCGGCGCTCGGGGTCGGCGTGGACCGGGTCGCCGACACCGTCGGCGGGCACCTGGCCGAGCTGCTGGCCGGTGGCCCTGCCACCGCTGGCCGGCGGATCGAGCTGTCCAGCGTCGCGGTCGCCGGTTCGCGCGGCGCCGACCTGGGCACCCAGGTCGCCCGGGCGCTGCTCGGCGGCCGCCCCGAGGTGGCGGTGATCCTGGTGGGCACCAACGACGCGATGGGGCTGCGCCGGCCGGAGGAGGCGGCGGCACACCTGGCCGGAGCGGTCCGGCGGCTGCGCGACGCGGGCGTCGCGGTGGTGGTGGGGACCTGTCCGGACCTGGGCGCCGTGCGTGCCTTCGCGCCCCCGCTGCGCCAGCTCGCCGGGCTGCTCGGACGGCGGATCGCCCGAGCACAGGCCGAGGCGGTACGGGAAGCCGGCGGGATCCCGGTGAACCTTGCCGAGCGGACCGGGCCGGTGTTCCGCGCCGACGCCGGTACTCTCTGTTACGACCGGCTACATCCCTCGGCCGACGGGTACCGTGTCTGGGCTCACGCTTTGTACCCCGCGGTAGCCGAAGCGGCCGGCGTGGTCTCACACTGACTGGCATGCCTGAAGCTGTCATCGTCGCCACCGCCAGGTCCCCGATCGGGCGGGCCGCCAAGGGGTCCCTCGTCGACCTGCGCCCCGACGACCTCGCCGCCACCATCATCCGCACCGCCCTGGCAAAGGTGCCCCAGCTCGACCCCCACGAGATCGACGATCTCTACCTGGGCTGCGGGCTGCCCGGCGGCGAGCAGGGCTTCAACATGGCCCGGGTGGTGGCCATCCTGCTCGGGTACGACTTCCTGCCCGGCGCGACGCTCACCCGGTACTGCTCCTCGTCGCTGCAGACCACCCGGATGGCGATGCACGCGATCCGGGCGGGCGAGGGCGACGTGTTCGTCTCGGCCGGGGTCGAGTGCGTCTCGCGCTCCTCCCGGGGGAACTCGGACGGGCTGCCGCCGGAGGCGCAGGCGCTGGTCGGCGGCGACTGGCAGAACCCGGTGTTCGACGGCGCGCGGGCCCGCTCCGCCGCCCGCGCGCAGGGCGGCGCACCCACCTGGCGCGATCCGCGCGAGGACGGCGAGCTACCGGACATCTACCTCGCCATGGGACAGACCGCCGAGAACCTCGCCCAGGTGTACGGGGTGACCCGCGAGGAGATGGACGAGTTCGGGGTACGCAGCCAGAACCTCGCCGAGAAGGCGATCGGCGACGGCTTCTGGGCTCGGGAGATCACCCCGGTCACCACGCCCGGCGGCACGGTGGTGAGCACGGACGACGGACCCCGGGCCGGGGTGACGCTGGAAGGGGTGGCCGGGCTCAAGCCGGTGTTCCGGCCGGATGGCAGGATCACGGCCGGCAACTGCTGCCCGCTCAACGACGGCGCCGCCGCGGTCATCGTGATGAGCGACGTCAAGGCGCGCGAGCTGGGCATCACCCCGCTCGCCCGGATCGTGTCGACCGGGGTCACCGCGCTGTCCCCGGAGATCATGGGGCTGGGCCCGGTGGAGGCGTCCCGGCAGGCGCTGCGCCGGGCCGGCATGACCATCGACGACATCGACCTCGTCGAGATCAACGAGGCGTTCGCCGCCCAGGTCATCCCGTCGTACCAGCAGCTCGACATCCCGCTGGACAAGCTCAACGTGATGGGCGGGGCGATCGCGGTCGGGCACCCGTTCGGGATGACCGGCGCGCGGATCACGGGTACCCTGCTCAACGCGCTGGACTGGCACGACAAGACGGTCGGCCTGGAGACGATGTGCGTCGGCGGCGGTCAGGGCATGGCGATGATCGTCGAGCGGCTGTCCTGACCCGGCTCACAGTTCGCGGCGGGCCGCGGTGACCAGGTCGAGCGCGGTGGCGAGCGCGGCCGGGTCGGGCGCGGCCCGCACCAGATCCAGCGTGACCACCCGGACCTGGTCGGGCAGGGCCAGGTCGTTGGCCAGGCGGGGCACCGGCCGGTCGGGCCGGCCGGTGGCGCGCGCCTCCAGGTCGGCCAGCCGCTGGGCGAGCGCGTGGACCACCTCGGCACGGGTGCCGTTCCCGGCGACGGCCGGCACCGACCAGCGCCCGGGCGGCCAGTGCCCCACCTGGTCGACCAGCCGGTCCACGGCGCGGACCAGCCGGTCGCTGTCTGCGGTCATCGGCTACTGGCGCAGGTAGCCCAGCAGGCGGAGGATCCACCAGTACAGGTAGATCAGGCCGACGAGCAGGCCGAAAGCGCTGTACCAGGCGTAGCGCTCGGGCAGCCCGTAGCGGACGCCGTTCTCGATGGCGTCGAAATCGATGATGAAGGTCAGTGCCCCGACGCCGATGCACACCAGTGCGAAGACGATCGGCAGCATGCCCGCCTTCTGCCCCGGACCGTAGTAGATCAGGCCGAGGTCGCCGCCGAACATCGCGAACACGAAGTTGAGCAGGCTCAGCGCGACGACCCCGATCAGCGCGCCGATGACCCAGCGGGTGAACCTCGGGGTGGCCCGCAGGACCCGCGCCTTGTAGAGGATCGCCATGCCGCCGAAGACCGCGACCGTGCCGACCACCGCCTGGACGACGATGCCCGGATAGAAGTGCTCGAAGGCCCGGCTGACCACGCCGAGGAGCACGCCCTCCAGGACCGCGTACGCCGAGATGACCAGCGGGTTCGTCACCCGGGCGAAGGTGATCACCAGGCCGAGGACGAAGCCGGCGATCGACGAGGCGAACGCCGCGAAGTAGACCACCGGGCCACCCCGCAGCGCGAACCAGGACACCGCCCCCGCGGCGGCGGTGAGCAGGACCAGCATGACCGTCCGGGTGACGACGTCGTCCACGGTCATCATCCGGCTGGTGGTCACCGGCGGGACGCTGTATCCGTACTGCGGCACGGCTGGGTAACCCGAGGAGTGCTCCGCCCGTGCCGCCTCACCCAACCGGCTCAGGACCGGGTTAGAACTTCTGACCGCCACGGCACACCTTCCGAGAGATCCGTTGACCGCTCCAGGGTAGCTATCCGGCGCCCGCCGTCGCCAGGCTGGCGATCTCGGCGGGCGAGGCGTTGCCGCCGGTACATACGACGCCTACGCGGCGTCCGGCGAAGTGCTCCGGGCGCGCGAGTACCGCCGCCAGCGCCGCCGCCCCGGCGCCCTCGGCGAGGGTGTGCGCGTGGGTCGCGAGGACCCGCCGGGCGTCGTCGATCTGCTCGTCGCTCACCAGGAGGAAGTCGGACAGGTACCGGCGCATCAGGCGCTGCGGCAACGGGAAGCCCTCGCCGGTCGCCAGGCCGTCGACGGTCGTCCGGTTGGGCCGGCGCAGGCAGGTACCGGCGCGCCAGGAGGCGTACCCCGCCCGCGACGCGGCGGACTGGACGCCCACGATCCGGCAGTGCGGCGCCAGCGCGGCGCCGACCACGCACGCGGCCGCCGCGCCGGTACCGCTGCCGACCGGCACCACGAGCAGCTCCAGCCCGGGGGCGGCCTCGAACATCTCCAGGTACGCGGTGCCGACGCCGGCCAGCAGCGCCTCGTCCCCGGCCGGGCTGACCGGCCGGAGCCCTTCGGCCTCGGCCAGCTTCTCCCCGTACTCCCGCGCCTCCGTCAGATCCGCGCCATGCAGGACGACCGTCGCGCCCAACCCGTGTACCGCCCGGATCTTCACCTCGCTGGCCCGCTCGGGCATCACCACGACGCAGTGGTTGCCGAAGATCCGCGAGGCGTAGGCGATGGACTGCGCGTGGTTGCCGGTGGACCAGGTGACCACGCCGCGCGCCCGCTCGGCGGCCGGCATCCCGGCGAGCAGGGTGAGCCCGCCGCGCACCTTGAACGCGCCGGTGGGCTGGGTGTTCTCGTGCTTGACCCAGAGCTTCGCGCCCGCGAGGTCGTCGAGTGCCGGATAGGACCACATCGGCGTCGCCGGCAGGTACCGGCGCAGCAGCGTGCGAGCCTGGAGAACGTCGGTGAGGTGCATGTATCCAGCGTGACGGCGGTACCACCCATAAGTCCAATGCCAATCCGACGGCTAACCTATCAGCATGCTTGATGTAACCAGGCTGCGGGTGCTGGCCGCGGTGGCCCGCCACGGCTCGGTCACCGCCGCCGCCCAGGAGCTGGGCTACTCCCAGCCGGCGATCAGCCACCACCTCACCCGGCTGGAACGGGAGACCGGGGCGCGGC
>JBKPCQ010000101.1:0-3204 GCA_046727455.1 Actinomycetota bacterium | reverse complement strand
GTCAGCCGGCAGCTCGTCCCGGGGTACCCCGCACTCGGGGCACAGCCCTGGGCAGTCCTCCCGGCACAGCGGGTGGTTCGGCAGCGCCAGCACCACCGCGTCCCGCAGCGCCGGCTCCAGGTCGAGCAGGTCGCCCTGGAGTCGACCGACCTCGTCCTCCTCGGTGGTCTCCTCCGTGGTGCTGTCCTGGTACGCGTACAGCTCCTGGAGGGAGACGGTCACCGTGTCGGCGACCGGGCGCAGGCAGCGACCGCACTCCCCCTCCACCGGCGCGGAGACGGTGCCGGAGACGAGGACGCCCTCGGTGACCGATTCCAGCCGCAGGTCGAGCGTGAGGTCGGCGCCTTCCGGCACCCGGATCAGGTCCAGCCCGAGGTCTGACGGTGCGTGAACAGCCCGCTGGATGAGGCGCATCGCCCCGGGACGGCGCGGCAGGTCCCTGGTGTCGAGGACGAGCGGCGCCCTGGGGTCGAGGTGCTTCAGCGAATGATCATGCATGGTCAGGCTCCGGCCTGGAGAGGCCGAAGGGAAAGGGTACCTGAGGTGCTGTTCAGCCGTCGAATCGGGTTAGAAGGGTAGCGGGCCCGGTTCGCCCTCGGACTGGAACGATCCGATCTCCCGCAGCGCGTGCATCTTGTCCCGGCCGCGCTCGATCGAGGCCAGCGACCGGGTGAGGAACTGCTCGAAGTTGGCCAGCGCGGTGTCCACGTAGTCGTCGACCTCCTCGCGCAGGCGCTGCGCCTCGCTCCGCGCCTCGCCGACGATCCGGGACGCCTCGTGCTCGGACGAGACGGTGACCTCGTTGACCGAGACCAGCCGGGCGTGCTCGGCCTCGCCCTCGGCGATGATCCGTTCGGCCTCGTGCCGCCCGGCGTCGAGGATCTTGTCGCGCTCGTCCAGCAAGGCGGTGGCGCGGCGCAGCTCGGCGGGCAGCTCCTGGCGGAGCTGGTCGAGCAGGCCGATCAACTCGCCACGGTCGAGCATGCAGTTGCGGGACATGGGTACCGATCGGGCACCCTCCACCAGCGCGATGATCTCGTCGATACGGTCGAGCGGATCCACCGGCGTCTCCTGTCCACTTCGCGGCTCCGCGCCGTCCCCGGTCAGCGCGGCAGAACCCCATCGTCCCTCAATCATCGTCGCCGGCGGAGGCCGGGCGCGAGGCCCGGGTGGCTCAGCGGTTCGGGGTATCCACCCTCAGCCGCTCCGCCAGCCGGCGCGCCACGATCTCCGGTACGTGCGGGGTGACGTCCCCGCCCCACTTCGCCACGTCCTTGATCAGGCTGGAGGACAGGAACGAGTACAGCGGGTTGGTCGGCATGAACAGCGTCTCGACGCCGGCGAGGCCCACGTTCATCTGGGCCATCTTCAGCTCGTAGTCGAAGTCGCTGACCGCCCGGATACCCTTGATCACGACCTCGGCACCCTGCTCACGGCAGTAGTCGACGAGCAACCCCTGGAAGCCGTCCACGCGCACGTTGTCGTACTTCGCGGTGACCTCGCGCAGCATCGCGACCCGCTCGTCGTGCGGGAACAGTCCGGACTTGGACTCGTTGACCAGCACGGCGACGATCACCTCGTCGAACAGCCGCGACGCCCGGCCGATGATGTCGAGGTGACCGTTCGTCACCGGGTCGAACGAACCCGGGCAGACCGCACGTCTCATGAAGCGCGACCGTACCAAAGCACGGTTTCCCCGTACCGGCGAGACCGCTCCCCGGTGATCCCCTTCACCCAGGTCGGCTCGGGGGAGCGGCGGCTGCGTTCCAGGATCACCAGCGCGTCCGGCGCGAGCCACCCGTGCGCGGCCAGGGCGGACAGTACGCCCGCGAGCTCCGCCTCACCGGTGTGGTACGGGGGGTCGGCCACCACGACGTCGTAGGGACCGCCCGAGCCGGGGCCGCCGACGAGGACGTCCTCCACCCGGGACGGGGCGAGCTTCACCACGTCGCCCGCGCCGAGCAGGGCGATGTTCTCCCGGATGACCCGCCCGGCGCGCGGATCGCTCTCCACGAGCAGGACGTGCGCGGCGCCCCGGGAGGCGGCTTCGAGTCCGAGCGCGCCGGAGCCGGCGTACAGGTCGGCGACCCGGGCGCCGGTGAGGTCGCCGAGCGCGCCGAACAGGGCTTCCCGTACCCGGTCGGCGGTCGGGCGGGTGTCCTGGCCGGGTGGCGCCGCGATCCGCCTACCGCGGTACCGGCCGGCCACGATCCTGGTCACCCCTTCTCCAGGTACTCGGCGCGCTCCTCGTCCACCAGGGCGGTGACCCAGTCGCGCAGGGCGGGGTGGCCGGTCAACTCCGGGTCGGCCTCGACAAGCGCGATCGCCTCGGCACGCGCGTCGCCGATCAGCTCCCGGTCGCGCAGCAGGGACAGCAGGCGCAGGTGCGAGCGCCGGCCGGACTGGGTCGCGCCGAGCACGTCGCCTTCCCGCCGCTGCTCCAGGTCGAGCTCGGCCAGGCGGAACCCGTCCGAGGTCGAGGCGACCGCGTCGAGACGGTCCCGGGCCGGGGTACCCGGTGGTGCCTCGGTCACCAGCAGGCACAGGCCGGGCGCCGAACCCCGGCCGACCCGCCCGCGGAGCTGGTGGAGCTGGGAGACGCCGAACCGGTCGGCGTCCAGCACGACCATCATGGTCGCGTTGGGTACGTCAACGCCGACCTCGACGACCGTGGTCGCGACGAGGACGTCCAGGTCGCCGGCTGCGAAGGCGCGCATCACCGCGTCCTTCTCGTCGGCCGGCAGCCGCCCGTGCAGGACCCCGATCCGCAGGCCGCCCAGCGGCCCGTCGCGCAGCAACGGAGCCACGTCGAGGACGGCGAGCGGAGCCCGGCGGTCGTCGTCGGAGGCCGGCGTCTCGTCGTCGGAGGCGTCGCCGATCCGCGGGCACACGACGTACGCCTGGTGCCCGGCGGCCACCTCCTCCCTCAGGCGCTGCCAGGCGCGGTCGAGGTAGCTGGGCTTCTCGGCGGCGGGTACGACGTGGGAGGCGATCGGCGAGCGGCCCAGGGGCAGCTCCGTCAGCGTGGAGATCTCCAGGTCGCCGTAGACGGTCATGGCGACGGTACGCGGGATCGGGGTGGCGGTCATGACCAGGACGTGCGGCGGCTGGTTGGCCTTGGCGCGCAGGGCGTCGCGCTGCTCGACCCCGAACCGGTGCTGCTCGTCGACCACGACCAGCCCGAGGTCGGCGAAGTCGACGCCC
>JBKPCQ010000100.1:0-21083 GCA_046727455.1 Actinomycetota bacterium | reverse complement strand
CCATAACCCCATCGGCGCCCCCGCCCGCCACCCGGGGGCGGCGGCGCTCGACGTTTGGCTGGCGGAACTGCTGCCGCCGGTACCTGGCGTGGCGCTCGGGGCGGTTGGCGGGCTGGGCCGGCGGGAGTGCGCCCCGCACGGCGACGTGGACCTCGTCCTGCTGCACGACGAGGGAACCGACGTGGCAGCACTGGCGCAGGCGATCTGGTACCCGGTGTGGGACGCCCGGATCGGCCTGGACCACTCGGTGCGCACCGTCGCGGAAGCGCTGGCCGTCGCGCGGGAGGACGTCAAGGTCGCGCTCGGCCTGCTCGACCTCCGGCACGTCGCCGGGGACCCGGAGCAGACCGGACGGCTCCGTACGGCCGCGCTGGAGCAGTGGCGGCGTGGCGCGGCCACCGCGCTGCCGCTGCTGCACAAGGCGACGACGGCGCGCTGGGAGGCGCACGGCGAGTTGGCGTTCCTGTTGGAAGGCGACGTCAAGGAGGCCCGGGGTGGGCTGCGCGACCTCGGCATCCTCCGCGCGATCGGGATGGCCGGGGTGGCCGACGCCGGCCGGCCGCAGGTACGCGCGGCGCACGTCCGGCTGCTCGACACCCGGGACGCGCTGCACGTGGCGACCGGCCGGCGGGTGGACCGGCTCGTCGCGCATGAGCGCGACCAGGTCGCCGGGCTGCTCGAACTGGCCGACGGGGACGCCCTGCTGCGCCGGGTCGCGCAGGACGCCCGGACGGTGGCGTACGCGGTCGACGACGCCTGGCGCGCGGTGGATCGCTGGAACAGTGGTTCCGGGTCGCCGGGTGGAGCTGGGAGAGCCGGAACCACCGAGCGCCCGCGCCCGCCCGGGCGGCGGCCGATCGGGCGCGACGTGGTCGAGCAGGACGGGGAGGCCGTACTCGCCCGGGCCGCCGTCGGGCCGCGTCCCGATCCGAGCCTGGCGCTTCGGGTCGCCGCCGCGGCGGCCGCCGAGCGGGTGCCGATCGCGCGGGCGACCCTGGAATGGCTGGCCGCGTTCTGCCCGCCGCCGCCGGTACCGTGGCCGGCCGTCGCCCGGGAGGCGCTGCTCACCCTGCTCGGGGCGGGGCCGGCGCTGATCCCCGTGTGGGAGGCGTGCGACCGGTACGGCCTGGTGAGCGCGTGGATCCCGGAGTGGATCCGGCTGCGGGGGCTGCCCCAGCACAACCCGGTACACCGGTACACCGTCGACCGGCACCTGGTCCAGGCGGCGGCGGAGGCGGCCGCGTACGCCCGCGAGGTGGCCCGTCCGGACCTGCTCGTGCTCGCCGCCTTCCTGCACGACGTAGGCAAGGGGCTGCCCGGTGACCACAGCGTGGCGGGCGCCCCGGTCGCCTCGGCCATCGCGGCGTGCGTCGGGCTGCCGGCGCCGGACGTGGCGATGGTCGGCAAGCTGGTCCGGCTGCACCTGCTGCTGCCCGAGGTGGCCACCAGGCGGGACCTCGCCGATCCGGTCACCATCCGGGGCGTGGCCACGGCCGTCGGCGACCTGACCACGCTCGACCTGCTGTACGGGCTGACCCGGGCGGACGCCGCCGCGACCGGGCCGGGCGCCTGGTCGGAGTGGAAGGGGCGGCTGGTCGCCGAACTGGTCAGCCGGGTCCGGCGCACCCTCGACACGGGCGAGGTACCGCCGGCCCCGACGCCCGATCCGGCCTTGGTGGCGGGGCAGCTTCCGGCGGTACATATCGACGGGGAACGGGTGGCGGTGGCCGCGACCGACCGGCGCGGGCTGCTCGCCACGGTGGCCGGGTGCCTGGCCCTGCACCGGCTGGACGTGGTGACCGCGGACATCTCCACGGTGGACGATCGGGCGCTGGCGCTGTTTGCCGTGCAGACCCGGTACGGCGCGCTGCCGGACGCCCCGGCCCTGGCCGCCGACCTGCGGCGGGCCGCGCTCGGACAGCTCCCGCCCCGGCTGGAACGGCACATCCGGTCCCGTACCGGCGGCGCCGCGGCCCGGGTGGTCTGGCACCACGACGCGGCCACCGACGCCGCGGTCCTGGAGTTGCGGGCGGCCGACGCGCCCGGCCTGCTGTACCGGGTCGCCCGCGCCCTGGAGCAGAACGGCGCCGACGTGCGGGCCGCCCGGATCTCCACGCTCGGCGGCGACGTGGTCGACGCGTTCTACCTGGTCGGGCCGTGGCCGGACCCGACGGTACGGGCGGAGGTCGCCGCCGCCGTGCTCGACGCCGCCGGGTGACGTCTGGCGGTTACCCTTGGGGGCGACCACCCGAGCGGATGGGCCAGGAGGCTTCCTCTTGTTTGACACACTGAGCGACCGGCTCAACGGGATCTTCAGTAAGCTGCGGGGCAAGGGCCGGCTCACCGACGCCGACATCGACGCCACCGCGCGGGAGATCCGCCTTGCGCTGCTGGAGGCCGACGTCGCGCTGCCGGTGGTCAAGGCGTTCATCGCCGCGTTGAAGGAGCGCGCCCGGGGTGCCGAGGTGCACCAGGCGCTCAATCCGGCCCAGCAGGTCATCAAGATCGTGCACGAGGAGCTGGTCTCGATCCTCGGTGGGGAGACCCGCCGGCTCCGCTTCGCCAAGCAGCCGCCAACCGTGATCATGCTGGCCGGCCTGCAGGGCTCCGGTAAGACCACGCTGGCCGCCAAGCTGGCCCGGTGGCTCAAGGGGCAGGGACACCAGCCGATGCTCGTCGCCGCCGACCTGCAGCGCCCGAACGCGGTCAACCAGCTCCAGGTACTCGGCCAGCGGGCCGGGGTGGAGGTCTTCGCGCCGGAGCCGGGCAACGGGGTCGGCGACCCGGTGGGCGTCGCCCGGGCGTCGATGGAGCACGCCCGCCGGGTCATGCGCGATGTGGTGATCATCGATACCGCCGGCCGGCTCGGCATCGACGCCGAGATGATGGCGCAGGCCGCCGCGATCCGCGACGCGACCGATCCCGACGAGATCATCTTCGTGGTCGACGCGATGATCGGCCAGGACGCCGTGGCCACCGCCGAGGCGTTCCGCGACGGGGTCGGGATCAGCGGCGTGGTGCTGGCCAAGCTGGATGGCGACGCGCGGGGCGGCGCGGCACTGTCGGTACGGCACGTGACGGGGCGGCCGATCCTGTTCGCGAGCACCGGCGAGAAGCTGGCGGACTTCGACGTCTTCCACCCCGACCGGATGGCCTCCCGCATCCTCGGCATGGGTGACGTGCTGACCCTCATCGAGCAGGCCGAGCAGGCCTTCGACGAGGATCAGAAGCAGAAGATGACCGCCAAGCTCATGGAGGGCGACACCTTCACGCTGGAGGACTTCCTGGAGCAGATGACGGCGCTGCGCCGGATGGGGCCGCTGACCAGCATCATCGGCATGCTGCCCGGCATGGGGCAGATGAAGGACCAGCTCGCCGAGCTGGACGATTCGCAGCTCGACCGGGTCACCGCCATCATCCGGTCGATGACGCCGGGGGAGCGGACCAATCCGAAGATCATCAACGGCTCCCGCCGGGCCCGCATCGCGCGCGGCTCCGGGGTCACGGTCATGGACGTGAACCAGCTGCTCAACCGGTTCGCCGAGGCGCAGAAGATGATGAAGCAGATGGGCCCGATGATGGGCCTGCCGACCCGGCGGAAGGCGACGAAGTCGCCGAAGAACAAGCGCAAAGGTACCAAGGGCGGCGCCCGGCCCCGGACGAGCGGTGGGCTGCCGGGCGGGATGCCGAGCCTGCCGCCTGGCTTCGACCCGAGCGCCCTGGACCCGGGCGCCGGCTTCAAGGCCCCGAAGCTCGACTTCGGCAAGCTGACCCGCCGTAAGGACCAGCCCTAGCGCAGCCGGCATATCTGCTAAACGACCGTTCGGGGGACCTCCCGACGAGATCAACCGGCGTAGGTTGACCGTCATGCTGCGCCGAATCGCCTGCGTCACCGTTGCCGCGGCGGTCGCCCTCGGAGCTCTGGCCGTACCCGCCAGCGCGAGCGACGACTCCTCGCACGGGACCCGCTACTACCTCGCCCTCGGCGACTCGCTCGCCTTCGGCTACCAGCCGACGAAGGTGTTCGACCAGGGCTACGTCCAACAGCTCTACGCGAGCCTGCACGCCGAACAGCCCCGGCTGGTGCTGAACAACCTCGGCTGCCCCGGGGAAACCAGCGCATCGATGCGCGCGGGCGGCAGATGCCCGTACCCGGGCGGCGGCTCCCAGCTCGACACCGCGCTGGCGTTCCTGCGGGCGCACCGGGGCGCGGTACACGTGATCACGATCGACATCGGCGGCAACGACGTCGATCACTGCGTGAGCCTCGCGACCGGGATCGACGAGGCGTGCTTCCGCCAGGGGCTGCTGACGATCGCGGTCAACCTCTTCGCGATCGTGGCGGAGCTGCGGCGCGCCGCGCCGGAGGCTCGGATCGCCGGGATGACGTACTACGACACCGTGCTGGCCGCCTGGCTGCTCGGCCCCGCCGGGCAGGCGCTCGCCAAGGAGTCGCTTGACCTCGCCCACCAGCTCAACGGGCTGCTGACGCTGATCTACCGGCTCGGGCGCTTCCGGGTCGCCGACGTGGCCGGGGCGTACTCCACCGACGATATGACGCCGGTGAACGGGGTACCGCTCGACGTCGTGCGGATCTGCCAGTGGACCTGGATGTGTGCGCCGCCCCCGCTGGGCCCGGACATCCACGCGAACACGGCCGGGTACGGGGTGATCGCGAGGGCGTTCGAGGCGGTGTTGTAGACACGACACATGGCGATTCATGTCCGCGGCGTCGTCCTGCCCGACGACGAAGTACGAGATCTGTGGCTGGTCGGCGACCGGATCACCGACGATCCGGTCCCTGGCGCCGAGACGGTGAGCACGACGGGGTTCATCCTGCCGGGGCTCGTCGACGCACACTGCCACATCGGGATCCGGCCGGGCGGCGGGCCGATCGGTGACCTGGCGGAGGCGAAGGAGCTGGCCCGGATCGACCGGGCCGGTGGGGTGCTGGCGATCCGGGACGCGGGCTCGCCGTACCGGTACCCCCAGCTGGACGACGACCCCGACATGCCGCGGCTGGCGCGGGCCGGCCGGCACGTCGCGCCGATCCGCCGGTACCTGCGAGACATCGGCGTCGAGGTGGCCGACGACGACCTACCGGCCGAGGTCGCGGAGCAGGCCAAGCACGGCAACGGCTGGGTGAAGCTGGTCGGCGACTGGATCGACCGGGACCTCGGCGACCTGGCGCCCGCGTTCGCGCCGGACCGGGTCGCCGAGGCGATCGAGGTGGCACACGCCGCCGGGGTGCGGGTCGCGGTGCACACCTTCTCCGAGGAGGCGGTGGCGACGCTGGTGCGGGCCGGGGTCGACTCGGTGGAGCACGGTACCGGGCTGTCGCTGGACCTGATCGACGAGATGGCGCGGCGGGGGACCACGCTGACCCCCACGATGATCAACATCCAGCGGCTCGACGACATCGCGGCGCTGGCGGAGGAGAAGTTCCCCCGGTACGCCGCGCACATGCGGGCGCTGCGGGCCGGCTTCCCGGCGGTGGTGCGGGCGGCCTACGAGGCGGGGGTACGGATCCACGTCGGCTCGGACGCCGGTGGCGGGATCGCGCACGGGATGGCCGCGCGAGAGATGCTGCTGCTCCACGAGCTGGCCGGGATGGCGCCGCCGGACGTGCTACGGGCCGGGTCGTGGGGGGCGCGGGAGTGGCTGGGCTTCCCCGGTCTCGTCGAGGGCGGCCTGGCCGACCTGGTGGTCTACCGGGCCGATCCACGGGAGGACCTGCGCGCGCTGCTGGAGCCGGCCCTGATCGTCCTGCGCGGCCGGGTCGTCGGGTGACCCTCTATGATGGGCGCTCGTGGCGCGTGTGCTTACTCCCCGTGCGGAGGACTTTCCCCGCTGGTACCAGGATGTGATCGCCAAGGCCGAGCTGGCTGACAACGGGCCGGTGCGCGGCACCATGGTGATCCGGCCGGTGGGGTACGCGATCTGGGAGCGGATCCAGTCCGAGATGGACGACCGGATCAAGGAGGCCGGCGCGCAGAACGCCTACTTCCCGCTGTTCATCCCCGAGGCGTACCTGCACCGCGAGGCCCAGCACGTGGAGGGTTTCTCGCCCGAGCTGGCGGTCGTCACGCACGGCGGCGGCAAGCCGCTCGCCGAGCCGATCGTGGTACGCCCGACCAGCGAGACGGTCATCGGCGAGTTCATGGCCAAGTGGATCGACTCGTACCGCGACCTCCCGCTGCTGCTCAACCAGTGGGCCAACGTGGTGCGCTGGGAGCTTCGGCCGCGCCTCTTCCTGCGCACGAGCGAGTTCCTCTGGCAGGAGGGACACACCGCGCACGCCGACGAGGCGGACGCCCGCGCGTACGCCCGGAGGATCCTGCACGAGGCGTACGAGGACCACATGGTGAGCGTGCTCGCGATGCCGGTGGTGGTCGGCCTCAAGACGGTCCGGGAGCGGTTCGCCGGAGCGACGTACACCTACACGCTCGAAGCCATGATGGGCGACGGCAAGGCGCTGCAGATGGGTACCTCGCACGAGCTGGGGCAGAATTTCGCCCGCGCCTTCGACATCACGTACACCTCGGCGTCGGGCACGGTCGAGTACGCCTGGACCACCTCGTGGGGCAGCTCGACCCGGATGCTCGGCGGGCTCATCATGTGCCACGGCGACGACGACGGGCTGCGGGTACCGCCCCGGCTGGCGCCGATCCAGGCGTACGTGATGGTGGTCAAGGAGGGCGAGGGCGTCGGCGAGGCCGCGGCCAAGCTGCGGGACCAGCTCCGCGAGGCCGGCGTGCGGGTCGCGCTCGACGACCGGGTGGACACCCCGTTCGGCCGCCGGGCCGTGGACGCGGAGCTGAAGGGCTACCCGGTACGCGTCGAGGTCGGTCCGCGCGATCTCGCCTCCGGTACCGTGACGCTGGTCCGCCGTACCGACGGCTCGAAGACCCCGACGCCCGTCGGCGACGTGGTGTCGGCGGTGCTCGCCGCGCTGGACGCCGACCAGCAGGCGCTGTACGACGAGGCGCTCGCGATGCGGCTGGACCGCACCGTCGACGTGTCCACAGTGGAGGATGCGATTGCCGTGTCCGCGACGGGCTGGGCCCGGGTGCCGTGGTCGGCGGTCGGGATCGAGGGCGAGGCGAAGGCCAACGCGGAAGGGGTCACCGTGCGCTGCCTGACCCGCGCCGACGGTTCGGTACCGGACTCCGAGGACGAGCCGGGCCTCGTCGCCTACCTCGCGCGGGCGTACTGATGGTTTTCGCGCCGGGGCAGACGATCCTGCGCCGGTGGGTCGGGCAGCTGGCCGAAGCCGGCGAGTTCCCGTTCGACGGCACCTGGTGCGACCTCCGGCCGGATCCGTCATGGCCGCCGCTGTGGCGGCCGGACGACTGGGACCGGCCACGAGCATGATCTTCGACCGCGGGCGGCTGATCGTGCACCGCAACGTCCGGCGCGGCCGGCTGGGCTGGGTACGGCCGGCCCGGGTGGTATGCGACGAGGAGCGCGGCCTTCTGCTGTGGGTGGCGGCCCGCTCGCCGGTCGCCTACGAGGTGGCCGGGGACGGGCGGGAGATGCGTTCGATGCCCTTCGCCGAGTGGATCACCCTGCCGTACCGGCTCCGCGTGGCACCCTGGCAGGGACCGGGCGTGCTGAAGTTCATCCCGCCCGGCGCGGCGTACTCGGTATGGTGGCTGCGCACCTACGACGGGCGGTTCACCGGCTGGTACGTGAACCTCGAAGAGCCGGCGGTGCGCTGGGACGACGGCCACCTGGCCGGGGTGGACATCGTCGACCAGGACCTCGACATCCTCGTCGGGCCGGACCATTCGTGGCGGTGGAAGGACGAGGACGAGCTCGCCGAGCGCCTGCCGTTCCGGCCCGATTACTGGGTTCCCGACGGCGAGGCGGTACGGGCGGAGGGGCACCGGGTGGTCAAGCTCATCGAGGCCGGCGAATTCCCGTTCGACGGCACGTGGTGCGACTTCCAGCCCGATCCACAGTGGACGGTACCGGCCGTGCTGCCCGACGGCTGGAACCGGCCGGCGGTCCGGTGAACCGGTACTCGCGCCTCGTCCGGCGGCTGGGCCACCAGCCCTGGTTCGCCGCGCTCGGCCGGCGGGTGGTACCCGTCGACCGCTGGATCCAGCGGGTCAGCGGCACGCGGTTCACCGTGATCGGCCGGCACGGCCTGCCGGCGTTGCTGCTGACCACGACCGGCCGCCGCTCCGGCGAGCCGCGCACCCAGCCGCTGCTGTACGCCCCGGACGGGGACGGGTACGTGGTGGTCGGATCGAACTGGGGCCAGGCGCACCACCCGGCGTGGACCGCGAACCTGCTGGCGCATCCCGAAGCGACGGTCGTCGTCGACGGCGCGACGGTACCGGTACGGGCGGCGCTGGTGACCGGGGCGGAGCGGGACCGGCTGTGGCGCCTGCTCGTGGAAACGTGGCCGGCCTACGTGACCTATGAGCGCCGGGCCGGCGGACGGTACCTGCGCGTCTTCCGGTTGACGCCGCTCACGCCGCGAAGCGGTCCCGGTACGCCGTAGGGGTGGCTCCTCGACCGGCACGCCGGTGCGCCTGCCGGATCAGGTGCAGGCACAGGTCGATCCCTGGGGCGGTACCCGCGGATGTCCACAGTGGACCATCCCCGCGTGGACCGGCCCGGTGGTCCGGGTCCGTCACCACCGGCCGGGCAGCCCGTTCGCGCCGGGTCGGCCCGGGTACGAATTCAAGCCGGAGGTCGCCGACCTCACCCCGGCGCTGGAGGTCGAGAAGCAGATCCACTCCGCGTTCCACGGCGCCCCGGACCTGCACGCGTGGCTGTCCGCCGCCGGGGTCGACGAGATGGTCATCTGCGGCATCCAGACCAACCGGTGCTGCGAGACCACCGCGCGGGTGGCGGCTGACCTCGGGTACCGGATGAGGTTTGTCCTGGATGCAACCTATACCTTCGACAAGGCCGACGCCGACGGTGCCACCTGGACCGCCGACCAGCTCAGCGCGGCCACCGCCGCCAGCCTGCACGGGTACTTCGGGACGGTGGTCCGCACCGACGACCTCCTGAGGTGACCCTGGGTGGCGGGATCTGGCACAATGGCTCGTTGGTATCCGGCGCGCGCCCGGCGCCCTCTAACCCCGGGCGCGTCGCCAGTCCACGAGCCCACCTGCCGGTTCACCCCACGATGCCGGCCGCGCGGTTCGAATCAAGAAGACTCAGGAGCGAGCACACGTGGCCGTAAAGATCCGGCTTCTGCGGATGGGCAAGATCCGCAACCCGCAGTACCGCATCGTCGTCGCCGACTCGCGCACCAAGCGCGACGGTCGGGCCATCGAGTACATCGGGATCTACCACCCCAAGGAGGAGCCGTCGCGCATCGAGGTCAACTCCGAGCGTGCGCAGTACTGGCTGTCGGTCGGCGCCCAGCCGAGCGAGCCGGTCCAGCGCATCCTGGAGAAGACCGGCGACTGGCAGAAGTACAAGGGCCTGCCGGCACCCGAGCCGCTGAAGGTGGCCCCGGCCCGGGCCGACCGCCGGGCGCGGTACGAGGCGGAGGCTCAGGCCGCGGCCGGTGTCCCGGCGACCGAGACCAGGCCGGCCGCCAAGAAGGCGGCGAAGAAGGCGGCGGCCGCTGCGCCGGAAGCCCCTGCCGCCGACACCCAGAATGAGGAGTCCGCCGGTGCCGACGCCGGTACGCAAGCCTGACAGCGCGCTCCGGCCCGCGCTGGAGCACCTGGTCAAGGGCATCGTCGACCACCCTGACGAGGTCCGGGTACGGATGATCGACTCGCGTCGCGGCCAGCGGCTGGAGGTGCGCGTCCACCCCGAGGACCTGGGCACGGTCATCGGGCGGGGCGGGCGCACCGCCAAGGCGCTGCGTCAGGTGATCACGTCGATCGGCGGTCGCGGGGTACGCGTCGACATCGTCGACGCGTACTAGGCCGGTGCTGCTGGTCGTCGGCCAGATCGCCCGGCCGCACGGCATCCGCGGCGAGGTGGTGGTCGAGGTCACCACTGACGAGCCGGGCACCCGGTTCGCGGTGGGCTCAGCCATGGTCACCGATCCGGCGGCGGTGGGGCCGCTGACGATCGAGGCGGTACGCCCGCACCAGGGCCGGCTGATCGTCGCCTTCGCGGGGGTACTCGACCGGGACGGCGCCGAGGCGCTGCGCGGCGTGAAGCTGTGCGTGGACTCGGCCGACGTTCCGGCACCGGCTGACCCGGACGAGTACCACGACTTCCAGCTCGTGGGCCTGCGCGCGGTCTCCTCGTCGGGTGAGGCTCTGGGCGAGGTGGTGGCGGTCGAGCACGGACCGGCGGCCGACCTGCTGGTCCTGCGCCGCGCCTCCGGGGGCCGCGCGCTCGTACCCTTCGTGAAGGCGATCGTGCCCTTGGTGGATCTGGCGGCCGGCCAGGTGGTGCTCAGCCCGCCCGAGGGGCTGCTGGATTTGTGAATCCCGGACGTTTACCTCCCCTCCGGGAGGTGCTGGCGTCCAAGATCTCCGGGGAGGCGGGGGTATGAAGATCGACATCGTCACGATCTTCCCGGAGTACCTGGCCCCGCTGGACCTGTCGCTGATCGGCCGGGCGCGCGCGGCCGGCCTGGTCCACCTGGCCGTCCACGACCTGCGGCAGTGGACGCACGACGTGCACCGGACGGTCGACGACACGCCGTACGGCGGCGGACCCGGCATGGTCATGCGCCCCGAGCCGTGGGGGTTCGCGCTGGACGAGCTCGGCCCGGGGCCGGGGCGTCTCGTCGTCCCGTCCCCGGCCGGCGTCCCGTTCACCCAGCGGCTCGCGCACGAGCTGGCCGCCGAGCCACACCTGATCTTCGCCTGCGGCCGATATGAGGGGATCGACCAGCGGGTACTCGACCACGCGGCGACCCGGATGCCGGTGACCGAGGTCTCGCTCGGCGACTACGTGCTCTTCGGCGGCGAGGTCGCGGTGCTGGTGATCCTGGAGGCGGTCGTGCGGCTGCTGCCGGGGGTACTCGGCAACGCCGACTCGCTGGTCGAGGAGTCGCACGCGGACGGGCTGCTGGAGGCACCGGTCTACACGAAGCCGCCGGCCTGGCGCGACCTGCCGGTACCGGAGATTCTGCGGTCCGGTGACCACGGCCGCATCGCCCGCTGGCGGCGCGACCGGGCCCTCCTGCGTACCGCCGCCCGCCGACCCGACCTGCTGGCCGCATTGCCACCCGGCGCGCTGGGCAAACGCGACAGAGCGGTACTGGCGGAGGCCGGATTTCAGATCTCCGCCCCCGATATGGCAAAGTAGTGGGGTTGCCGCGGCACGGTCGCGGCGCCCATCAGTCTCCACCGGCGGGGCCGCGTGACGCGGCACGCCTTGAGCCGCGAGGAAACAACAGCGATGAATACGCTGGACGCCCTGGACGCCCAGTCGCAGCGGACCGACATCCCGAACTTCCGCGCCGGCGACACGCTCAAGGTGCATGCCCGGGTCGTCGAAGGCAACCGGTCCCGGATCCAGATCTTCAACGGCGTCGTCATCCGGCGCCAGGGCTCGGGCCTGCGGGAGACGTTCACTGTCCGGAAGGTGAGCTTCGGGGTCGGGGTCGAGCGGACCTTCCCGATCCACAGCCCTACGCTGGATCGGATCGAGGTCGTGACCCGGGGTGACGTGCGCCGCGCCAAGCTCTACTACCTGCGCGATCTGCGGGGCAAGAAGGCCAAGATCAAGGAGCGCCGGGAGCGGCCGGCTAGCTGACACTCGATCGGGTCGCCAAACGGCTATCGGAGATCTACTCTTGCGGAAAGGGTGGGTGGATTTACGCTCGGTGTGGCATGTGTTGCGCTGACGTTACCTGCACTACCGCTCGGAGCTGATCGCCCTGGGCGGTAGTGGCGTATTCGGGGAGCTTGGACGTGCGAAACGGCAGGCATGTCGCGCTGGCGCCGCCAGAGGATGCCTGGCGCCACCGTGCCATGCGGATCCGGAAGAACATGCCGCTGTGGCAGGAACTGCCGCTCCTGCTGATCGTCGCGTTCTGCCTCGCCGTACTGATCCGGACCTTCCTGTTCCAGGCGTTCTTCATCCCGTCCGGCTCGATGGAGAACACCCTCATGATCGGCGACCGGGTACTCGTCAACAAGGTCGTCTACGACACCCGGCAGCCGGCGCGCGGCGACATCGTGGTGTTCCGCGGCACCGACAGTTGGAACCCCGAGACCGGCACCGAGCCGGTCAACAACTCGTTCGTGGCCAAACTCGCCCGGACCCTGGGCGACCTGGTCGGGATCAGCCAGCCCGGCGAGAAGGATTTCATCAAGCGGGTCATCGGGCTACCCGGCGACGTCGTCGAATGCTGCGATCCGCAGGGCCGGGTCATGGTCAACGGGCAGCCGCTGGACGAGCCGTACGTCAGCGAGAACTCCCCCCTGGAGGGCAAGGCCGGGCCGGCGCACTGCGGTCCCCGAGCTTTCGACAAGGTACATGTGGCCCCCGGCAACCTGTGGGTGATGGGAGACCACCGGTTCGTGTCAGCCGACTCCCGGTGCTCCGGCCAGGTACCGATCGCGAACGTGATCGGCAAAGCCTTCGTCATCGTCTGGCCCAGCGCGCATTGGGACACGCTCGGCACGCCGTCGACATTCGGTACCGTCCCCAAACCCACGTCCGCGGAGCCGAGCTACGACCGCGTGACGCCCATCGAGTTCGACGCGACCATCGCCATACCGATCCTCGCGTCTTTGGTCGTTCCGGCGCGTTCCAGACTTCTCCGACGCACCCGACGACGTAGGCTTCGCCCGTGATTGACGAGACGACCGGGCGTCGGAGCACGTTCTGGCGCGAACTCCCGATCCTGCTCGGCGTCGCCATCGTCGTCGCCATCCTGGTCCGGGCGTTCGTGCTCCAGACGTTCTACATCCCGTCCGAGTCGATGGAGCACACGCTCAACATCAACGACCGGGTTCTCGTCAACAAGCTGGTGTACGACTTCCGCGACCCGCGCCGGGGCGAGATCGTCGTGTTCACCGCGCCGCCGCTGTGGAAGAGCGACCCGACCGAGACCGACTTCATCAAGCGGGTCATCGGCATCGGTGGAGACCACGTCAAGTGCTGCGTCGGCGGGAAGTTGACGATCAACGGCGCGGTACTCGACGAGCCGTACCTGAATCAGGACGACGGTGCGAACCTGCAGGCGAGCCCCGAACAGTTCGACGTCGTGGTACCCAAAGCGCGGCTGTGGGTCATGGGCGACAACCGGTACCACTCCGGGGATTCGCGCGACCAGTACAACCGGACGAACGGCAACATCGAGGAGTCCACGATCCCGACCAGCGCCATCGTCGGCCGGGCATTCGTGACGTTCTGGCCGTTCGATCGGGCCGGGTGGCTGGCGGTACCGGCAGGGTTCAACTCGATACCACCGCCCGCCTGACAGGCGCTGGCTGGTAGCGGCTCCGACAAGCTGCGCCGCTGACGAGCGCTGGCTGGTAGCGGCTCCGACAAGCTGCGCCGCTGACGAGCGCTGGCTGGTAGCGGCTCCGACAAGCTGCGCCGCTAGGCTGGGGCCGTGGCCGAGCCGATACCCCGCATCGCCGCCCGGGTTCTGTTGATCGACCAAGCCGACCGCGTCCTGCTCTTCCACGGCACCGACCCCGGCGATCCCACCGACGTGTACTGGGTCACCCCGGGCGGCGGCCTCCAGCCCGGGGAGAACCCGGCCGAGGGCGCGGCCCGGGAGCTGTTCGAGGAGACCGGCCTGCGGGTGGCCCCGGCCGACCTGGGCGACCCGGTCTTCCGCAACGTCACCGAATTCTCCTTCGAGCACCGCTCGTACCGTCAGGAGCAGGACTTCTTCCTGCTGCGCGTGCCGTCCTTGGAGGTCGACACCTCGAACTTCGACGATTCCGAGCGGCGCTCGGTCGACGGGCACCGCTGGTGGACCGTGGCCGAGCTGGAGTCGGCCGCGGAGAGCTACTACCCGGAAACGCTCCCGAGCCTGCTGCGCAGCCTGGTGGGGGTGTGATGCTGCCCCCCGGTCGCACCGTCATCCAACGCTCCGGCGGTATCTACGCCCTGGAGCGGGCCCTGCAGCGCCGCGGCTTCGCCCATGTGGCCGGGGCGGACGAGGCGGGTCGGGGGGCCTGCGCCGGGCCGCTGGTGGCCGCCGCGGTGATCCTGCCCGAGGGCCGGCGCGGGGAGATCGACGGGCTCACCGACTCCAAGCTGCTCACCCCGCCGGTACGGGAGCGGATCTACGAAGAGGTGGTACGGGTCGCGCTGGCGTGGGCGGCCATCCGAATCCCGCCCGGCGAGGTGGATGCCCGAGGACTACACGTCTGCAACGTCGCCGCACTGCGCCGGGCGCTGGCGAGCCTCGCGGTCCGGCCGTCGTACGTGCTCACCGACGGCTTCCCGGTCGACGGCCTCGGTACTCCCGGGCTGGCGGTCTGGAAGGGCGACCAGGTCGCGGCGTGCGTGGCGGCGGCCAGCGTGGTCGCCAAGGTGACCCGGGACCGGATCATGTGCGAGCTGGACCGCGAGCATCCGGAGTACGGCTTCGCCGAGCACAAGGGGTATGTGACGCCCGAGCACTCGGAGGCACTGCATCGCCACGGTCCATGCCGGGAGCACCGCTTCTCCTACGTCAACGTGGCCGCGGTTGCCGGCCGGGCGCTCCAGGGGGGTACCGTCAGCGTGGCGGCCGGCGACGGCCCGCTGCCGCAGGTATGGGTGCGGGACAATGGCGGCATGGTCCAGGTGGAGGGCGAGGCGCGATGAGCGCAGAGGATCTCGAGAAGTACGAGACCGAGATGGAGCTGCAGCTCTACCGGGAGTACCGCGACATCGTGCGCCAGTTCTCCTACGTGGTCGAGACCGAGCGGCGCTTCTACCTGGCCAACCAGGTCGACCTGCACGTACGCAACTCCGACGGCGAGGTCTACTTCGAGGTCGAGATGCAGGACGCCTGGGTGTGGGACATGTACCGGCCGGCCCGGTTCGTCAAGAACGTCCGGGTGATGACCTTCAAGGACGTGAACGTCGAAGAGCTGGAGAAGCCGGACATCTCCCTGCCGACCGATACCGGCTTCGGAAACTGACCCTGTTCATCGTCAACGCCGGCCGGCCGCCCCCACCCGGGCGGCCGGCCGAGTCCTTCCGGCCTCGGTAGGTCGGCGGCTCAGTACGGCAGGCGCCGGCGGGACGGGCCGGCGACCGCGCGCCTGGCCCGGCTGACGAGGTAGATCGCGCCGCCGACGATGAGCACACCGAACGCGACCCAGAAGATCAGGCTGAGCATTCCGATGACCAGGCCGATCACGGCCTTGATCAGCCATATGGCGATGACACCGGCCACCACCAGGCCGGCTACGGTCAAGATGAATCGCATAACCCCATGGTGCGCTCCCCGCGCCACACCGGACAGGGGGAGAAACCCCGATCCCGCGCTCCGGGGGACCCTGGCCCCTCGCCTATCGCGGTGGTAGCCCTCTCCAGGCGGTCTCTTCCCTCGTCGCTGTGCTCCTCAGTCCAGAGGCTGATCCGGCATGCGCCCGAGATTCTCCACTCAGCGGCCGGTGCTGCGTTTCACCGGGTCAGCGGCTGGACGGACACCAGGAGACTTTCCACAACCGCCCTCGCCATCCACAGATCGCGGGCGACGGGCTTCCGCCGGACCGGCGGCCCGGGCAGGGTGTCCGCCATGACGCGGGCCAAGGACGCGGTTGGGGCGTACGGCGAACGGGTGGCCGTGCGCTACCTCGTCGACCAGGGCATGGTGCTGCTCGACCGCAACTGGCGGTGCGACCGCGGGGAGCTGGACGCGGTGCTGCGCGACGGCGACACGGTCGTTTTCGCCGAGGTGAAGACCAGGCGCAGTGGCCGGTTCGGGACCCCGGTGGAGGCGGTGGTGCCGGCGAAGGTACAGCGCCTTCGCCGGCTCGCCGCGCTCTGGCTGGCGCAGTCCCGGATCCATCCCCGGGAGGTGCGCTTCGACGTGGTCAGCGTGCTGCCCCGGGCCACCGGCCCGGCCACCGTCGAGCACCTGCGTGGTGCGTTCTAGATGTCGTACGCGAAGGCACTGGCGGTCGGGCTCGTCGGCCTGGCCGGACACGTCGTCGAGGTGGAGGCCGACCTGGCCACCGGCCTGCCGGGGCTGATCCTGACCGGCCTTCCGGACGCCGCGCTATCGGAAGCCCGCGACCGGGTCCGGGCGGCGCTGGTCAACTCCGGGGAGGAATGGCCCAACCGCCGGATCACCGTCAACCTGCTCCCCGCGGCGCTTCCCAAGTACGGCTCCGTCTTCGACCTGGCCATCGCGGTCTGTGTTCTGGCTGGGGCCGGCATGCTGCCGATGGCGCCGCTGGCCGGCGTGGTACTGCTCGGTGAGCTGGGCCTCGACGGCACGGTCCGCCCGGTCCGCGGCGTATTGCCCGGGGTACTCGCCGCCGCCCGGGCCGGGATCACCCGTGCCATCGTGCCGGTCGGCAACGCGCGCGAGGCCGCGCTGGTACCCGGGGTCGTCGTGCGCGCCACCGACTCGCTGCGCCGGCTCATCGCGTTCGTCCGGGGCGGCGGCCCGCTGCTCGACCCTCCCGACGCCACGCCGGCCGACGCCCCCGACGGTCCTGACCTCGCCGACGTGGTCGGGCAGGAACTCGGCCGGCGTGGGCTGGAGGTGGCGGCGGCCGGCGGTCACCACCTGTCGCTGGTCGGACCGCCCGGAGCCGGTAAGACGATGCTCGCCCGCCGCCTGCCGTCGATCCTGCCGCCGCTGTCGGAGTCCGCCGCGCTGGAGGTCGCCGCAGTGCAGTCGATCGCCGGTGCGCTGCCCCCTGGCACGCCGATGATGCGCCGCCCGCCATTCCAGGCGCCGCACCACACTTCCAGCGTGCAGTCGCTCGTCGGCGGCGGGGCGGGGCTTGCCCGGCCGGGCGCCATCTCGCTGGCGCACCTGGGCGTGCTGTTCCTGGACGAGGCGCCGGAGTTCGGGGCACGCGCGCTGGAGACGCTGCGCCAGCCGCTGGAGTGCGGCGAGGTGGTGCTGTCGAGGTCGCGCGGCACCACCCGGTACCCGGCCCGGATCCAGCTCGTCCTCGCCGCGAACCCGTGCCCGTGCGCGAAGCCGGCCGGCGACACGGCATGCGAGTGCAGCCCGCTGGTCCGTCGCCGCTACCTGGGCCGGCTGTCCGGCCCGCTGCTGGACCGCGTCGACCTCCAGGTGGAGCTGACCCCGGTCACCGCCGCGCACCTGTTGCAGGAGACGGCGCGCGGCGAGCCCTCGGCCGTTGTCGCGGAACGGGTGGCTAAGGCGCGGGCGGCGGCCACCGGCCGCTGGGCGGCCCAAGGGTGGGCGACCAACGCGCAGGTACCGGGAACTGTGCTGCGCAGCCGGCCGTGGCGGCTGCCCCGATCGTCCACTGTGGAGCTTGGCCGGTACGTCGACCGCGGTGCGCTCTCGGCACGCGGCTTCGACCGCGTGCTCCGCATCGCATGGACGATCGCCGATTTGGATGGCCGGCCGGGCCCGGACGGCGGAGACGTGGCGGAGGCACTGGGGATGCGGATGGGATGGACGGGATGAGCGTGGACGGCCGGACCGCCCGGGTGGTACTGGCCTGCCTGGTGGAGCCGGGCAGCGGTGCAGTCCACCAGTTGGTCGCCGAGCACGGGCCGGCCGGCGCGGTGGACGCGCTGGTGTCCGGCCGGGTCGCCGAGCAGGTTGCCGGGGCGGCGCAGGCGCGGCTGACCGGAGGCGACGCGCAACGCCTCGCCGAGGAGGCGCTGGCTCGCACGCACCGGTTGGGTGCCCGGGTGGTGGTACCGGAAGACGAGGAGTGGCCGGCGCAGCTCGCCGACCTGTGCCGGATCAGCCGGCCGGGCGGCATGCGCGTCGACCGGGACACCTACCCGCCGGTGTGCCTGTGGGTACGCGGCGATCCGCCGCTCGCCGGCACGCTGGACCGGTCGGTCTCCGTCGTCGGTGCCCGGGCCTCCACGAGCTATGGCAACCACGTGGCGCAGGAGATCGGGTACGGGCTCGCCAACCGCGGCTGGGCGGTGGTCTCCGGCGGTGCGTACGGCATCGACGCGGCTGCGCACCGCGGCGCGCTGGCCGCCGGCGGCGTCACCGTCGCCGTCCTCGCCTGCGGTGTCGACCGGGCATACCCCGCGGAGCACGCGAGCCTCTTCGAGCGGATCGTCGAGGACGGGCTGCTCATCAGCGAATGGCCGCCGGGGGCCGACCCGCACCGGCACCGGTTCCTCATCCGCAACCGGGTGATTGCCGCGCTGAGCCGGGGCACCGTGGTCGTCGAGGCGAACGCGCGCAGCGGAGCCCGGCACACCCTCGGCCGGGCGGCGCTGCTGGATCGGGCGGTCATGGCGGTCCCGGGCCCGGTCACCTCCGCGATGTCGGTGGGCTGCCATCAACTGCTGCGGCACGGTGGGGCGCGGCCGGTCATGTCCTATGCCGAGGTGCTGGAGGAGGTCGGGCGCATCGGGGACGACCTCGCTCCGGTACCGCGCGGGCCGGAGGACCGGCTCGGGCCGGAGCTCTCGCGGGTGCTGGACGGCGTACCGCTGCGCGGCGCCGCCGATCCCGGAAAGATCGCCGCCTCCGCCGGGGTATCCGTGCGCGACGTGCTTCGCGCCCTGCCCGCGCTGGAATCCGCGGGATACGTGGTCGGGCGCGACGGCGGGTACGCGTTGCGGGTGGTCGACCGGCGGTAGCGTAGAGCCCCATGGGTCGGCGAGCCGGAACGGAGGCGGCACACGCCGCGCTGCCCGATCCGATGCGCACCGCCGTCGACGCCTTCGCCCGGCACCTGGCCAGCGAGCGGGGCCGGTCGGCGCACACGGTGCGGGCCTACGTGGCCGATACCGTGTCCCTGCTCGACCATGCCTGCCGGATGGGCTGTGTTGAGCCTGGTGGCCTCGACCTCCACGTGCTGCGCAGTTGGCTGGCACGGCTGCGCACGGCGGGCGCGGCCCGTACCTCTCTGGCGAGACGGGCGGCGGCCGCCCGTACCTTCACCGCCTGGGCATACCGCGACGGCCTGCTCGACGGGGATGTCGGCGCCCAGCTCGCCAGCCCGAAGGCGCGCCGCGACCTGCCGGCGGTACTGCGCGACGACCAGGCGGCCGCGCTGGTGACGACCCCGGCCGGTGCGGAGCCGGTACCGATCCGCGACCGGCTGATCCTGGAACTGCTGTACGCCACCGGGATCCGGGTCAGCGAACTGTGCGGACTCGACGTCGTCGACGTCGACCGGTCCCGTCGGGTCGTGCGGGTGCTCGGCAAGGGCGCGAAGGAGCGCAGCGTGCCGTACGGGCAGCCGGCGGAGCAGGCGCTCGACGCCTGGTTGCGGCACGGCCGGCCGCACCTTGCCACCGGGCGGAGCGGCCCCGCGCTGCTGCTCGGCGCGCGAGGTGGGCGGCTGCACCCGACGACCGCGCGGGCCGTCGTCTCCCGGTACGCCGAGCAGGCCGGGCTTCCGCACGTCTCGCCACACGGGCTGCGCCACTCGGCAGCCACCCATCTGCTGGAGGGCGGCGCCGACCTGCGCTCGGTACAGGAGCTGCTCGGGCACGCCGCCCTGTCGAGCACACAGATCTACACCCATGTGTCGATAGACCGGTTACGCAGTGCATACCGGCAGGCGCATCCGCGCGCATAGGATCATGGCGTGACCGCCGTACCCGAGCCGGTGCCCGAGCCCCTGCCCGGCGCGCGGCTGCTGTTCTCCCTCGACCCCGGCCAGGCGTACCTCAACCACGGCACGGTCGGCGTGACGCCGATCCCGGTACAGCGGGCCCAGCAGCGGCTTCGGGACGAGACGGAGGCCAACCCGCAGCGCTTCTTCACCCGCGGGCTGGCGGATCGGGCCGCCCACGCGCGACGGCACCTGGCCACGTTCATCGGCGCCGATCCCGAGGGCAGTGCGCTGGTAACCAACACCACGTCCGGGATCGCCGTGGTGCTCCGCACGCTCGGTCTGGGTACCGGCGACGAGGTGGTCACCACCGATCACGGGTACGGCTCGGTGAACTACGCCCTGGACGCCGCCGGAGCGCACCGCCGGGTGGTACCGGTGCCGCTGGCCGCCGCGCCGGACGAGGTCGTAGCCGCGGTACGCGCGGCGGTGCGGCCGGACCGGACCAGACTCGTGCTCGTCGACCTCGTCACGTCCTCGACCGCCCGGCTGCTGCCGGTCGCGCGGATCGCCGAGGCCTTGCGGGACACCGGAGTACCGCTGCTTGTCGACGGCGCGCACGGCCCTGGAGCACTGCCGCTCGACGTCGACGCGCTGGGCGCGGACTTTTTCGTGGGCAACCTGCACAAGTGGGCGTTCGCACCCCGCGCCACAGCCCTGCTCACGGTCGCCCGGCAGTGGCGTGCCCGGGTGCGGCCGGTCGTCGTCAGCTGGGGCCAGCCGGCGGGCTTCCCGACGAGCGTCGAGGAGGCCGGCACCCTCGACTACACGGCCTGGCTGGCCGCGCCGACCGGCCTGTTCACGCTGCGCACCCTCGGTGTGGAGCGGGTACGGGCGCACAACGCCGCGCTCGTCCGCCATGGCCAGCAGGTGGTCGGCGACGCGCTCGGGGTGACCGACCTGCCGGACCCGGGCGGCCCGCTCCCGATGCGGCTCGTCCCGCTACCGGTGGACGGCGACGAGGCGGCGGCGGTGCGGCTGCGGGAGCGGATCTCCGACGAGCTGCGTGCCGAGGTCGCCGTGAACGCCTGGAACGGCCGGCTCCTGCTGCGGCTGTGCGCGCAGGTCTACAACCGCCCGGAGGAGTACGAACGGCTCGCCGAAGGGCTGCCTAAGCTGCTCCGCTGAGCGGCAGCAGGCGGACCCGTGCGGCGCCGAGGAGCAGCAGCGGATCCAGGTACTCGTCGCCCCGGCGCAGTCCCCAGTGCAGGCACGCGGCGACCGGACAGCCCTCGTGACCGGGAAGCAGCGTGCCGATCGGCTGCCCGACGGCGACCGGCTGCCCTGCGAGGACGAACGCGGCGACCGGCTGGTAGGTGGTGCGCAGTCCGTTCGGGTGGTCGATGCTGACAACGCCGACGCCGGCCACGCGACCCGCGAAGGCCACCACGCCGGCACCGGCGGCGAGGACCGTCCCGCCGGGCGTACCGG
>JBKPCQ010000099.1:0-8669 GCA_046727455.1 Actinomycetota bacterium | reverse complement strand
GCGCGGCGTGGCGGGAGCGGCTGGGCGGTGCGCGCGGGCTGCTCGCCGGGCGGGCGCTGCGGCGGTACGGCTTCGACCGGGTGGAGCTGGCCGAGCCGGTACGCAGCCGGCCGGCGGCGCTGCTGGACGCGCTCGGGTTGGACGCTCCCGGGCTGGCCGCCGAGCTGGGTGACGCGGTGGTGAACCTCGCAGTGGCGTACGCGCGCGGTTCCGGGCCGGGCGGGTGGGCCGAACCCGACCCGGACGTCGCGGTGCTGCGCTTCGAGCGGCTCGCGACCGAGGGACACCACCTGCACCCGTGCGGGCGGACCCGGCTCGGCTGGCGGGTGCCCGACCTGCTCGCGCACGACCAGGAGTCGCCGCTCACCTCGGTCGGGTTCGTGGCAGTACGGCGGGACCTGCACATCGGTGACGACGTGGGCGGCCTGCTACGCCGGTGGTACCCGCACCTGCCCGCCCCGCCGCCCCGGTACCGGCTCCAGCCGGTGCACGCCTGGCAGCTCACGACGGTGCTGCCGGACCGGTACGGCGACCTGCTCGCCAGCGGAGCGCTGCGGCTGCTGCCCGGCGTCACGCTGGCCGCCGCGCCGACCACGGCGCTGCGCACCGTGCTGCTGGAGCCCGACGCGGCGGGCGTGCGCCGGTACCTGAAGCTGTCCCTCGACATCCTGGTGACCTCGACCCGGCGCAGCATCTCGGTCGCCAGCACCCGCAACGGGCCGGCGGTCTCGGCGCTGCTCGACCGGCTGCTGGACGACGAGCCCCGGGTGCTGACGCTACCCGAGGTGGCCGGCGCGGCGGTGGGCGTCGCGGACGGGCGCAGCCGGGACGTGTCGGCGATCGTGCGCGGCGGGCTCGCCGGGCGGCTTTCGCCGGGCGAGGTCGCGGTACCGGCGACCGCGCTGACCGCCGTCCTCCCCGACCTGCTGGCCGACTATCCCGGCGACCCGCTGGACTTCCTGCGCGACTACGCCGAGCTGCTGCTGCCGCCGCTGCTGCGGCTGGCCCGCGCCGGGGTGGGCCTGGAGGCGCACCTGCAGAACAGCCTGCCCACGTTCCGGGCCGGGGTACCCCACCGGATCGCCTTCCGCGACTTCGCCGGGCTGCGCCTGTACCCGCCCCGGCTGGCCCGGGGCATCCCGTTGTGGCCCGGCTCGGTCATCGGCACCGCCGACGTCGACGTGATGCGCGCCAAGCTGGCGTACACCGCGATCCAGGCCCACCTCGGCGAGCTGGTCCGGCACCTGGTCGACACGTACCCGATCGCCGAGGCCGACGCCTGGCGCCAGGTGCGGCGGGTCCTCGACGGGTGCGACGCCGATCCCGGCGACCACGCCTTCCTCACCGCCCCGCTCGTCCCGCACAAGGCGCTGGTCCGGATGCGGCTGGCCGGGGACGGCGACCGGTACGTGCCCGTGCACAATCCGCTGCATGCTTCCTGAGCGGGTGGCCGGGGCGCTGCGGGGTGCGGCCCGCCCGGTGTGCGCGTACGTCTACGACACCGCCGTCCTGCGCGCCACCGCGGCCGCCGTCCGGACCGCCCTGCCGGACTCCGCGACGCTGCTCTACGCGGTCAAGGCCAACGGCCACCCGGACGTGGTGCGCACGCTCGCCGGGGCGACCGACGGGCTGGAGGTCGCCTCCGGCGGCGAACTGGACCTCGCCGTCGCGGCCGGGGCACGGCGCATCGCGTTCAGCGGCCCCGCGAAAACCCCCGCCGAGCTGTCCGCCGCCGTCGCGGCCGGCGCCACCGTCAACGCCGAGAGCGTGCTGGAGCTGCGCCGCCTGGTGCGGGCCGCGGCCGGCCGCCCGGTCCGCGTCGCGCTGCGGGTCAACCGGGCCGGTGCGGCCCCGTCGGGCAGCCACCACATGACCGGTACCGCGACCCCGTTCGGCCTGTCCGAGGCCGACCTGGGCTCGGCCGTCGAGGTGGCGCGCGGGGCGCCCAACCTCGACGTCGTCGGGTTCCACCTGCACGCGGTGTCCAACAGCCTGGACGCCGCGGGCTACGCCGGCTTCGTCCGCTCCGCGGTGGCCTGGTCGGTCGAGGCGGCCGCCGCGCACGGGGTGGACCTGCGGGAGGTCAACGTCGGCGGCGGGTTCGGCATCGACCACACCGGCGTGGAGTCCTTCGACCTCGCCGGGCTCGGCAGGCTGCCGCGGGAGCCGCCGCTGGTGTTCGAGCTGGGCCGGTACCTGGCCGGTACCGCCGGCTGGTACGCCGCCGAGGTGCTCGACCTCAAGCGCACCCACGGCCGGTGGTTCGCGGTGCTGCGGGGCGGTACCCACCACTTCCGGCTGCCGGCCGCGTGGGGGTACAGCCACCCGTTCGAGGTGCTCCGGCTGCCGTGGACGGAGCCGCTGCCCGACCGGCCCGGCGTGCGCGACGTCGCCGTCGACGCGGTCGGCGAGCTGTGCACCCCGCGCGACGTGCTCGCCCGGGAGCAGCCGGTGGCCGAGCTACGGGTCGGCGACGCGCTGGTGTTCCCCCGTACCGGCGCCTACGGCTGGGACGTGTCGCACCACGACTTCCTGCGCCACCCGTACCCGCAGGTGCTGGTCATCTGAACGGCTCGATCTGGAGCAGCCCGCCGTCCGCGTGGTCGACCTGCAGCGTGGTGTGGCTGATCGCGTACTCCTCGTGCAGCAGCCGCTCCAGCTCCTGCCGCGTCGCGTGGCAGTCCCGGTCCCGGTGCACGAGCACATGCGCGGACAGTGCCGGCTGCGCCGAGGAGATCAGCCAGACGTGCAGGTCGTGCACCTCCGCGACGCCGTCGACGGCGACGAGCCGGGTACCGACCTGGGCCGGGTCGACGCCGACCGGCGCGGCCTCCAGCAGTACCCGTCCGGACGCCCGTACCAGCTCCACCCCGGCCTTGACCATCAGCCCCGCGACGACCAGCGTCGCCAGGCCGTCCGCCCGGTCCAACCCGGTCAGCACGATCACCAGCCCGGCCACCGCGGTGGCGAGGAACGCGTACAGGTCGGTGAGCAGGTGCCGGAAGGCGCCCTCGACGTTGAGGCTGCGCCGGTCCGCCCGGGTGACCAGCCAGGTCGCCGCGAGGTTGACGACGATGCCGGCCAGCGCGGTGACGAGGACCGCGGTACCGGCCACCTCAGGCGGGTGGATCAACCGCCGGACCGCCTCGACGGCCAGCCAGACGGCGAGCAGCAGGAGGGTCAGCCCGTTCGCCTGCGCGGAGAGGATCTCGGCGCGCTGCAGCCCGTAGGTGTACCCGCCGTGCGGCGGCTGCCGGGCCAGGTGCGCCGCGACGAGCGCGAGCACCAGCGCGCCCGCGTCGGTGAGCAGGTGCGCCGCGTCGGACAGCAGGGCCAGCGACGAGGCCAGCAGCCCGACGGCGACCTCTCCGGCCATCAGCGCGAGGATCAGCGCGAGCGCGCCGGCCAGGTACCGGCGGTCGCCCCCGACCCCCGGACCGTGCTGGTGTCCCACGCAGCCATGGTAGGCGCGCCGGCTGCCCTGCCCCGGACGCGTCAACGAGGGGCCAGGGCCGCCCGCAGCGGGCCGGCCTTGGCGGCGGCCTCGGCCACCTCGGCGGCCGGGTCGCTGCCCCAGGTGATCCCCCCGCCCGCCCACACGTGGACCCGTTCGGCGTCTACGGCGACGGTACGGATGGTCAGTCCCAGGTCGATCCGGTCCGGCCCGATCCAGCCGAACGCGCCCATGCTGGGTCCCCGGCCGACCGGCTCCAGGTCGGCGATCACGTCCAGGGCGGCCCGCTTCGGCGCGCCGGTCACCGAGCCGCCCGGGCACAGCGCGCGCAGCAGATCGGCCAGGCCGGTACCGGGGGCGAGCGCCGCCGACACCGTGGACTCCGCCTGCCACAGCCCGCACCACCGGCGTACCGCGTACAGCTCGTCGACGCGCACGGTACCGGTACGGGCGACGCGGGCGAGGTCGTTGCGCTCCAGGTCGACGATCATGACGTGCTCGGCGCGCTCCTTCGCCGAGGCGAGCAGCTCCGCGCGGCCGGCCACGGTGGCCGGCCGGGTGCCCTTGATCGGGCGGGTGACCGCCCGGCCGGCGCGTACCTCCAGGAACGTCTCGGGCGACGCGCAGGCCAACGCCCAGCCGTCGCCGGACAGCACCCCCGCGTACCGGGCGCCGGGCAGCCGGGTCACCCGGCGCAGCGCGGTCGTCGGATCTCCCCGGTACGGCGCGCTCGCGTGACCGACAAGGTTCACCTGGTACACGTCGCCGTCCGCGATGGCCGCCCGGACCCGGGCCACCGCCGCGGCGTGCTCGGCCGGTGTCCAGCTCGGCTGCCAGCCGCCCAGCCGCCAGGTACCGGCCGGGGGCGCCGGATCGGCTGCCGCGTGGCCGAAAACCACCGCGACGAGATCCGGTACCACCGGTACCGGGCTCGACGGTCCGGCCGGCGCGCCGATCATCGCCGCCCCCGCCGCGGCGGAGATGAACACCGCCGCCCCGCACACAGCGTGATCAGGTGAGTTTTTCCACCATGTGGAAGGGTTGGCGAAATCCTCGGATGCCTCGGGTATTGACAGCCCGGCCTCGGCCAGGAAACCGGCCAGGAGCAGGGCGGGATCGCCACCGGAGTCGCAGCGCCACTCCAGCCGCGAACGCTCCGCCAGGACCGCGCTACAAGGGGTGGGGGCGATATCGGACAGTGAGTGCGGTGCCATACGGACGGCCGGGTGGACTGTGGTCATCCGAACGGCCACTTCTTGTGGCGCTGTCCCGATACTTGTCCGGTGGCGTTTCGTTCTGCTTGGTAGCGTGCATGGCTGGTCATGTCAGCACGCGCACAGGACGTGATCGACAACGTTATCCGCCGACCCCACGCACCACCCCGGAGACCTCGAATGTGCCCGCACCTGCCTCCCTGCCCCCCGGCCGACGCCGTGGACCGCGACGCCGCCCGCGTGATCGCCACCTTCTGCGAACAGGGCTGGAGCCTGTTGTGCAACGGCGTGATCCTCTTCGAGGACACCGGTGAGCTGCTGCCCGACGGCAGCACCGTCGCGCCGCACCGTGGACCGGCGCCACACACGACGCTCGTCGTCGCCGCCTGATCCCGCACTAGTCCTCGAACGCCTCCGGAGCGGGGCACGAGCAGACCAGGTGCCGGTCGCCGTAGGCTCCGTCGATCCGCCGTACCGGCGGCCAGTACTTCCCGTCCGGCACACCCGCCGGATACGCCGCGAACGAGCGCGGGTACCCGTGCTCCCAGCCGTCGGCGCTCACCATCGCCGCCGTGTGCGGCGCGTTGACCAATGGGTTGTCCTTCGCCGGCCACTCCCCCGCACCAACCTTGTCGATCTCCGCCCGGATGGCCACCAGCGCGTCGACGAACCGGTCCAGCTCGGCCAGGTCCTCCGACTCGGTCGGCTCCACCATGAGCGTCCCCGGAACCGGGAACGACATCGTCGGCGCGTGGAACCCGTAGTCGATCAGCCGCTTGGCGACGTCGTCGACGGTGACACCGGTCGCCTTCGTCAGCGGCCGCAGGTCGAGGATGCACTCGTGCGCCACCAGACCCTGGTTGCCCGTGTAGAGCACCGGGTAGTGCTCGCGTAGCCGCGCCGCCAGGTAGTTGGCCGCCAGTACCGCGACGCCGGTGGCGGCGGCCAGCCCGTCCGGGCCCATCATCCGCAGGTATGCCCACGAGATGGGCAGGATACCCGCCGAGCCGTAGGGCGCGGCGGAGATGACCGGTCGTTCCCCGCCGGCCTCGCCCGGCCGCTCCGCCGGCAGGTACGGCGCGAGATGCGCGCCCACCGCGACCGGCCCCACGCCCGGCCCGCCCCCGCCGTGCGGGATGCAGAACGTCTTGTGCAGGTTCAGGTGTGACACGTCCGCCCCGAACCGGCCCGGCTTGGCGAACCCCAGCAGCGCGTTGAGGTTGGCGCCGTCGACGTACACCTGGCCGCCGGCGTCGTGCACCTTCGCGCACAGCTCGGCCAGGCCGGGCTCGTACACGCCGTGGGTGGACGGGTACGTCACCATGATCGCGGCGAGCCGGTCGGCGTGCTGCGCGATCTTGTGGTCGAGGTCGTCGAGGTCGACGTTGCCATCGGCGTCGCACGCCACCACGACCACCCGCAACCCGGCCATGACCGCGCTCGCGGCGTTGGTGCCGTGCGCCGAGGACGGGATCAGGCACACGTCGCGCCGCCCCTCGCCGATGGCCTGGTGGTACCGGTGGATCGCCAGCAGGCCGGCCAGCTCGCCCTGGGACCCGGCGTTGGGCTGCACGCTCACCGCGTCGTAGCCGGTCACCTCGGCCAGCCACTCCTCCAGCGTGCCGATCAGCTCCCGGTAGCCCGCCGCCTGCGCGGCCGGCGCGAACGGGTGCAGGTCGGCGAACTCCGGCCAGGTGACGGGCTCCATCTCGGTGGTCGCGTTGAGCTTCATCGTGCACGAGCCGAGCGGGATCATCCCCCGGTCCAGCGCGTAGTCCTTGTCCGCGAGGCGGCGCAGGTAGCGCAGCATCGCGGTCTCCGAGCGGTGCGCGTGGAACACCGGGTGGGTCAGGTACGCGTCGGTCCGGCGCAGCGCCGCCGGCAGCCCGTCGGCCACCGGTTCCACCCCGGCGACGCCGAACGCGGCCCACACGGTGGCGACGTGCGCGGGCGTGGTCACCTCGTCGCACGAGATGCCGACCCGGTCGGCGTCGACCAGGCGCAGGTTGATCCCGGCCCGCTCGGCGGCGGCCACCACCCCACCGGCCCGGCCCGGCACGACGGCGGTAACGGTGTCGAAGAACCCGTCATGGGCCACCTCAACGCCGCCCGCGCGGAGGCCGGCGGCCAGCGTCGCGGCCCGGGACGCCACCCGGGCGGCGATCGCCCGCAGACCCTCCGGACCGTGGTACACCGCGTACATCGCGGCCAGCACGGCCAGCAGGACCTGGGCGGTGCAGATGTTGCTGGTCGCCTTCTCCCGGCGGATGTGCTGCTCGCGGGTCTGCAGGGCCAGGCGGTAGGCGGGCGCGCCGTCGGCGTCCCGGGACACCCCCACCAGGCGGCCGGGCAGCATCCGGGCCAGGCCGTCGCGCACCGCCAGGTAGCCGGCGTGCGGGCCGCCGTAGCCCATCGGTACCCCGAACCGCTGCGTGGTCCCGACCGCCACGTCGGCGCCGGCCGACCCGGGCGAGCGCAGCAGGGTCAGCGCGAGCAGGTCGGCCGCCACGGTAACCAGCGCCCCCGCCGCGTGCGCCGCCTCGATCAGCGGCGCGTGGTCGCGGACCTCGCCGGACGCGCCGGGGTACTGCAGGTGCAGCCCGAAGTACCCGTCGGCGGGCAGCGGCCCGGCGTCCACGTCGACCACGCGGACCTCGATGCCGAGCGGCAGCGCGCGGGTACGGATGACGGCGATGGTCTGCGGCAGCGTGTCGGCGTCGACCAGGTAGACGTTGCCGGGCGCCTTGGCCGAGCGGCGGGCCAGGGTCATCGCCTCGGCCGCCGCGGTGGCCTCGTCGAGCAGCGAGGCGTTGGCGATCGGCAGGCCGGTCAGGTCGGCCACCACCGTCTGGAAGGTGAGCAGCGCCTCCAGCCGGCCCTGGGAAATCTCCGGCTGGTACGGCGTATACGCGGTGTACCACGCCGGGTTCTCCAGCACGTTACGGCGGATCACCGCTGGGGTGTGGGTGCCGTGGTAGCCCAGTCCGATCATCGACACCAGCGGGCGGTTGCGGGCGGCCAGGGTGCGCAGCTCGGCAATCGCCTCCGCCTCGGTCGCGGCCGGCGGCAGGTCCAGCGTGCCGGCCCAGCGGATCGACTCCGGGATCGCCGCGGCCATCAGCTCGTCCACCGAGCCGTAGCCGACGATCTTGAGCATCGCGGTGACGTCCTCGGTGGACGGCCCGATGTGCCGTCCGGCGAACGAAAGCTCGGTCATCGGCTCAACTCCCGGCAGAGGTGACGGACGAAGGCCCTCCCCCTCTGTCGTACACCTCCAGAGCTGCCTGCCCGGGTGGTCCTTTTGCCTGAGAGGTTCCGGGGAGGATTTGCCCCTTCGGCGCCGCCTGCCAGCGGACTCTCCCACACGGGTGTACCGGCTGACTGCCCACGCTACCAGTTGCCCACGATCGAGCGCGGGGTGCGACGCGTCACGCTTGCGACAGCGGTCTAACCGGCCCGGCGGCGCGCCCGCCGGGCGGCCAGCTCGTCGCCGACCAGCTCGCCGGACTCCTCCTCGTCACCGGCCAGCGGGGCCGCCGGCTCCCCCTCGGCCCGCTCGGCGGGCAGGTGCTCCAGGGAGCCCTTGATCTCCTTGAACGCGCCGCCGATGGCGATCCCGAACACGCCCTGCCCGCCCTGGAGCAGGTCGACGACCTCCTCCGGCGAGCGGCACTCGTAGACCGTGGTGCCGTCGGAGATCAGGGTGATCTCGGCCAGGTCCTCCACGCCCCGGGAGCGCAGCGCGTCGATGGCCTTGCGGATGTTCTGCAGGGATACGCCGGCGTCGAGCAGCCGCTTGACCACCTTGAGCACGACCATGTCGCGGAACGAGTACAGCCGCTGGGTACCCGAGCCGGAGGCGTCCCGGACGCTCGGGGTGACCAGGCCGGTACGGGCCCAGTAGTCCAGTTGCCGGTAGCTGATCGAGACAGCGTGGCAGGCGGTCACGCCCCGGTAGCCGACCGTCTCGTCCTGCTCATGGCTCGCTCGCTGACGCGCGG
>JBKPCQ010000098.1:0-12278 GCA_046727455.1 Actinomycetota bacterium | reverse complement strand
CCCGCCGATCCCGCCGGGCGGCCCGCAGGTCCCGCCGGGCGGCCCGCCGCCACCATCAGGCGGGTTCCCGCCGCCACCGCCGTTCGGCGGGGCCGGGTTCCCACCGCCGGGCGGGTTCCCGCCGCCCCCGCCGGGTACCTCCGGCTGGGCGACCCGCTACGGTCTGGTCCGCCCCGCCCGCGGCCGGGTACTGGCCGGGGTGTGCGCCGCGATCGGCCGCGCCACCAACACCGACCCGGTGCTGTGGCGGGTGCTGTTCGCCGTGCTGACCCTGGCCGGCGGCATGAGCATCTTCGTCTACGTGGTCGCCTGGCTGCTGATCCCGGCCGAGGGGGACACCGGGTCGCCGCTGGAGGCGCTGCTCGGCCGGGGCCGGTCGAGCACGTCGCCGGTACTCGTCGTCATCGTGTCGATCATCACGATGCTCGCGGTCGGCTCCGCGGTGTTCGGCCATCACCTCGGGTGGCTCGTGGTCGGTGCCCTGATCGTGGGTGCGCTCTTCGTGGCCAACCGCAGCACGGCGAGCCGATCCGGAGCGCAGCCGACGTATCCCACCCCGGTGCCCGGCGAGACCCCACCGACCGCGTCGTTCGAGGCGGCACCCGCCGACCCGACCACCGGTACCGGGTACCGGCCGCCGTTCGCGCCGCACGGCCCGTACATGAGCAGCCCGTATCCGTACCCCGGCCTCGGCGTGCCGTCGCTGCCCGCGCCGGCGAAGCCGGCCCCTCCACCGTCGCGGCTGGGCCGCTTCACTCTCTCGCTGGCCCTGCTGGGGATCGGCATCGTCGCCCTGGTCGACGTCCTGAGCCACGGCCGGGTACTGTTCGCCGCCTACGTCGCGGTCGCGCTCGCCGCGGTCGCGCTGGGCCTGCTGGTCGGCGCCTGGTTCGGACGCGCCCGCTCGCTCATCGTGTTCGGTGCACTGCTGTCCGTGCTCCTGCTCATCAGCAGCGCGGTCGGCGGCATGCGCCTGCACGGCTCGGCCGGCGACATCAGGTGGGCACCGGTGACCATGGCGGACCTGTCCGACCGGTACGAGCACGGGGTCGGCGACGCCGACCTGGATCTCTCCCAGCTCTCCTTCGACGGTCTGGACAAGCAGGTCACCGTCCGGCTCGGCGCCGGAAACCTGCGCGTACGGGTGCCGCCCAAGGTCGACGTCGTGGTACACGCCAAGGTCGGCGTCGGTGACGCGAACGTCTTCGACCAGCACTGGGACGGCGTGAACAACCCGCAGCGCACCATCACCGACGCCGGGGCCCCCGGGGCCGGACACCTCATCCTCGACCTGCGCGTCAACGCCGGCAGCATGGAGGTCAACCGATGAAGCGCCACCGTACCGACGCCCTCTCCCTGGCCTTCGGCGCGGTCTACCTGCTCGTCGCCGGATGGTGGCTGATCGGCCAGCGGATCGACCTCGGTCTACCGCAACTGGGCTGGGCCCTCGCCCTCGGTCTGATCGTGCTCGGCGTCGTGGGTCTGCTCGGCGCGATGCGCAGCCATCGCGAGCCGGTCCGCAGCAGTCCCGAGCCGCCGCCGCTCTGGCCCGGCGAGGACGATCACTGACCGGCGCCGCCCGCGAATATGCTGGGCGGCATGACTCAACCCCCCGGCCAGCTCGGTACGCGGGCCGCCCGCGCCCTCACCACCGAGCTGGCCCGCCACGCCGGGCCGAAGACCGGGCTGCTGGTCGCGGTCACCGCGACGTCACCGGTACTCGCCGCCGCCCTGGCCGCGCTGCGGCCGGGGGACGCGCTCACCGCGGTACCCCCGGCCGGAGCCGCCGACGAGCTGCGCGCCCACCTGGCCGGTGGGCCGGTGCGGGTGGTCGGGACGCTCGCCGAGGCCGACCCGGCGGACGTGGTGGTGCTGTGCGAGCCGCTGGGGGGCAGCGCCGAAACCACCCGGGCGTACCTGGACGAGCTGTCCAAGCACCTGACGGCGGGCGGGGTCCTGGCGGTGGCCGCGCTGCTCCTGCCGGGCACGGCGGGAGAGCTGGACCGGCAGGCCGCCTTCCACGGCGCCGGTACCGATCTCGTCCTGCGCAACAACCCGCCGGTACGGGTGCACCGGCTGCGGTACACCCCGGCCGAGGTGGCGGTGGCGAGCCGGCTCGCCCCGGCGTACCGGCCGTCGAGCGTCCCGTTGACCGGCACCATGCACATCGACTCGAACGGCGTCGCCGCGGCCGGGATCGCGCTCGGGCTGGCCAGCGCGGCACGGGTGCTCCGTCCCAGGTCGCGGCTGTGGCTGCTGCCGGCGCTGGCGGCGGTACCGTTGGCGGCTTTTTTCCGGGACCCGGAGCGGGACGTGCCCACGGACCCGGACGCGGTCGTCGCGGCCAGCGACGGTACCGTCCTGTCCGTCGAACGGCTGACCGACGCCCGGCTGGGCGCAGGGGAACTGCTCCGGGTCGCGGTGTTCCTGTCCGTCCTGGACGTGCACGTCAACCGCGCGCCGGCCGCCGGCCGGGTGGTCGCGCACTGGGTGGAGGACGGCGGGTACGCGCCCGCGATGCGGCCGGAGGCCGAGCACAACGTCGCGGCTTACACCGTCCTCGACACCGAGCATGGCCGGGTGGCGGTCGCGCAGCGCACCGGGCTGCTCGCCCGGCGGATCGTCCACCGAGCGCCGGTCGGGTCGCTGCTGGCGCGCGGCGAGCGGTTCGGGCTGATCCGCTTCGGCTCGCGTACCGACGTCTACCTGCCGGCCACCGCCGCGGACCCGGCGGTGGCCCCCGGCGAGAAGGTCAGCGGTGGCCGTACGGTGATCGCCCGCTGGCGGTAGCCCCGCGCCGGCGCAGCCAGATCGCCGGCCCGCTGAGGAGGTAGACCGCGACCAGGGCGGCGAAGGTCACCCGGTAGTCCAGGAGCGCGCCCACGGCGGCCGGCAGCCACAGCCATGGCGGCAGCGTCGCGAGCCGGACCACTTTCGCATACGGGAAGCTGGACACCATCGCGAGCGCCAGGACGGCGAGCGCGCCGACCGCGACCGGGCCGGGCAGCCGCAGCCCGATCAGGATCCCCAGGCTGAGCACGGCCGCCACCATCGTGGTCGGTACCCCGCAGAAGAACCGGCCGTCCTTGGGCGAGACGTTGAACCGGGCCAGCCGGATCGCGGCGCCGATCGCGAGCAGCGCGCAGGCGACGGCGACCACCGCGCCGGGCGCGCTGCCGTGGATCGAGGCGAACACCATGACCGGCGCGGCGATGCCGAACGAGCACATGTCGGCCAGCGAGTCCATCTGCGCGCCGAAGGGGCTTGCCACGCCGAGGCGGCGGGCCAGGGCACCGTCCAGGCCGTCGAAGACCACGCAGCCGACGAGGCACGCGGCCGCCCAGCGGGCCTGGCCGTACATGCTCAGGAAGATCGCCGACATGCCCAGCATGAGGCTTCCCACGGTGCACGCCTGGACCAGGAGGAACCGGACCCGCCGGGCCGCGGTGGGCTCGCCCGGCAGAAGCGGTACCGACGGTGCCGCGGGCGCCCCGGGCACCGCCGGGCTGATCGGGGCGATCATGCGGGGATCGAACTCCGCCGCGACGATCAGCCGGCTACTGTGCCCGTCCTGGGCGTCCGGTCCACCGGGCAGTACCACACTGCCCGAGCGGCGCCGACGGCCGACCCGGACCAGCAGTACCCGCCGCGCGCCGCGTCGCAGCCGTCCGGCCCAGCGCCGGCCTCCGGGACGGGGACTGTCGGCAGTCCGGCGCCGACCCCACGGGGTTCTCGGCACGCTCTCTCCTCCTGCACGGAAAACGGGTGCCCGGTTTTGCGACCAACACCATCGCACACGAGGGCGCCGGTTGGCGATACACCGACCCGAGTAACAGCGTACCCACGGCTAGCCACGATGCTGCGCGAGAGCCCGGCGAGCGAAGTCGTTGAGCGGGACTTCCCGCAGGTCGGGCGGGTCGAACCAGCGGGCTTCCGCGGTGGAGCCGCCGGCCGCCTCGACCACGCTCGGTATACCCGGGGCGTCGACGACCACCCGGTACAACGCGCGTACGGTATGCCAGTCCATCGGGTGGCCCTCGGGGCCGAGCGCCCGGGTGTTGTGGTAATGGGTGACCCCGAGCAGGCCCGTTATCCGGCCATGCTGGGCGGTCTCCTCGACCAGCTCGCGAAGCAGCCCGGCATCCGCGTGCTCGCCGAAGTCGGTACCCCCGCCGGGCAGGTGCCACGTGTGTGCGCCGGGGTAGCCGGGGGCGATCCGGGTCAGCAGGACCCGGCCGGCCGGATCGGTGGTCAGCCCGTACGCGGCGAACCTCTGCATCCTTGTCGCGGCCGGGTCGACCACCGGCTCCGCCGCCGGGGCCTCGGCATCCCCGGCATCCTCCGCGTCCCCGGGGACCGGCCGGCCGAGCAGCCGGGCGGCGTACGGCAGCAGCGGCACGCCCGCCGGGTCCGTCCAGGCGGCGCCGTTCGGCGGCCGGCCACCCGCCACGGTCACGTCGTAGACGATCCGGTCGGTGTGCACGACCTCCCGGCGTTCGGGGTCGACGACGAGGTCGGTCGCCACGTCCCGCAGCCCGGCGATCCCGGCCACGAGCCCGGTCTCCTCGGCGAACCCGCGGAGCACCGCCCCGGTCGGGTGCTCGCCCTGGCGCACCTGCGCGCCCGGGAGCCCTCCGGCACCCGTGACCAGTACCCTGCCCGCGGCGCCCCGGCTTATCCCGTGCGCCACGATCCGCCGCCGTTGCCGCATGCTCAGGACCGTAGCTGGGCGAGTACCTCGGCGGTGACCTCGGTCAGGTCCAGCTTGTCCACTTCGGGCCGGGTGAACCAGCGTGCCTCGGCCGTCGAGCCGCCGACGTCGTGCACGGTCGGCGGGCTCGGCAGGTCGACGGCCACCCGGTAGAACGCGCGTACCCCGTGCCAGTCGATCGGGTACCCCTCCGGGCCGAGCGAGGCGGCGTCCCGGTGGCTCGCCACCCCGAGCAGCTCGCCGAGCCGGCCGTGCTGCCCGGTCTCCTCCAGCAGCTCCCGGATCAGCGCGACGCCCGGCTGCTCGCCGTAGTCGGTACCGCCGCCGGGCAGGTGCCAGTGCCCGGCACCCGGGTACCCGTCGGCGATGCGGGTGAGCAGGATCCGCCCGGCCGGGTCGGTGGCGACCGCGTACGCCGCGAAGCGCTGTGCGCGGGGCAGCCCGTCTGGTCCCGGTACCGCGTGGAAGGACGGGAAGTCCGGCGGCTCGTCCGGGCGCAGGTCGACCGGGGTCGGCGGCAGGCCGAGCGCGAGCGAGGCGAACGGCCGCAGCGGCAGGCTCGCGGCCTCCTCCGGATCCACCCAGCGGGCGAGGTCGGTGGGCTGGCCGATCCGGTCGATCAGGCCGCCCCCGCGGACGGTGACCTCGTAGATCAGCCGGTCCGTGTGGATCGTCACCCCGCGGTGCGGCAGTGCGCGCATGTCGGCGAGCACGTCGACGAGGCGCCCGATGGCGACGGACAGGCCGGTCTCGGCCGCGGTTTCCCGGACGACGGTGTCGCGGGGGTTCTCGCCGTGGTCGACGGCGCCGCCGGGCAGCGACCACACGCCGGGGGTACCGGAGCGGGCGGTGTGCCGGACGAGGAGCACCTGGCCAGCGGAATTACGACATAGGGCGTAAGCGGCAATCCGCCGGAGGGGTTCGAGCGCGGGGGTCACAGAAGGCCATTCTGCCCGATTTATGCCTCCTCGCACGATGGTCTGTCGGGTTCCTGACAGATCATCTGTGCTTGCCCCGTCCACTCGCTTCGCAGCGCTGTCCGCGCCGTCTTCCCTCGTCGCTACGCTCCTCAGTCCAGACGCCGCCGCGCCGCTCGCGCTCGCTCCCTCAGTGCCTGCCCCTCCACTCGCTCCCTTAGTGCCTGCCCCTCCACTCGCTCCCTCAGGGTCAGCGATCCGGGGCGGGTCAGGGGGTGGATCCGGGGCGTCACCGAAGCGGCGGGGCGCCCTCAGGCCGCATCGTTGACGCATGACTTCACCTTCCCAACCGACCTACAAGCAGCTCCGCCGCTCGCGGACCGACCGGATGCTGGGCGGCGTGTGCGCCGGATTCGCCCGTTACTTCGGGATCGACCCGGTGGCCGCCAGGATCCTGTTCATCGTCCTGACGTTCGTCACCGGTGGCGCGCTGGTCCTCGGGTACGCCATCTTCTGGATCCTCATGCCGGAAGAGCCCGCCGCGCCGCCGACCTGGCCGACCGACACCGTTCCGCCCGCCGCCTGACCCCAGGGCCCGCTGGGGATCACACCGTCGGCACACGTGAGGAGATCGTCGTTTCCCGGCAGATCCCGTAGCGAAACTACGGGATCTGCCGGCAACTCGTGATCTCCTCCGGGGGGCAGGCGTCCGACCAGGACGGCTCCGGGCCGGCCCAGTACCGGCCACAACTCCTTCGCCCGGTCGCCGTCGGCGACCAGGGTCGCCCGGTCCCGGGCCTGGAGGAACAGATCGAACGGGCCGAGCAGCCGAAGGTACGCCCCGGATGAGGTCGTACCTCGCGCCCGGGGCGGCCGCCTTCCGGAACCCATGGATGCGCTGCAGCACCGGGGGCGAGGTACCGAGCCGCAGCTCCGGCCCGGCCCGATGGCCCGCATCTGCGCGGCCACCTCGTCCAGGGCCGCCACAACCCCGATGCCGGCCGCGTCCACAGCAGGACGAGATCCTCCGCCGTCGCGTCGACCCCCCGGATGGCCAGCGCCCACCGGCCACCGTCCGGGCCGGTGTCCTGCACCCCGATGTCCAGGGCAGCGGTATCGCCGAGCGCACCGGCGTCCCGGTCGAGCTGCTGGGCCCGGACCCGGAAGTTCAGCACCTGGCGCCGGTCGACCATCACTCCCACTCGATCGTGCCGGGGGGCTTGCTCGTGACGTCGAGGACGACCCGGTTGACGTCCGGTACCTCGTTGGTGATGCGGGTGGAGATGCGGGCGATCACGTCGTACGGCAGCCGGGACCAGTCCGCCGTCATGGCGTCGTCGCTCGACACCGGGCGCAGGACGATCGGATGGCCGTACGTGCGGCCGTCGCCCTGGACCCCGACCGAGCGGACGTCGGCGAGCAGTACCACCGGGAACTGCCACACCGACCGGTCCAGCCCGGCGGCGGTCAGCTCCTCACGGGCGATCAGGTCGGCGGCGCGCAGGACGGCCAGGCGGTCCCGGGTGACCGCGCCGATGATCCGGATCGCCAGGCCGGGGCCGGGGAACGGGTGCCGCCACACCATCGCCTCGGGCAGGCCGAGCCGGGCGCCGATCGCGCGTACCTCGTCCTTGAACAGCGTGCGCAGCGGCTCGACGAGCGCGAACGTGAGATCGTCGGGCAGGCCGCCGACATTGTGGTGCGACTTGATGTTGGCGGTACCGGTGCCGCCACCGGACTCCACCACGTCCGGGTAGAGCGTCCCCTGCACCAGGAACTCAACGTCGGCGATCTCCCGCGCCGCGGTCTCGAACGCCCGGATGAACTCGCGCCCGACGATCTTCCGCTTCTCCTCGGGATCGGTCACCCCGGCCAGCGCGGAAAGGAACCGGTCCGCCGCGTCGACCACGTGCAGCCGGATGCCGGTCGCCTTGACGTAGTCGGTCTCGACCTGCTCGGCCTCCCCCGCCCGCAGCAGGCCGTGGTCGACGAACACGCAGGTGAGCTGGTCGCCGACCGCCTCGTGGACGAGCGCGGCGGCCACCGCCGAGTCCACCCCGCCGGACAGCCCGCAGATCACCTGCTTGTCGCCGACCTGGGCGCGGATCGCGGCGACCTGCTCCTCGATGATGTTCTCCCCCGTCCACGTGGGCTGGATGCCAGCGAGGTCGCGCAGGAACCGGGTGAGGATGGTCTGGCCGTGACGGGTGTGCGCCACCTCCGGGTGGAACTGCACCCCGGCCAGACGCTCGGCCGGGTTCTCGAAGGCGGCGACGGGGGCGCCCGGCGACGCGGCGGTCACCGCGAACCCGGGCGGGGCCGCCGAGACGCAGTCGCCGTGGCTCATCCACACCTCCTGCCCGGCCGGCAGGCCGGCGAAGAGAGCGCTGTCGGGCACGAGGCGTACGGGGGTGTTGCCGAACTCCCGGCCGCCGGTGTGGGCCACCTCACCGCCGAGCGCGCGGGCCATCGCCTGGAAGCCGTAGCAGATGCCGAGAACAGGTACGCCAGCCTGGAACAGGGCGGGGTCGACTTGCGGGGCACCGGGCTCGTACACGCTCGCCGGGCCGCCGGACAGGATGATCGCGGCGGGATCCCGGGCCAGCATGTCGGCGACCGGCATCGAGTGCGGCACGATCTCGGAGTAGACCTGCGCCTCGCGGACCCGGCGGGCGATGAGCTGGGCGTACTGGGCACCGAAGTCCACGACGAGCACCGGCTTGTCCATGCCGCGAGCCTAGCCGGTGCGGCTACCAGCTGAAGGGCACGCCGTGCGCGCGGTTGAAGGGGCCGGCCCACGCGCCGGGTACCCCGTCGGCGAACGGGCCGCCCGGGTTGTCGACGACCCAGACGTGCATCATCAGCGGCAGCGCCAGCTTGACCGCGAAGGGCGGGCAGCCGCCGTACGCGTCCACGAGCGCGAAGCCCGGCGGCAGCGCGGTCACGCAGACGTTGTGCGAGTGCCACTGGGTGATCGGGCCGCCCGGGGCCGGGGCGGGGGTACCGGCGGACGGCATCACGTACACCGCGCTGAGCAGCGTGGCCCGCCCGTCCGCGATCGCGTACATCAGTTGCTCGGGCCGGTCGGGGTCGAGTACCCGGCCGTCCCTGCCGTACCCCTTGTGGCCCGGGTGCGCCGAACCGGCCCCGACAAGCCCGGCGCCGCCGGCGGAGTGCCGGGCCAGCGCGCCGCCCCAGACGAACCCGCCGACCACCACGACGACGAACACGTACGCGATGCTGCCGAGCGCGCGCCGGACCGCGCGGGGGCGGTCGGACACCAGACAGAGCCCGAGCGCCACCAGCTCGACGAGCGCGGTGGCGATGCCGACCTGAGCGTCCACAGTGGACCCTCGTGGTGCCCGAGCGGCAAGGCGACATGGATCGCGGCGGAGACGGCCATCAACCACCCGAAGACCCGCACCCGCACCTGCAACGGCGCCGGCGGGGTACCGGGTCGAAGACCGGCCAGCCGCGCGAAGACCAGTGCGAGCGGGGCCAGCAGCGCGACCACGTGCTCGGGCGCGATCCCGCTCACGAAGACCTGCCCGGGGCTCATCGGACACCCAACCGGAGCCGCACCGAGAGGTACAGGACGGCGGCGGGCAGTACCACGTCGGAGAGCAGGCCGACCAGGTTCACCGGGTAGTCCACCCAGGGCAGCAGCCCGGCGCCGCCGGCACTCCATCCCGGGCGGTCAGCATCAGGACCATCGGGTCGGCGATGGCCGGATCGGCACGGAGCGCCCGGCAGACCCCGTACCCGTCGATCCCGGGCAGCAGCACGTCGAGTACCACCAGCGCCGGGCGGTCCCGGTGCGCGGCGGCCAGCGCGGCCGGCCCGTCGTGGGCCACACTGACCCGGTACCCGGCGTACTCCAGGCTCCGGCGCAGCGACGCGGCGACCCGCGGACGGGGCACTATGGGGTTGTGAAGACCTATGTGGCGCTGCTGCGCGGGATCAATCTGGGCCGCACCCGGAAGGTGGCAATGGCCGACCTGCGCACCTGGCTGAAGGAGCTGGGATACGGCTCGGTACAGACCTTCCTGCAGAGCGGCAACGCCGTGTTCACCACGGACCGTAAGCCGGCCGAGCTGGAGCGGGAGATCGCCAAGCGGCTGGAGGAACAGGTCGGGTTCGAGGTGCGCTGCCTGATCCGCGACCACGCCGAGCTCCAGCGGGTGGTGGACGGGGATCCGTTCGGGGACACGGTGACCAACCCTTCCCGGTACGCGGTGGCTTTCCTGTCGGCGAAGCCGAAGAAGGCCCGCCTGGCGACCCTCGACCCGGACGCGTTCGCGCCGGAGCGGTTCCATGTCGGCGAGCGGGAGATCTATCTCTGGTACCCGGGCGGGATCCACCGGTCGCGCCTCAACGGCGAGCTGACCGAGCGCAACCTCGGCGTCGTCGCCACCGTGCGGAACTGGAACACCGTGTGCCGGCTCGCGGAGCTGTCGAAGGACGGTTAGCCATGGGCAAGATCCTCGTCGGCACCGCCTCGTGGACGGACAAGACGCTGCTCGCCTCCGGCTGGTACCCGGAGTCGGCCAACACCGCCGAGAAGCGGCTGCAGTACTACGCCCGGCAGTTCCCGCTCGTCGAGGTCGACTCGACGTACTACTCCCCGCCGGCCGAGTCCACCGCCAGGCTCTGGGCACAGCGCAGCCCGGCCGGCTTCCTGTTCAACATCAAGGCGTTCAGCCTCCTCACCGGGCATCCGACCAAGCTGTCGGCGATCTACAAGGATCTGCGCCCGGAGACCGACAAGAAGAACGTGTACCCCGACGACCTGACCCCGCAGGCGTACGAGGATGTATGGACCCGGTTCCTCTCCGCGCTGGACCCGCTGATCGACGCCGGGAAGCTGGGCGTGCTGCTGTTCCAGTTCCCGCCGTGGTTCACCATCCGGCGGTCCAACAAGCAGTACCTCCTGGAGGTGGCCCAGCGGTGCAGCCCGCTGCGGATCGCGGTGGAGCTACGCCACGAGAGCTGGTTCGCCGGCGACAACCAGGCCGAGACGCTGGAGTTCCTCCGCAGCCACCACCTGCCGTACGTGAGCGTGGACATGCCGCAGGGGTACAAGAACTCGATCCCGCCGGTGCTGGAGGCGACCAGCGACCTCGCGGTGGTCCGCTTCCACGGGCACAGCGAGAAGTGGACGAGCAAGGACATCTACGAAAAGTTCGGATACCTGTACCCGGACCAGGAGCTGCGGTCCTGGGTACCGAAGCTGGAGAAGCTGGCCCAGGAGACCGCGCAGACGCACGTCCTGATGAACAACTGCCGGGGCGACTACGCCCAGCGCAACGCGGCCACGCTGATGGACTTCCTGGGCATCGAGGGGTGACGGTTCACCGGTCCAGAACCAGGCCGACCTTCTGGAACTCCTTCAGGTCGCGGTACCCGCACTTGGCCATCGCACGCTTCAGCCCGCCAAACAGGTTCAGCCCTCCGTCCGGGTCGTCGGACGGCCCGTACAGCAGCTTCTCCATGTCGCCGAGCGGCTCCCCGGCCACCCCGAACGCGCCGCGCGGCAGCTTCGGGTGGCTCGCCGCCGAGTGCCACCAGGCGCCCCCGGCCGGCGCCTCGGTGCACACCGACAGCGGCTCGCCGAGCATCACCGCGTCGGCTCCGCAGCCCAGCGCCTTGGCGATGTCGCCGGACGTGCGGATGTCCCCGTCGGCGATCAGGTGCACATACCGCCCGCCGGTCTCGTCGAGGTACTCGCGCCGGGCCTCGGCGGCGTCGGCGATCGCGGTCGCCATCGGTACCCGGATGCCGAGCACCATGTCGGTCGTCGACCACTCGTCGGCGCCGATCCCCACGATGACCCCGGCGGCGCCGGTGCGCATCAGGTGCAGCGCGGTCTGGTAGTTGGTGCACCCGCCCACGATCACCGGCAGGTCGAGGTCGGCGATGAACTCCTTGAGGTTGAGCGGCTCGTCGACCCGGGACACGTACTCGGCCGACACCACGGTGCCCTGGATCACCAGGATGTCCACGCCCGCGTCGAGGATCACCGGGGCGAGCGCGAGGGTGTGCTGCGGCGACACTCGTACCGCCACCGTCACCCCACCCTCGCGGATCCTCCGTACCCGGTCGGCGATCAGCTCCGGCTTGATCGGCTCGGCGTAGACCTCCTGGAGCCGCCGGGTCGCCGGGGCCTCCTCGTCCAGCTCGGACAGCTCTTCGAGGATCTTCGACGGATCCTCGTACCGGCTCCACAGCCCCTCGACGTTGAGCACGCCGAGCCCTCCGAGGCGGCCGAGGGTCACCGTCGTGGCGGGGCTCACGGTCGCGTCGGAGGGGTGGGCCACGCAGGGGATGCGGAACTGGTACGCGTCAAGCTGCCAGGCGGTCGACACGTCGTCGACGTCCCGGGTCCGCCGGCTGGGCACGATCGCGACGTCTTCCAGGTGGTACCCGCGCCGCGCGGTCTTGCCCTGCCCGATCTCGACGAAGTCACGCACCGCAGGTCTCCGATTCAGCGGGAATGGTAGTTGGGAGCCTCGACGGTCATCTGGATGTCGTGCGGGTGGCTCTCCTTCAGACCCGCCGGCGTGATCCTGATGAGCTGGCCCTTGCTCTGCAACTGGGCGATGGTCGCCGCACCGCAGTAGAACTGTGCCTGGCGCAGGCCGCCGACGAGC
>JBKPCQ010000097.1:0-4999 GCA_046727455.1 Actinomycetota bacterium | reverse complement strand
GGTGTCGCCTTTCGGTCGCCAGCGTCCGGTTATCGGACGCTGTTGTCCGTTTCTCGTAGCGTCCGATAGGTTCGGTAGCCGTGTCAACACCGCTGCCCGCCGTCTTCGCCCGGCTCGTCGACGACGCCGCCGTGTACCCGCCCGGCAGCGCCCCGCTGCACGAGGCGGTGAAGGGCCACCGGCGGCACCGGGCGGCCTGGTACGCCGGGCTGGTCGGGCCGCTCCTGGTGCCGGCCTCGGCGGCCGGGCAGCTCGCCGAGCTGGTCGATCCGGCCGAGGGCATCGAGATCGGGCTGGTCGCGGACACCGGGCTCGCCGGCCTACGGGCCGCGCTGAACCTGTCGCCACCGGGGCTGGTACAGGTGGAGATCGCGGTGGCCAAGCGGGGCGAGGATCCGCTGCCGGGGGTCGCCGGGCTGCTCGACCTGCTCCGCCCGCTGGACGGGCTGCGGGCGTACGCGGAGATCCCGCTCACCTTCGGGCTGCTCTCCGCGCTCGATGCCCTGACCTCGGCGCGGCGCGAGGGTCTCGCCGTCGCGGCCAAGTTCCGCACCGGCGGGCTGGCCGCCGAGCTGTTCCCCACGCCGATCGAGCTGGCCGCCGTCATCTGCGCCTGCCGGGACCGCGAGCTTCCGTTCAAGCTCACCGCCGGGCTGCACCACGCGATCCGGCACACCGACCCGGAGACCGGCTTCATCCACCACGGCTTCCTCAACGTCCTCGTGGCGAGCGTCCAGGCGGTACAGGGTGGTGAGGTGGCCGACGTGGGGGCGACGCTCGCGATCACCGATCCGATACCGCTGATCGAGGCGGCCCGGCGGATGCTCACCGATGACCGTCCACTGTGGATCGGCTTCGGCAGTTGCAGCGTGCTGGAGCCGGTGGAGGACCTGGCCCGCCTGGGCCTGCTGCCGGGGACCGCCGCGTGACAGGTTACGGGGTGTTCGTCCACAAGGGACGCAAGCGGATCGGGTACCGCGCCGGCGACGTCGCCTTCGACCTGACCGCCGCCGAGCGCGAGGAGCTGGTCGACGGGCTCGGTGCGTTCCAGAACGGTACGCTCAACGACTTCCTGGCCCTAGGTCCTCCACAGTGGACGGTGGTGGAGCAGCAGGTCGCCCAGCTACCGGACCGGCTGGCCGTGCCGGTCGACGAGGTCGAGCCGGTACTGCCGTTCCAGGTCGCCGACTACGTGGACTTCTACTCCTCGGAGCACCACGCGGCCAACGCCGGCCGGATCCTGCGCCCCGGCCAGCCGCCGGTACTGCCGAACTGGCGGCACCTTCCGGTGGGGTACCACGGCCGCGCCGGTACCGTCGTCATCTCCGGCACGCCGGTCGTGCGCCCGTACGGGCAGCGCGGGCCGGGCGACGCCGGCCCGTCGCGGCGCCTGGACATCGAGGCGGAGCTGGGCTTCGTGGTGGGGGTACCGAGCCAGCTCGGCCGGCCCGTGCCGACCGACGACTTCACCGCCCACGTGTTCGGCGTGGTACTCGTGAACGACTGGTCGGCGCGCGATCTCCAGGCGTGGGAGGGCCAGCCGCTCGGCCCGTTCCTCGGCAAGTCGTTCGCGACCAGCGTCTCGCCGTGGGTGGTGCCGCTCTCGGAGCTGGCCGCCGTACCCGCCCCCGAGCAGGACCCGCCGGTCGCCGGGTACCTGACCGAGAAGCACCGGTACACCTTCGACATCGAGCTGACCGTGGAGTGGAACGGCACGGTCGTGAGCCGGCCGCCGTTCCGCGCCCTGTACTGGACCCCGGCGCAGCAGTTGGCCCACCTGACCGCGAACGGCGCGCGGATCCGCACCGGCGACCTCTTCGCCTCGGGCACCATCTCCGGCCCCGGGCCCGACCAGGTCGGCTCGTTCATGGAGCTGAGCCGGGGCGGCGCCGAGCCGGTCACGCTGGCGGACGGCAGCACCCGAACATATCTGGCCGACGGCGATACGGTCACGATCCGGGGCAGGGCGGTGGGCGCGGACGGCGGAGTGGTCGACCTGGGCGCGGTGGAAGGTAGGGTGGTTCCCGCTCAGGGGGGTGACCGATGCGGTGGTACCGGCCGGTAGCCGGTGGCGTGTTCGCGCTGCTCGTGGCCGTCGTCGCGGCGGTCCGGGTCTTCGCGCCCGCGGACACGCTGGACCGCGCCCACGTGCCGTACCCGGATCCGGCCGCCGCCTACGGCCACGTCTACGGCGAGCTGTTGCAGGCGCCGCTGCTGATCCGTACCCGGATGCGGGTCTACGCCGCCGTGAACCGGGTCTGGGCCGACGGGCCGGTCGACGACAAGATGCCGACCTCGGCGCTGTGGGCGTTCCGGCGCTGGCCGGCCCAGCTCGTCGGGGTGGTGGCCGACGACCGCGTGGTCGTGTCGAAGTGGTCCGACGGCAACCTCGTCGCGATCGACCCGGACACCGGCCGGATCGCCTGGAAGGCGGACGGCGGCGCGGGTGCCACCAGATACACCGGTCGGCGTACCGGGGCAGGCACCGTGTACGAGCCGCCGGACCTGTACCTCGCCCCGGTCCCGGGCGGGCCTTCGGTGGTCGCGTCGGTCCGCGCCGACGGTGAGCTGACCGCGCTGGACGCCGGTACCGGTGCGGTGCTGTGGCGCAGGGCGCTCGGGCCGCCGCGCCCCTGCCGCACCGTCTTCACCGCGCCGCGCCGGATCGCTCACCTCGACCGGTGCTCGTCACCGTCCACAGTGGACAGCTATGACGCGGCGACGGGCGCGCAATCGGCACATCTGGAAGGGGAGACGCTGCGGCCGGCCGGCTGCACGGCGGGGCGCTCCGGGTGCACCGGACTGGCCGGCTACCCGCACGGCTGGATGATCGGGCCGGACGGCGGGTTCACCGAGGCGGGCGGGCTCATCGTCGGCCCGGAGGCGTGGCTCGCCGGCCGGCTCGTGGTGCACCCGTGGAACGGGCAGATCGTGGCGCACGACGCGATGACCGGAGCCGCCGCGTGGTCCTGGGCGGCGCCGGCCGGTTCGCGGATCGTCGCGGCCGAGCCGGATCTGGTACACGTCGTCACGCCCGGCCGCGAGCTGGTCAACCTGGAGGTGGCGACCGGGCTGGAGCGCAGCCGCTTCCCCGCGCACATCCTCGGCGAGGACAAGCCCTGGGAGCCCGGGTACGTGTACGCGGCGCACGGGTACGTGGTGATCGAGCGGCTACTACCGGGCGGTCGGCCGGAACAGATTGACAGCCGGTACTACTACCCGTTCCCCACGGTGCTGCTCACCGGAAGTTGAGAGCAGAGTTGCCCCGTCCGCTCGCTTCGCGGCGCTCAGGGCAGCGCCGCTTCGGCGGCGGTGAGGAACTGGTCGTTCTCCTCCGCGGTACCGATCGTCACGCGTACCCCCTCGGGGAACGGGCGCACGATCACGCCGTGCCGCTCGCACACCGCCGCGAACTCCACCGAGCGCTCCCGTAGCGGAAGCCAGACGAAGTTCGCCTGGGTGTCCGGTACCTCCGGCAGGAGCTTCTGGAGCGCGGCCTGCACCCGCTCCCGTTCGGTGACCACCAGCACGGCCCGGCGCCGCATCTCCGCCTGCTGATCCAGCGCGGCCAGCGCGGCGGCCTGCGCCGTCGCCGAGGCGGAGAACGGCGTCACCACCTTGCGGACCGCGTCGGCCACGGCGGGCGCCCCGATCGCGTAGCCGATCCGCATCCCGGCCAGGCCCCACGCCTTGGACAGGGTGCGCAGCACGACGACGTTGGGCTCGTCGCCGTAGGTGGTCAGGCCGTCGGGCACGTCGGGGTCGGTGATGAACTCGCGGTACGCCTCGTCGAGCACGACGAGCGTGGTCTGCGGTACCGCGTCGAGGAACGCGTCCAGCTCGGCCCGGCGCACCACCGTGCCGGTCGGGTTGTTGGGGTTGCAGACGAAGACCAGGCGGGTGCGCGGGGTCAGCGCCGCCGCCATCGCGGCGAGGTCGTGGCCGTGGTCGGGCCGGTTGGGCACCCGTACGCTGGTCGCTCCGGCGGCCGCCGCGATGATGGGGTACGCCTCGAAGGAGCGCCAGGAGTACAGCACCTCGTCCTGCGGCCCGAGCGTGGTCGCGCGGACCAGGTGCTCGGCCAGCGCCACCGACCCGCAGCCGGTGACCACCCGCTGCGGATCGACGCCGAACCGCGCGGCCAGCTTCTCGCGTAGCGCCACGACGCCCATGTCCGGGTACCGGTGGCTGTCCGCCGCCGCCGCGGTGATCGCCTCGACCACGCCGGGCAGCGGCCCGTACGGCACCTCGTTGCTTGCCAGCTTGACCGCGCCGGGCACGATCCGGCCCGGTACGTAGGAGGGCAGCGCGTCGAGGTCGGGGCGGGTGAGGCTCATCGGGTGTCTCCAGTCGGTTCCTGGGTCGGTAGCGGGGTGATCTCGTGGCCCTTCCGTCCACTGTGGACGACCACGGTGGCCGCACTGCGGTCGTGCAGGGCGAGGTGCAGCGGGCCGCCGAGGCACGGCGAGATCGAGTCGACGAGCTGGAGGATGAAACCCACCCCGCAGCTCCACAGCAGTACCGGCAGGGCCAGCGGGTTCCACCGGCGCAGGGCGCGGGCGAAGCCGAGCGGTTCGGTGCTCTCGATCGCCATGACCTTGATGCCCACCACGCGCTTGCCGTACGTCTGGCCGCGCTGGGCGATGGCCGGTACCTCGTACACCAGCCACACCAGCACGACCACCACCGGGATGATGGTGAAGGAGTACTTGATGCCGTTGGGGATGGCCGGTTGCGCCGCCCGGGAGCCCTGCTGGGCCGCCTGGAGGACCGCCTTGGCGTACGGCTTGAAGTCGGACAGGAACAGGTAGATCAGCCAGCTGTTGGCGACCAGGCTCAGGCCGAGCAGGACGCCGAAGTCGATGAGCCGGGCCAGGAACCGCAGGCCGAGCGGGGCGACCGGCAGGCCGTGCGGGCGCGGGCTGGCGAGCACGAACGGTACCCCGCCGACCCAGTGGACGCCGGGTGGCAGCGGTACCCCTGGTGGCAGGGTCTGCAC
>JBKPCQ010000096.1:0-4856 GCA_046727455.1 Actinomycetota bacterium | reverse complement strand
GCCACCTTGAGCGGGTTGCCGGATGCCAACTTCTCCAGGTTGGCCTTGTAACGCCGCGACCAGTTGGTCGGCTCCTCGGTGTGCGGAGCCCGGAGGACATCGAAGACCTTCGTCAGGCCTTCCTCTCCCACGACCTCACGGACACCGACGATCTCGGCGTTTTCGGCGGGTACCCGCACGGTCAGGTCACCCTGTGCGACCCGGAGCACGAGGTAGAGCTTCTCCTCGCCTTTGATGACCCGAGTCTCGATTGCCTCGATGAGTGCGGCCCCGTGGTGGGGGTAGACAACGGTTTCGCCGACACTGAAAACCATAGGTTCGAAGCCCCTTTCGCTGTGTCAAGGGTAACACGGGGGTTCCCCTACGGCCCAGCCCCGGGGAGGGCATTCGCGCTGCTCAGCATGGGTGTGAGGCCCGCTTCTCGGGCTTGACACGAGCCCTGATCCGTGCTTGCTCACGAGGCGTAGCCGTGTGGTGACCTGGGCGAATGGCAATTCGGGACATGTCACGTACATAGCCGTGAGTAACTGCCCGCCGAGCCGGGTAAGGGCAGAGCCAAGTTCCACTGGCGTTCCCCCGACGGGTGCGAGAAAGTGGACGCAAGGCCGAGGAGAACATCATGGGCACGCTGCGCGGGGACAACGGCGGCGGACAACCGCCCAATGGTGGCGGCCTGCCCGACCTCCCGCCCGAGTGGGGGGTCGTCATCATCCCGGACGACCCCTCGGAGCTCGACCGCGAGGCTACGCAGGTACGCCGTGAGCTGCGCTGGCACGCCCGCGGCATCCGCTGGCGCCGCAGGCTGCATCTGCCGGCACGCGGCCGCCGGGACGCCTCCTCGCTCGGTCTGCCCTTACTGATCATGGCGATTGCCATCGTCGCGACGCTCACCAGCCTCTTCGCCCTCGCCTGGCCGGGCCGGGTCGCCCATCCGGGCGCGAACCCGCAGCGCACGGGTAGCCGGGCCAGCTCGGGTCCGCTCGTGCCCGACCTGACCCTGGCCGCGGCCGACGGCACGCCGGTACACCTGCGCAACAGCCTGCCCGCGGTGCTCATCCTCGCCGACGACTGCGCGTGCGCCGACCTGGAACTGGCCACCGCGGAGGCGGTGCCGCCAGGGGTCACCGTCCTCGTGGTCGCGCACACCGCCCCCGCCATGCCCACCGCCCAGCCGATCGGCCTGCGCATCCGCTCCGTCGCCGACCCGGACGGCACGCTGCGCACCGCGTACGGCGGCTCCCCGCCGACAACCGGGGTGATCGCGGTCCTGGTCAAGGGTACCGGCGAAGTGATCAAGACGGTTCCCGGCGCCGCGAAGGTGGCCGACTTCTCGGCCGACCTCGCCAAGCTCGCCTGAGCCCACCCGCCTCCGCTGCCGCCCGGGGCGGGCCTGCCCGGCTCACGCGCGGGCGAACAGAGCCGCGTACAACGTGAGGCCCGGCCCGAAGGCGAGCGCCACGACCCGCTCCGGCTCGGCCGGCCGCAGCTCCTCCAGGATCATTAGTACCGTCGGCGACGAGCAGTTCCCGTGCTCGGCCAGCACCTGGCGGGAGGCCGCGAGGTCGGCGTCGGCGAGGCCGAGCCGGGCCTGGATCACGTCGAGGATGCGTGGCCCGCCCGGGTGCACCGCCCAGGCGTCCACGGCCGACCGGCCGAGCCCGTTCCGGCGCAGCAGCTCCTCGACCAGCGGGCCGACGTGGCCGTCGAGCACGTCCGGTACCCGGCTGGACAGGCCCATCCGGAAACCCAGGTCGGTCACGTCCCAGGTCATGTGGTCGGCGGTGGTCGCGTCGGTCACCGAAAGGACGTCCAGCAACTGGTACCCCCGGGCCTGCGGCTGGACCACGACGGCGGCCGCGGCGTCGGAGAACAGCGCGTGCGCGACGATCTGCTCGGCGTCGGCCGTGGGTGGCTGGACGTGGAGGCTGGTCAGTTCGAGGCAGAGCAGCACGGCGGGCCGGCCCCGGGAGCGCGCGAAGTCGCCGGCCACGCCGAGCCCGGGGAGGGCCGCGTAGCAGCCCATGTGGCCGATGAACAGCCGCTGCGCGTCGGCCGCCATGCCGAGGTCACGGGCGAGCAGGATGTCCAGCCCGGGCGTCACGTACCCGGTGCACGAGCAGACCGCGAACAGACCCACCTCGGCGGCGGGCAGCCCGGCGGCGGCGAGGGCGTCGCCGACCGCGGACTTGCCCAGCGGCAGCGCCTCGATCAGGTACCGGCGCATCCGCCGCTCGGTCGACCAGCGCGACACGTCCTCGATCAGCGGGTTCACCGCGCCGTGCCGGGTGACCACGCCCGAGTTCGAGAACAGCCGGGAGGCGAGTGCCCGCTGCACCCCGGCGTAGTGCGACCCGAAGAAGCCCCGCCACAGGTCGTCCTGGCTGACCGCGGGCGGATGCGCCGTCGCGAGCGAAGCTACGACTACCACCGGGGCGCCGATCCGTCGGAGTCCGGGTCGCCGCCCAGGGCCGCGATGCCCAGCCAGTCGGCGCACACGTCCGAGGTGGCCGGCTGGAGCGAGCCGCACCGGGCGTCGCGGTACAGCCGCTCCAGCGGGTTGCCGCGTCGGGTGGCGGAGGTACCGGCGGCCTCCAGCATGCTCGCCGCGACCTCGGCGGCGGTGGTACCGGCGAGCAGCTTGGCCCGCCACACCCAGCGGTTGGTCTCGGCGTCCCCGGGAGCCGCGTCGACCCGGCGGGCGGCCTCGCCGACGGCCAGCCGCGCGGCCGCCACGGCCGCGTCGGCGCGCCCGATCCGGGCCCGTACGTTCGCCAGCCCGGCCAGGCCCCGGCCGGTCAGGTGGGTCACGGCGGCCTCGACCGACGCCTGCGCGACGCCGACGTACACGGCCGCGTAGCTCGCCACCAGCCAATGCGGCATGAGCTGCGCGAACCAGAGGGCGAGCCCTTCGACGCCGCCGAGCAGCGTGCCCTTCGGCACCCGGACGTCGAGGTGCAGGTCGTGTGAGCAGGTGGCGCGCATGCCCAGCGAGTCCCAGGTCGGCTCGATGCCGATTCCCGGCGTGTCGGCCGGTACCAGGAACTGGGAGACGGTCTGCGGGTCGTCGGCGCTGCGCGCGGCGACGAGGTACGCGTCGGCGTGGCCGGCGCCGGAGACGAACGTCTTGGCGCCCTTGATGCGGTACCCGCCGGAGTCGGGGGTATACACAGTGGACAGTTGCGAGAGGCGGGACCCGACGCCGCGTTCGCTCATCGCGACGGCGTAGAAGTGCCCGTCCGCCGCGCCGCGCAGGAACTCGTCGCGCGCCGCCCAGAACTCGTCCGGTACCCCCAGCGCCGACGCCATCGCCGGCGGGATCCCGGCCAGCGCCCCGGTGATCGAGGCGTGCATGTTGAACACCAGCGCGGTCGAGCCGTTGCCCCGGGCCAGCTCGTACGCGACGTCGGCGTAGTCGGCGAAACCGGCGCCCAGGCCGCCGAGGCGCGCCGGCACCATGAGCCCGTACAGGCCGGCCGCGCGCAGGTCGGCGAAGTCGTCGGCGGGGAAGCTGCCGTCGCGGTCGTGCGCGGCGGCCCGGGCGGCGAACCGCGGCGCCAACCGCAGGGCGTCGTCGGCCGGGCTCACGCCGGCTCCTCGCGTCCCGGGACGACCGGTTCCTTGACCCCCCGGCCCTGGTACAGCACGGCCGTGCTCCACGTCGGTACCATCGCCACCGCCCCTCGCCTGGTCGCCAGCCACCGGGCCATGTCCAGCGCGGCCGGCCGCAGCCCGCGTACCGCCAGCCGTACCCCGTACCGAGCGCACTCCTTCACCAGTATGCGTGGCTCGACGAACAGTTCCGGATCATGAAGGCCGGCGACCCTCGGATCGATCCGCTCCGCGAGCGTGACCGCGAGGAACCGGCTCAGCCGGGTGGCATTGAGCGTGTCGAGCACGAGTACCCCGCCCGGGCGCAGCACCCGGCACGCCTCGGCCACCGCGGCGCGCCGGTCCGGTACATGCTCCAGCAGCTCGCCGGCACTGACCACGTCGGCACAGCCGTCAGCGAGCGGCAGCCGCGTCACGTCGGCGTGCACCACGTTGACACCATGGGCGGCCGCCTGGGCGAGTGCGGAGCGCACGAGGTCGACGCCGATGTGCCGGTACCCCCTAGCGGCGACGTGTGGCGCGAGCAGGCCGCCACCACAGCCCAGATCGACCAGGACGGCGCCGGTGCGGGTGGCCGGCGGGATGAGCCGGGCGCGTGCCGCCGCGATACCGTGCAGCACCGTGAACGCCCCGCCCGGCCGCCACCACTCGCCGGCGAGGGTGTCGTAGAGGGAGCGAGCGGGAGCGGCGCGGCGTCGTCTGGACTGAGGAGCGTACTGAGGGAGCGAGCGGGAGCGGCGCGGCGTCGTCTGGACTGAGGAGCGTAGCGACGAGGGAAGACGACGCACCAAAGCGCCGCGAAGCCAGCGAACGGGGCAGCTCGGAGATCATTCCGCCGCACCGTTCGAGCTTGGCACGGATCGAGGTGACCCACCACACTTGCCGTCGTGCCCCGCGTCGTCGACCTGCTGCGCTCCGCCCACCCCGAACCGGCCGCCGCCGTGACGGTCGTGGCCGCATTGCTGGCCGTCGTGGTCGGGCGCGGGCCGGCCGGCGTGGCGGCGGTGGCCGTGACGATCGGTGCCAGCCAACTCTGTGTCGGCTGGACCAACGACTGGCTCGACGCCGACCGGGACCGGCTGGTAGGCCGGCGGGACAAGCCGGTAGCCGCCGGGCTGGTGTCCCGCCGGGGGGTCGGGATCGCCGCCGCCACGTCAGGGCTGGCGGTGGTACCGCTGGGGCTGCTGTCCGGACCCCCCGCGGCCGGTGCGGCGACCCTCGGCCTGGTGAGCGGGCTGTCCTACGAC
>JBKPCQ010000095.1:0-7632 GCA_046727455.1 Actinomycetota bacterium | reverse complement strand
CGCTCGCCCGACGAGTACGCCGGCCGCCTGCTCGCCCCCGCCCACCTGCCGCAGGAGCAGGCGCAGCGGGCCGGCCACATCCCGACCGCGATCAGCGTGCCGTGGAGCAAGGCCGCCAACGAGGACGGCACCTTCAAGTCCGACGACGAGCTGCGCGCGCTGTACCAGGGCGCCGGCCTCGATGAGACGAAGGACACCATCGCGTACTGCCGGATCGGTGAGCGCTCCTCGCACACCTGGTTCGCCCTGCACGAGCTGCTCGGGCAGGCCCGCGTGAAGAACTACGACGGTTCCTGGACCGAGTACGGATCGCTGGTCGGCGTCCCGGTCGCGCTCGGCGACCAGCCCGGGGAGGCGTGATGAGCGACTACAACCTCGGCTGCGGGGCACCGGAGCAGGGCGCGACGCTGTCGGCGAGCGTCGACCTGGAGAAGGAGACGGTGATCACCGGCGTGGTCCGGGCCGGCGGTGACCCGGTGGCCGGGGCGTACGTCCGGCTGCTGGACGCCACCGGTGAGTTCACCGCGGAGGTGGTGACGTCCGCCGCCGGGCAGTTCCGGTTCTTCGCCGCGCCGGGCACCTGGACGCTGCGGGCGCTGTCGCGCGCCGGCAACGGCGACGCGACGGTCGCCGCCGAGCGGGGCCTCAACGAGGTCGCGGTTACCATCGCGGCCTGATCGGCGCAGGCGTCGTCCCCCGTCCGTGCCGGGCGGGGGCCGACGCGTCACCATTGACCGCGTGACCGCCTCCCGTAGACGCCGCGCCCTGCTCGCCGTCGCGCTCGCCTGGGGGATGCTGCTGGTCGCCGGCGGGATCTGGTACTCCTTCCACGGCCGCGCCACGGCCCGCGAGCAGACCACCGTCGCCGAGGCCCAGCCGGTCGTCGACCGGGCGCTGGAGGACGTGGTCCGGGCGGCGGGAGCAGCGGCGGTACCGGCGGTGTTCGGCTTCGAGAAGGTGTCCGACTGCCACGTCACGCCGATCCGGAGCGGCGCCACGTACGAGCGGGCGCTCTGGCTCTACACGGCCCCGGCCGGCGCACCGGATCTGCTGGACCGGATCGCGGCCGGCCTGCCGAGCGGGTACGACCCCGAGGTACACCACACGCCCGGCGGTACTCCGCACACGCTGACCGCCGACGCCGGGCAATTCGTCACGGTGAACGCCACCGCCGAAGCCGCGGGGCTGGTGACCGTCAAGGCGGGTACCGGCTGCCGCACGCTCGGCCACCAGCCGGCCGCCGACCCGACGAGCGCGCCGGGTCCCGACCCGCTCGGGGTCAGCGGCGCCTGGCGGGTGCACACCCTGCCCTGCGGGCTGCGTACCGTCGCCGTCGCCGGCCCGTCGACCCGGCCGCTCAGCGCGCTACCGCACGCCGATGCCGTCGTCGCTACAGATGACGTCTACGCCGACCGGACCGGCCTCGCGGCGCGCGCCGACGCCGGTACCGTCACGTTGAGCGCCACCACCGGCACCTGCCGGTAGCTCCGCGCGCCCCGGAGCCCGCCGGGTGGCGAGGACCGAGCCGGCCAGCACGAGCGCGAAGCCGATCGCGATCCCGACCGTGAACGGCTCGCCGAGCAGCGTCACGCCCAGCGCGACGGCGACCGCCGGGTTGACGTACGTGATGACCGTCGCGCGTACCGGCCCGACCTCCGCGATGAGCGCGAAGAACAGCAGGAACGCGGCTGCCGTGCAGAGCACCGCGAGCCCGACGACCGACCAGACCACGTTCGACGCCGGCCACCGTGCGGGGGGCTGGAGCGCGGCGAACGGCAGGTAGGCGAGCGCGGTCAGCCCCAGCGACGCGGCGGTCACGCCGAGGCTGGGCAGCTCCGACAGGTACCGGCTGAGAATGAACGGGCCCACCGCGTAGCCGACGACGACCACGGCCATCTCCGCCAGCGCCCATCCGTCGCGGGCGTGCAGATCCAGGCCGACCAGGGCGGCCACCCCGGTCAGCCCGACCAGCAGCCCGAGCTGGCGCGCCGGCCCCAGTCGCTCGCCGCCGGTGGCCCAGGCGAGCAGCGCGCCGACGAGCGGTACCGCCGCGATGAGCAGGCCAGCCAGCGAGCTGCTGATCCGCTGCTCGGCGGAGGCGAGGAACAGCCACGGGATGGCGACCTCGACGGCGGTGAACACGAGCAGCGGGCGCCAGCGGCGCAGCAGCGGGCGGAGCTGCCCGCGCGCCCCCGCGAGCGGCAGGAGCAGCAGCGCGGCAAGGAGGGTGCGGAAGAACACCAGCGAGGCCGGGCTCAGTTCGCCGACCGCCACCTTGATCAGAAGGTACGGGACGCCCCAGATGATCCCGACCGCCGTGAACAGCAGCCATCCGCGCCGTGACATGGATCCTCCCCAAGGGTTTGTCAGGAGCGATTCTGCTTCGGGGTCCTTTCGCTCGCCATCGAAATGCGGCCAGTTCAGGTGTGTGCGTCAGTACACCAGGGCCTGGGCGTCCGCGCCGGTCGCCTCTTCCACGAAGACCGCGGCGCCGGCGATGCGTACCCCCGGAATGACGTCTTCGGCGGTGATGCCACGCCGCGCCGCGCACTGGGTGCAGAGGGTGACCCGGCCGCCGGCCAGGACGGCATCGAGCAGGTCGGGCAGCGGAGCCGCGTGCGGCAGCTCGAACCCGGCGGCCCGGCCGGGCAGCGCGAACCATGCCGACTCGCCGGTCAGCCACAGCGACACCGGTACCCCCGCCGTCACCGCCGTCGCGGCCACCGTGAACGCCTGCGAGCACCGCTCCGGGGCATCCATGCCCGCGGTCGCTTTGATGACGAGACTGCGTGCCATGCGAGTCAGCATAGGGGCCGGTCAGCATAGGATCGGACGTTATGGTCACCGAGATCGGTTTCGTCAGCCTGCTCGTCGCCGCGTTCGGCGCGCTGGCCGGCGGCCTCGCCTACCTGGCGGTACGGGTGTCGCGGGGGCGGCTGTGACCGCCGTCCCACCATGGCTGTCCGCTCCGCCGGTCCCCGCGTACCCCTACGAGGAGTCCCACGACCTGCGCACCGGTCCCAGCCTGCACCCGGCGCTGGCGCCGCTGCTGCCGTTCGTCGGCGTATGGCGTGGACGGGGCGGCGGCGAGTACCCGACGATCGAGGGCTTCGGGTTCGCGCAGGAGATCCGGTTCAGCCACGACGGGCGGCCGTTCCTGTTCTACGAGTCGCGGTCGTGGCTGCTGGAGGACGACGGTACCCCGATCCGGCCGGCCCACCGGGAGGTGGGCTGGTGGCGGGCGCCCGCCCCGGAGGACGGGCCGACCGAGGAGCTGGAGGTCCTGCTGACCGCGCCGACCGGGATCATGGAGCTGTACGTCGGCCGGGTCGACGGGCTCAAGGTCGAGCTGGTCACCGACGCGGTCGTGCGTACGGTCACCGCCAAGGAGGTCAACTCCGGTCAGCGGCTGTACGGGATTGTCGAAGGCGCCCTGCTGTACGCCTTCGAGATGGCCGCCGTCGGCCAGCCGCTGACCCCCCACCTTTCCGCGAAGCTCAACCGGGTCGCCGGCTGAGCGGCGCCCGCGCCGCCCGTCGGTGCCGGGTGGCATGATGCCGTAGTGCGCTACTCGGTCGACGTTCCGAACTTCGGGGAGTTCGCGGCGCCGGAGGTCTTCGCCGAGGTGGCCCGTCGGGCGGAGGAGGCCGGCTGGGACGCGCTGCTGGTGTGGGACCACGTTGTCGAGCAGAAGGACCTGCGCCGGGAGATCGCCGATCCCTGGATCCTGCTCACCGCCGCGGCCCTGGCCACCCGCCGGATCCGGCTGGGCACCGCGATCACGCCGGTGGCCCGGCGACGGCCGGCCAAGCTGGCCAGGGAGGTGGCCACCCTGGACCGGCTGACCGGCGGACGCGTGATCCTCGGTGCCGGGCTGGGCGCGCCGGTGGAAGACGAGTACGCGAGCTTCGGGGACACGACCGACACCCGGGTGCTCGCCGAGCGTCTGGACGAGGGTCTGCACGCACTCGATCTGCTCTGGTCCGGTGAGCCGGTCACCTACCGGGGCAACCAGATCACGATCGAGGACGTGGTCTTCCTGCCGACGCCGGTGCAGCGTCCGCGGGTGCCGGTCTGGGTCGGAGGGGTCTGGCCGAACAAGGCGCCGATGCGCCGGGCGGCACGGTGGGACGGGGCCATTCCCACCATGGCCGGGATGGAGGCCGCACGCCCGCCGGACGTGAGCGAGGTCCGGGAACTGGTGCTGTTCCTGCGCGGCTGCCGGGCGGACAACGGGCTCGCGGACCGGCCGTTCGACATCGTCATCGGCGGGACGAGCCCCGCCGGGCCGGCAGCTGGCCGTGACCTTGTCGGTCCGCTGGCCGATCTCGGGATCACGTGGTGGGACGAGCGGATGCCCTGGGGTGATGACCTGGAACGTACCGAGCCGATGCTGCGCCGGATCGAGCAAGGTCCACCGCGCATCTAACCGACACGCCCGAGCGCGGAAGCCCCCCGGTACGTACCTCCAAGCGCAGCCGGTCTCAGCGCGGGTAGCCGAGGAGGTCGAGGATCGCCTCGGTGTCGGCGGCCGGCTTCCGGGTCGTACCGTCGATGGAGCGCACCTCGGCGGCGCCGCGTACCGACGACACCAGCCATATCCCGGCCGCGCCGCTCAGCTCCTCCGGCCGGACCAGCCGCTCCCCGGCCTGGAAGCCGAGCGACCCGGCGTGGTCGAGCAGCCACCGGACCGTCGTACCGGCCAGGATCCCGGTCCGAGCCGGCGGTACCGTCCACAGCGTCCCCTCGGCGAGCCAGACCAGCGAGGCGGTGGGCGCCTCCAGGGCGTACCCCTCGCTGGACAGCCAAAGCACGTCCTGCGCGCCCTGCGCCTCGGCCCAGCGCAGCGAGGCCATGTTCACCGCGTACGACACCGTCTTGGCGCCGCCGAGCAGCCACGGGGCGGTCTCGCGCGCGTAGACCGGGTACCCCAGCGAAGCGGTGACGACCGCGACCCCCTCGCGACGCGCCCGCGTGGTTGCCGGCCCGATCGGGAAGGCCGTCGCGAACACGGTGACCGGCCCGCCGCTTTCCGGCCCGCGCGTGCAGACCAGCCGCAGCGCGCCCTCGACCCCGGCGTCCCACCCGCCCGCCGCCTGCCCGACCAGCTCGACCAGCGCGGCGCGTGGCGGCAGCACCAGGTCCAGCCGCTGCGCGGAGCGGGCCATCCGGGCCAGGTGCTCGTCGAGCAGCCAGGGCCGGCCGGCCCGCAGGTGCATCGTCTCGAAGATCCCGTCGCCGCGCAGGGCGCCCACGTCGTCGGCGCGCAGGATGGGGGTTTCGGCGGGTACGATCCCGCGGCCGAGGACGGCCACCACACGATCAGGCACGGAAGGCGAGGGTACCCGACGCGAGTACGCTCGCGTTGTGTCCGATGCGTCCCTCGCCGCCGTACTCCGCGCGAAAGGTCTGCGGCTGACCGCCCAGCGCCAGCTCGTACTGGAGGCGGTGCACCAGCTCGGCCACGCCACGCCGGACCAGGTGCACGCGAAGGTCGCCGAGGTGGCCGCCGGGGTCAACATCACCACCGTGTACCGGACCCTGGAGCTGCTGGAGGAGCTGGGTCTGGTGACCCACGCGCACCTGTCCCACGGGGCGCCGACGTACCACCCGGTCGGCGAGACGCAGCATGTCCACCTGGTCTGCCAGGCATGCGGCGGGGTCATTGAGCTGCCGTCCGGGTTCCTCGCGCCGCTGGCCCAGACGCTGGACAACGAACACGGCTTCCTCCTGGACATCGGCCATGTCGCGCTGTTCGGGGTGTGCGCGGAGTGCGGGGAGAGCAATGCCTGAGGTCCTGGTCGCGGAGGTCGAGCCGGACTCGCGGGACACCGGGGCGGTCGCGCACTACGGCGACCCGATGCGCGAGCAGCGCACCCTGGCGACCGGGGCGGGCCTGGTCGACCGCTCACACCGGGGGGTACTGGCAGTGCCCGGCTCGGACCGGTTGACCTGGCTGCACAGCCTGACCACCCAGCACCTGACGGCGCTCGCGCCGGGCGAGGGCACCGAGCTGCTCGTGCTATCCCCGCACGGCCACGTCGAGCACCACGCCCTGGTGACCGACGACGGTACGACGACCTGGCTGGACACCGAGCCGGGCGCCGCCGGCCCGCTGCTCGACTTCCTCACGAAGATGCGCTTCCTGATGCGGGTCGAGCCGGCCGACGTGACCGCCGACTGGGCCCTGCTGTCGCTCGTCGGCCCGGACGCGGCCGTCCCCGGGCTCGACCTCGCGCCGCCGGTGGTGGCGCCGGTACCGGGGCCGAAGTTCGCGTCGGCGGACGTGCCCGCGCGGCCGACCACGGTGTACGCGGTCGGGTCACTGCCCGGGGGTGGCTGGGCGCGCCGGATGGGGTACGGGTACGACCTGCTCGTGCCGCGCGCCTCGGTGACGGGGTGGGCCGACCGGCTGGGCGTGCCGTGGGTCGGCGTGTGGGCGTTCGAGGCGCTGCGGGTGGCGGACCGGCGGCCGCGGTACGGGCTGGAGACCGACCACCGGACCATCCCGGCGGAGGTGGGCTGGCTGGCCGACGCGGTACACCTGGACAAGGGGTGCTACCGGGGCCAGGAGACCGTGGCGCGGGTGCACAACCTGGGCCGGCCGCCGCGCCGGCTGGTCCTGCTGCACCTCGACGGCGTCGCCACCGACACGCCGCCCGCTCCGGGTACCCCGGTGTCCACGGTGGACGGACGTCAGGTCGGCTTCGTCGGCACCGCCGTCCGCCACCACGAACTCGGCATGGTCGCGCTGGCCGTGGTCAAGCGCTCGGTGCCCGACACCGAACCGCTGCGGGTCGCCGAGTCGGCGGCGGCGATCGACCCGGCCGGGTAGCCGGGCCGATCGCCGCACCGCCCACTCAGACGAGCGCTGGCTGGCAGCCGCTCCGACAAGCTGCGGCGTCTAGGGTGTCACGAGGTTGACGGTCAGTGGAGAACTGCCCACCTGGACGCTCGTGGCGTGCGCGAAGTCCGGCGCGTTGCGGTACCAGAACTCCGCGGGGACGTCGCTGACCGTCCAGAAGATCTTGACGGCCTGCGCGGAGAGCACGATCTCGTACCGGCTCCCGTCGTCGCTGATCGCCCCCGCCGCGTCGCCCGTCTCCGCGCTGACCGCGGTGACGAACGCCGGCAGCGGGTTCCCGCCGGCGGTGCTGATCTTGCCGCTGAGCACGGTGCCCTTGGTCAGCCGCGCGTTGCTGGTCGCGGTGTGGCCGGCGGTCACCCGGACGGGGGTCGCCCGCTTGCGATTGGTCGCCCCGCCCGACCACTGCCAGGCGTAGGTCGTACCGGTGGCGAACTCCACCGGCCAGCCGTACGGGCCGAGGCCCTTGAGCGTGTAGCGGCCGTGCGAGTCGGTGACGGCACCGTCCGGGCACTCCCCGGCACGCGCGAACGCGGAGAAGATCGGCAGCGTGGAAACGCAGGCCAGCACCGGCTTCCCGGTCGCCTTGTCGGTCACCGTGCCGGTGATGCTGCCGGCCGGGTCCAGGAGGATCGGCGGTACCGTCACGTGCGCGCCGGTCGTGACTGTGACCTGCCTGGCGACGAACTGGCTGCCGGTGCCGCCGGCCGGGCCGACCCACTGCATCCCGTGTATCCCGTCCTGCGGCCGGGCGAGCAGCGTGTAGG
>JBKPCQ010000094.1:0-3593 GCA_046727455.1 Actinomycetota bacterium | reverse complement strand
GTCGGGACGGCGGGATTTGAACCCACGACCCCTTGACCCCCAGTCAAGTGCGCTACCAAGCTGCGCCACGTCCCGCTGCCGTACCGGATTTCCGGGTTCGGCGGCCGGTACAGCGTAGCGCAGAACCGGCGGACTGCGCCGCTCACCCCCGCGTACGTGGCCCGTTCCGCTTGCGCGGCTTCACGCTGACCATCACCGGCGTACCGGCGAAGTCGAACTCCTCCCGCAGCCGCCGCTCCACGAACCGCACGTACCCCGCGTCCAGCGCCCCGGTCGTGAACAGCACGAACTTCGGCGGCGCGGTACCCGCCTGGGTGGCGAACAGGATGCGCGGCGCCCGACCGCCCCGAACGGGATGTGGGGTCGCCTGAACCAGAGCGGTCAGCCACTGGTTGAGCTGACCGGTCGGTACCCGCTTCTCCCAGTTCGCGAGCGCCGTCCGCATCGCCGGTGCCAGCTTGTCCACTGCCCGGCCGGTGCGAGCCGACACGTTGACCCGAAGCGCCCACGGCAGCCGCCGCAGCTCGCGGTCGATCTCCCGGTCGAGGTGGTACCGCCGGTCCGAGTCGACGAGGTCCCACTTGTTGAAGGCCAGTACCAGCGCCCGCCCCGCCTCGCCCACCATCGACAGGATCCGCTGGTCCTGCTCGCTGATCGGCTCGCTCGCATCGAGCAATACCACCACCACCTCGGCCGCCTCGATCGCGGCCTTGGTGCGCAGCGACGCGTAGTACTCGGTACCACTCGCCTGCCCGACCCGCTTGCGCAGCCCGGCGGTGTCGACGAACTGCCACACCTCGCCACCGACTTCGACCAGGCTGTCGACGGGGTCGACGGTGGTACCGGCAACCGGGTCCACGACCGCGCGCTCCTCGCGGGCGAGCCGGTTGAGCAGGCTGGACTTGCCGACGTTGGGCCGCCCGACCAGCGCCACCCGGCGCGGCCCGCGCGGGCCGGCCGCATCGGGCTCGAAGGCGGGTGGCAGCAGTTCGAGGATCGCGTCGAGCAGGTCGCCGGAGCCCCGCCCGTGCAGGGCGGACACCGGCCAGGGCTGGCCCAGCCCGAGCGACCAGAGGCCGGCCGACTCCAGCTCCTGGGTGGCGTTGTCGACCTTGTTGGCGACCAGGAGCACCGGCTTGGCGCTGCGCCGCAGCATGCGTACCGCCGCCTCATCGGCGTCCGTCGCCCCCACCGTGCTGTCGACCACGAACAGCACCATGTCGGCGGTGGCGACCGCGGCCTCGGCCTGGGCGGCGATCGCCGCCGCCCGGTCCCTGGCGTCCGGCGCCCAGCCGCCGGTGTCGACCACGGTGAACCGCCGCCCGGCCCACAGCGCGTCGTACGCGATCCGGTCGCGGGTCACCCCCGGCACGTCCTCGACGACCGCCTGGCGCCGGCCGATGATCCGGTTGACCAGGGTGGACTTCCCCACGTTGGGGCGGCCGACGACGGCCACGACCGGCGCCGGCCCCTCGACCTGGTCAGTCACAAACGGCTCCGACCACCGCGAGCAGCCGGGCGACGACGTCGTCGATGGACAGGCCGGTGGTATCCAGCTCCACGGCGTCGGGGGCACGCGCCAGCGGGTCGGCGCTGCGGGTGGAGTCCATTCGGTCGCGCCGGGCCAGGTCCGCGGCGGTGGCGCGCAGGTCGGACGAGGATTCCACGCTGCGCCGGTGGGCGCGGGCGTCCGCGGACGCGGTCAGGTAGATCTTGGGCTGGGCTTCCGGAGCGACGACGGTACCGATGTCACGCCCCTCCACCACGATCCGCTCGGCGGTCGCGATGATCTCACGTTGCTGGGCGACCAGGATACGGCGCACGGCCGGTACCGCCGCCACCGCCGACACCGCGCCGGTGACCTCGGGCCCCCGGATCTCGGTGTCCACGGCGGCCCCGTCCAGCCGGGTCGTGGGGTGTTCCGGGTCGGTACCGATGGCGATCCGTGCGTCAGCGGCGATCTTGCTGACCGCCTCGGCGTCGCCCGGGTCCACCCCGGCCTGCAGGACCGCCCAGGTCACGGCGCGGTACATGGCGCCGGTGTCCAGGTACCGGGCGCCCAGCGCGGTCGCCAGTCGCCGCGAGACCGTGGACTTGCCCGAGCCGGACGGGCCGTCGACGGCCACCACACACCGATCCACCCATCCATCATGCCGGGCGCGGCGCACCGGCCGGGCGGCGGGTCAGGGCGTGACGGCCTTGAACAGCGCGGCGATCTCCGCCCGGGTCAGCCGGCGGGTCCGCCCCGACTTGAGGTCTCCGAGCTTGATCGGACCGATCGCGGTCCGGATCAGTCGCGACACCGGGTACCCGCACTCGGCGAGCAGGCGCCGGACGATGTGCTTTCGGCCCTCGTGCAGGGTCAGCTCGACGAGCGCCCGACCGGGTACCGAGTCCACCACCCGGAACGCGTCGGCCCGGGCCGGACCGTCGTCCAGCTCGACGCCCCGCGTCAGCTCCCGGCCGAGCCCGCGGCGGACCGGGCCGGGCACCTCCGCCAGATACGTCTTGGCGACGCCGTAGGACGGGTGCATCAGCCGGTGCGCGAGCGCGCCGTCGTTCATGAGCAGCAGCAGCCCCTCGCTGTCGGCGTCGAGCCGGCCGACGTGGAAGACCCGCTGCGGTACGTGGCCGAGGTAGTCGGCCAGCGCCGCCCGGCCGCGCTCGTCGTCCATGGTCGAGACCACGCCACGCGGCTTGTTCATGGCGAGGTACACCAGGCGGGCGTCGGTGACCACGCGCTCGCCGTCGACGTAGATCTCCGCCTCGGCCGGATCAACCTTGTCGCCCAGCGTCGCGAGCCGGTCACCGACCCGTACCCGACCGGCGGCGATCAGCTCCTCGCAGGCGCGGCGGGACCCGATCCCGGCGGCGGCGAGTACCTTCTGGAGTCGCTCATCCGCGCTGGGCATCGGCGATCTCGTCCACGTCGTCGGGCAGGAACGGGGCCAGCGCCGGCAGCTCCTCCACCGTGTCCAGGCCGAGCTTCTCCAGGAACAGCACGGTGGTCCGGTACAGGTGGGCGCCGGACTCGGGCTCGGTGCCGCACTCCTCGATCAGTCCGCGGGTGACCAGGGTACGGACGACGCCGTCGCAGTTGACGCCGCGGATCGCGGAGATCCGCGAGCGGGTGACCGGCTGCTTGTACGCCACGACCGCCAGGGTCTCCAGGGCCGCCTGAGTCAGCCGTACCGACTGCCCGTCGAGGACGAAGCGTTCGACATAGGCGCTCTGGTCGGGATGAGTGTAGAAGCGCCACCCGCCGGCCGAGCGGCGCAGCTCGAACCCGCGGCCCTGGGTGGCGTACTCCTCCGCGAGCGCGGCCAGCTCCGCGTTGATCCGCTCGGTCGGCTGCTCCAGAACCTGCGCGAGGGTGACGTCGGTGACCGGCTCGTCGACGACCATGAGGATCGCCTCCAACGCCGGCCGGACGTTCACCGCCGCCGGGGCCGGCGCCTCCGCCTCGACCACCGGCTCAGCTTCCGCCTCGACGGCCAGCTCAGCCGCCGCCCCGGCAGCCGGCCCGGCCTCCTCCTCGGCGGCCGGCGAGGGCTCCCCAACCTGCTCCGCGACCGGCGGCTCCACGACCGGCG
>JBKPCQ010000093.1:0-3136 GCA_046727455.1 Actinomycetota bacterium | reverse complement strand
CAGCTCCCCGTGCACGACCGCGGCCAGCAGGAGGGCTGGTACCGCCGCCATGTCCCCGACCAGCGACAGCAGGGCGGACAGCCGGGGTACCACCTCGGGCGACACCGGCCGGCCCAGGCTCCCGTCGGCCACGACGTCCCGCCCGGCCAGGACGTGTACCCGGGCCAGCACCTGCCGGGGCACCTTGGGCCAGAGCTGGGCCATGCCGTCCAGCTCGCGGGCGACCCGCAGGGCGCCCTGCATGACCGGATCGGTGACGGTACCTCCGCGTACCGCCTCCAGCTCGTACCGGTGACCTTCCAGCGCGGCGCTTGCCACCGCGGACCGGAGGCCGGCCTCGGCCGCCACCTTGCCGCCGGAGCGGCGCAGCGCGGGATTGCCGAGCGCGGCGTCGACCGCCGCCCGGGCGGTCTCCAGCGCGGGCCGGACGCCGGCGAGGTCGAGCAGCGGCGCCAGCGCGGCCGCCGCGGACTTCGGGTCCCGGGGAAGGTCGACTGCGGTCAGCGCCGCCAGAGGTAACTCCGCCACGGTGACACAGAGTAGCTGGCGCCGGGGCGCCGACCAATAGACCACTCCGGTGCGCGAGACTGCGCAGAAGATGCGCGGGCCTGTTCGCAACACGCCGGAAACGGCAAGATGTTGACCGAGGGCCGGCCGCCGAACCGGCATTCGACCACAGATGATGAGGGAGCTCGACCGATGAGCGAGACGCTGGAGAACCTGCTGCAAGAGACGCGTCGTTTCGAACCGCCGGCCAGCCTGGCGGCTGTGGCGAATGTCACGGCTGAGGCGTACGAGCGGGCGGCCGCCGACCGCCTCGGCTTCTGGAGCGAGCAGGGCCACCGGCTGTCCTGGGCCAAGCCCTGGGACCAGGTACTCGACTGGTCGAACGCGCCGTTCGCGAAGTGGTTCGCCGGCGGTCGGCTCAATGTCGCCTACAACTGCCTGGACCGGCACATCGAGGCCGGGCGGGGCGACAAGGTGGCGATCCACTGGGAGGGCGAGCCGGGGGACACCCGGACGATTACCTACAGTGATCTCCATCGGGCCGTATGTCAGGCGGCCAACGCGCTCACCGACCTCGGGATCACCGCCGGCGACCGGGTGGCGATCTACCTGCCGATGATCCCGGAGGCGGCCATCGCGATGCTGGCCTGCGCCCGGATCGGCGCCCCGCACAGCGTGGTGTTCGGCGGCTTCTCCGTCGACTCGCTGTCCGGCCGCATCCAGGACGCCGACGCCAGGCTCGTCATCACCGCCGACGGCGGGTACCGGCGCGGCAACCCCAGCCCACTGAAGCCGATCGTGGACGAGGCGGCCACCCGGTGCCCCAGCGTCGAGCACGTGCTCGTCGTGCGGCGCACCGGCCAGGACGTCGCCTGGACCGAGGGGCGCGACCTGTGGTGGCACGAGGTCGTGGAGAAGGCCAGCGCGGAGCACACCCCGGAGCCCTTCGACGCCGAGCACCCGCTGTTCATCCTGTACACCAGCGGCACCACCGCGAAGCCGAAGGGCATCCTGCACACCACCGGGGGGTACCTCACCCAGGTCAGCTACACCCATCACGCGGTCTTCGACGTCAAGCCGGACACCGACGTGTTCTGGTGCACCGCTGACATCGGCTGGGTCACCGGCCACTCGTACATCGTCTACGGGCCGCTCGCGAACGGCGCCACCGAGGTCATGTACGAGGGCACGCCGGACACCCCGCACCGGGGCCGCTTCTGGGAGCTGGTGCAGAAGTACGGGGTGACGATCCTGTACACCGCGCCGACGCTGATCCGCACGATGATGAAGTGGGGCGGGGACATCCCCGCCACGTTCGACCTGTCCTCGCTGCGCCTGCTCGGCACCGTCGGCGAGCCGATCAACCCGGAGGCGTGGATCTGGTACCGGCACAACATCGGCCGCGACGAGACGCCGGTCGTGGACACCTGGTGGCAGACCGAGACCGGCGGCATCATGATCTCGCCGCTGCCCGGGGTCACCGTCACCAAGCCGGGCTCGGCCACCCAGCCGCTGCCCGGGATCGTCGCCGACGTGGTGGACGACACCGCCGCCAGCGTGCCCAGGGGCGGCGGCGGGTACCTGGTGCTGAACGAGCCGTGGCCCGGCATGCTGCGCACGATCTGGGGCGACGACCAGCGGTTCATCGACACGTACTGGTCGCGCTTCGGCGCGGGGGCCGGTCAGGGCGACAAGTGGGTGTACTTCGCGGGTGACGGGGCCAAGCGGGACGAGGACGGCGACCTGTGGCTGCTGGGCCGGGTCGACGACGTCATGCTCGTGTCCGGCCACAACATCTCCACGACCGAGGTGGAGTCGGCGCTGGTCAGCCACGTGAAGGTGGCGGAGTCGGCGGTGGTCGGGGCGACCGACCCGACGACCGGCCAGGCGATCGTCGCGTTCGTGATCCTGCGCGGCGGGGTGGAGGGCGACGACGCGCTGGTCAAGGAGCTGCGCGACCATGTGGCACACACGCTCGGCCCGATCGCCAAGCCGCGCCAGATCATGCTCGTACCGGAGTTGCCGAAGACCCGGTCCGGCAAGATCATGCGGCGCCTGCTGCGCGATGTGGCGGAGAACCGGTCCCTCGGCGACGTCACGACGCTGCAGGACTCGGCGGTGATGGACCTGATCCAGAGCGGCCTGAAAACCCAGAAGTCCGACGAGGACTGAGCCTCCGACGAGGACTGAGCCTCCGACGAGGACTGAGCCTCCGACGAGGACTGAGCCGCGGAGAGGGGGCGCCCGTGCGGGCGTCCCTCTTTCGGGCTTGATAGGTGACCGCCTGGTCACGTATTCTCGCATCGTGGACGACGACGACCGGGTCTTCAAGGCGCTCGCCGACCCGACCCGCCGGCTCCTGCTCGACCGGCTCTTCGAGCGTGACGGCCGCACGCTCACCGAGCTGGAGGCCGAGCTGGAGATGACGCGGTTCGGGGTCATGAAGCACCTGCGCGTCCTGGAGGACGCCGGACTGGTCATCACCCGCCGGTCCGGCCGGACGAAGTTGCACTTCCTGAATCCGGTACCGATCCGGCTCATCCACGACCGCTGGATCGACAAGTACACCGAGGGTCCGGCGTCCGTACTGGCCAACCTCAAGAAGCGACTGGAGAACCAGGAATGACCA
>JBKPCQ010000092.1:0-13176 GCA_046727455.1 Actinomycetota bacterium | reverse complement strand
GCGCGCGCTGGACCGGGCCGCGGCCACGCTGCGGGCTCGCCGGGAAGCTGCCTCGGCCGCCGCGGCGCGACTGGACCAGGCGCTCGCCGAGCAGGCCGCCGCCGGTGCCGCGCTGCGGCGGGTCGCAGCCGAACGGGCGTTGCCCGTTGAGCGGGTCGATGAGGTCGCGGAGGCGGTAGGTCGGTTCGAGAAGCTCGGCGACCGCCTCGACGCGGCTCATACCGCCGCCGCCCGGACCGCCGAGGCGGGCGAGGAGGCGCGGGTTCGCCATGACGAGGCCGTCGCCCGGCTCGCCGCCGCGCAGACCGCTGCCCATGAGGCCGAGCTGCGGCACCGCGAGAAGGACGAGGCGTACCGGACGCTGCACGCGACGATCGGCGCCGAGGCCGATCGCGTGCTGGCCGAGGTCGCCCGGGTGACCGACGAGATCGCCGCGTCCGAGGCCGCGCTGAACCGGGCCCGCGACGAGCTGAGCGCCGCGCGGGAGGAGCGCGCCTCCGCCGGTACCCGGGTCCAACTGGGTGAGCAGGCTCTCACCGACGCGGTCGCGGAGGCGCAGCACGACGCGTTGCGCCTGCGCCCCTACGCCCACCCGGACCTGCTGGGCCCGCTGCGCTGCCCAACCGAACTGCGCTGGCCGGCGCACGTCGACGCCGGCCCGGACCGGCCGGCCGCGGCTGATCTCGATCCGCAGGTCGTCGCGCTGCACGACGCGATCCTCGCCGCGACAAGGGAACTCAACCCGACCGAGACCTCGCTCAAGCAGAGCGCGACCCGGCTGACCACCGCGCTGACCGAGCTGCAGGCGCAGCTACCCGCGGCCGGGCTCGACCACCGGCCGGAGTGGGACACCGACGACGGCGTGATCGTGGTACGCGTAGCCGACGAGCAGGGTCTCACCCCGGTGGCGCATTTCGCCGAACGGATCGCCCGGGAACGCCGCGACCAGGAGCAGCTCCTCACCGACGCCGAGCAGCGCATCCTGGAGGACGCCCTGCTCGGTCAGCTCGCCCGCCAGATCCACCACCGCACGATCGAGGCCCGCGACCTGGTCGAGAGCATGGACGCGCAGATGCGCGCACGGCGGATGTCATCGGGCTTGACGGTCGGCGTGGGGTGGCGGCTGTCCGACGACCTGGACCCCGAGCAGCGCGAAGTCTGCAAGCTGCTGGAACGTGACTCGGCGCGGCTCGGGCCGGCGCAACTGACGACGATGCGCCGGCACTTCGCCGGCCGGATCAAGGCGGCGCGCGCCACCGCGCCCGAGCGCCCGTACCGGGATCTGCTGGCCGAGGTGCTCGACTACCGGCAGTGGCGGGTCTTCGCGTTCACGCTGCACCGACCCGGCGGCGGTGCCGAAGCGCTCACCCGGGCCCGGCACAGCCAACTCTCCGGCGGCGAGCAGTCGGTCTCCCTGCACCTGCCCCTGTTCGCGGCCGCGAACGCCCTGTTCAGCTCCGCCCGGCCGGATGCGCCCCGGCTGCTCGGCCTGGACGAGGCGTTCGCCGGTGTCGACGACAACGGGCGCGGCGAGCTGATGTCGCTGGCCCGGCAGTTCGACCTGGACCTGTTCATGACCGGGTACGACCTGTGGGCGACCCACGCATCCGTCAGCGGCGCGGCACACTACGACCTGTCGCACTCGGCCGTCGAGCACACCGTGTCCACGGTGCTGCTGGTCTGGGACGGCGCGGCGAACGTGGTCGACTTCGACGGATCGCTGGCCCGCGCGCTGGGATCCCCGCAGACCAGGCGGGCACCGGGTTGGACCGAACTGGTCGCCGCCGAGCCCGCCCTCGACCTCGCCGACGAATGACCACCCATGCGCCCGTGCTCGACGACCCCGGCTGGGTGCGCCTGCTCGCCGCGGCCAGGCGCAGCCTCGAACGTTCGGGCGGCTCGCTCGACGGCGCGGTGTCGCTCGCCGCGCCCACCGACGCCGAGCGGCTCGTCGTCATCGGCGTGACCGGCACCCACCGGTCCGCCGGGACGGGCCGGCTGACCGTACGCCTGGCCGAGCTCGACGCGCACCTTCGCGAGGCGTACGGTACCGGCCTGGCCGAGGTGGTCGCCGTCACCGCTCCACTGCGCAACCGGCCCGCTGATGCCCGTCGGGAAGCGGTCGCCCGCGACGCGCTCATGTCGGTGGCGGGCCAGGGTCGCCACTCCGGCGCCGGATGGTACGGCGACTGGCTCGACGGGCTGCGCCGCGACGGCACGCTGACCCGTATCGTCCGGAGCGGACTGCCCTTCGCCGACGTGGTACGGGTACTGGACGCCCTACCCGCGGCCGACGAGCCGATGCCCGTCTTCGCCGACCGGGTTCTGCACGACACGAAGGCGTTCACCGAGGGCGCGCTCCGCGGACTCGTCCTCCGTGCGCTCGCCGCCTGGCAGGGCGTACCGGCGCCGGTCGACGCCGAGCAGGAGCGGGCGCTGTGGGAGTCGGTCGGTGTCGTACCCGACGATCTGGCGAGCCAGGTACTCGTCCTCAACGTACCGGCCCGGGGCGGGCTGGTCGGGTCGTGGCTGACCGACGCGGGCCGGGCCGGCGTGCCGATGCGCATCACGCTGCACCAACTACGGCTGGCGCCGATCGAGCTGGACTGCGGCCAGGTGTTCGTGTGCGAGAACCCGGCCGTGCTGAGGGCCGCCGCCGCATCCCTGGGAGCGCACGCGCAACCCGTGGTCTGCACGGAAGGGGTACCGTCCGCCGCGGTGCACGCACTGCTCAAGGCCGCACCGCACGCCGTGGTCCGCTGGCGCAACGACTTCGACTGGACCGGCGTACGGCTGACCGCGGCCGCGCTGCTGCGCTACCCGAACGCGGTGCCGTGGCGCATGGGCAGCGACGACTATCGCCCGCACGCCAGCTCGGGACCCGCCCTGGCCGGAGTACCGACGGATACCCCCTGGGATCCGCCGCTCCGGAGCGCGATGACCCGATCGGGTCGAGCCGTGATGGAGGAGCGTCTGCTCACCGAACTCCTCACCGACGTCGGTCAGCCGGTCACCGAACCGTCCCCTTGCGTCCCAGTACCTCGGCAAGGGTCAGCGGGCGGTGACCGGTGATGCGCTCGACGGTGTCGGTGACGCCGGCCAGCTCGCCGGCCGCTATCGCGGTGTACGTGCTGACCCACGCGTCGATCTGCCAGTCCGGCGCGCCGTACTTCGCCCGGGAGGCGTACGCCTCCTCGACGGTCTCCGGCTGGTACCGCACCCGCGGCCCGAGGATCGCGGCGATCTCGGCCAGCGTCAGCGCCTCCGGCCCGGTCAGGTCGTACGTCGCCCCCTCGTGCGCGTCCGGCTGCCGCAGGACGGCGACCGCGACCTCCGCGACGTCGTCCTGGGCGACGGCGGCCACCCGACCGTCCCCGGCCGGCCCGCGGATCACCCCGTCCCCGCCGACCAGGTACGGCATGAAGTCGGCGTACATGTTGTCGCGCAGGAACGTGTACCGCATGCCGCTCGCGCGGATGTGCCCCTCCGTGGCCCCGTGGTCGCGGGCCAGCGTGAACGTGGCGTCCGGAGCGGCACCGGAGAACGACAGGTACACGATCCGGCCGACCCCGGCGGCCACGGCCGCGTCCACGAACGTCCGGTGCTGGTCCACCCGGTCGACCGCCTCCGACCCGGAGACCATGAACAGCGTGTCCACGCCGTCCAGCGCCCGCCGGGCGGCCTCGCCGTCGTGGTACCGGGCCTGGACCACGGTCGCGCCGGCGAGTACCGGTGCGCGGCCGGGATCGCGCACGACCAACCGTTGCCGGACCCCGGCGGCCGACAGCAGCCGCGCCACCCGGCCGCCGATGTTCCCGGTCGACCCGGTCACCGCGAGGACGCTCATGGAAGCAAACTAGCGTCCATCGGCCGAACGGCGATCGGGTGCGCCACACGGCATGCGGGCGCCGGACGACTCGGCAGACTGAGCATCGTCCGAACGGGCTAAAGATAACGGTCAAATCACAACACTGCGGCTTGATCGACTTGACGGCCTCCGAACCGCTGCCACTAGCGTCAGCTTCGGCCTGTCGCCTACGAAGGGTTCGATCTTGTCCGGTAAGCATGCCGACGCCGGAGCGTCCTGGCCTGCACCACGCGGCTTCTCGACCCGAATCGCCCGTCACGTCCCGTTTCCGGTGCGCCGATCCGCACCTCTGATCGCCGCTCTGGCGATCGCCGGTGTGGTCCTGGGCGCCGCGGCCGCGGCGATGACCCTCGGCCCCGCGACCGACGCGCCCGTACGGACGTCGGCCGGCGGACCGACCGCCACCCCGAGCGCCGCGCTCAGCCGCACCGGCGACGAGCGCGCCTCCCGCAGCGGCCTGCGCGCGGATCCCGCCCCGCCGTCCCCGTCGCCGTCGGCCTCGTCGTCTCCGCCGGCTCCGCCGCCGAAGAAGGCGACGACCGCGCCGAGCCAGCCGTCCGGTGGGGGCGCCGTGACCAGTTCCGGTACCTGCGGCGCGTCCTACTACAGCGGCGGCACCATGGCCAACGGGCAGCCGTTGGACCCCAACGCCTACACCGCCGCGCACAAGACGCTGCCGTTCAACACCCGGGTCCGGGTGACGAACCCGGCCAACGGCAAGTCGGTCGTCGTCCGGATCACCGACCGGGGCCCGTACGTCAGCGGCCGGTGCCTCGACCTGACCCCGGCGGCGTTCGGCGCGATCGCGAGCCTGGGCGCCGGTGTGATCACCGTGAAGTACGAGGTCCTGGCCTAAGAACCGATCGGGTTTCGTCCGTTCGCGCCGATCTCGCCCCCGGACGTTTGGCCTGAGCCGGTTATCCGGCATGCTGTGGGTCGTACCCATGAAGCTGCGCCTGCCGGGTGAACAGCGCCCGATGAGTCCCGAGGCCCGCGCCGGACTCGGCGCGGCCTTCGTGTTGCTCGCGCTCATCTCGGCGATCGAGTTGGCCGACGGCCGGGAGCCGCACTACATCGGCCTGCTCGCCTCCGCGCCGTTCCTGGTCGCGACGTTCGCGGCGTGGCGCGAGGTGCTCATCGTCGGCGGCCTGGCCACCGCGATCGGGGTGGCCTTCGGGTGGTACCCGCACGGGCTGACCATGCCGAGCGCGGTACAGATCGGTGCCATCATGGCGGCCACCGCGATCGCGGCCGTCGCCGGTACCGTCCGGGCCGGCCAGGCGGAGCGGCTGGCCGAGCTGTCCCGGCTGGCCTCGGTCGCGCAGACCGCCGTGCTCCGGCCGCTCGGGCCCCGGGTCGGTCCGCTGGCGGTGGCCGGGCGGTACATCTCGGCGAGCGTCGCGGCGGATATCGGTGGAGACCTCTACGAGGCGCTGGACACGCCGTACGGGGTCCGCATGATCATCGGCGACGTGCGCGGCAAAGGGCTGGACGCGGTCCGGCTGGCGAGCATCGTCCTCGGCTCGTACCGGCACGTCGCCTACGAACGGGCCGACTTGCGCGCGATCGTCGCCGACCTGGATCGCGCGGTGGCCCGCTCGGTGGGCGACGAGGACTTCGTGACCGCGGCGCTGGTCGAGGAGCGGGGCGGCACGCTGACCATCGTGAACTGCGGGCACCCGGCGCCGCTGTTGCTGCGGCGGGGCGAGGTGATCCCGCTGGAGCCGCCCGCGAGCGCGCCGCCGCTGGGCTTCATGCCGGTGGTACGCCCCCGGGTCGAGCGGCTGGAGCCCGGTGACCGGCTGCTCCTGTACACCGACGGGCTGGCCGAGGCGCGCCGCGAGGGTGAGTTCTTCCCCACAGCCGAGCGGGCCTGGCGGCTGCTCGGCCACGGTACCGTCGGCGACGGCCTGGCTTCCCTGGAGAGCGCGCTGCTGGAGTGGGTACACGGCCGGCTCGACGACGACATCGCGCTGGTCCTGATGGAGTACGCCGGGGCACAGCCGGCGACGGCGGCGGCGGGCCCGAGCTGGGAAGTGGGAACGGATACATGACTCTTGGCTTGTCGACGTTACTGGCGGGTAATACAGTGGCGGTTACTGTGGAGTAACCGGCCCACCGCCTGACGGGGGAAGACGATGAGTCACTACCGGAGCAACCTTCGGGACCTGTACTTCAACCTCTTTGAAGTGTTCGGCGCGGATCAGATCCTGGGCAGCGCGGCCTACCCCGCGCTGGACGCCGACTCGGCCCGCGGCATCCTCGACGAGACGGACCGGCTGGCCCGGGAGAACCTGGCGGTCAGCTACGCCGACGGGGATCGCAACCCCCCGGTCTTCGATCCGAAGTCGCACAGCGTCACGATGCCCGAGGCGTTCCGCCGCTCGTACCGGGCCTTCATGGACAGCGAGTTCTGGCGCCTGGACCTGCCCGTGGAGCTGGACGGCACGCCAGCGCCGCGGATCTTCTGGTGGTCCCTGGCCGAGCTGGTGCTCGGCTCGAACGCGCCGGTCTGGATGTACGCCTCCGGCCCGTCCTTCGCCCACACGCTGTGGGTCGAGGGCACCCCGGAGCAGAAGGAGTGGGCCAAGCTCTTCGTCGCGAGGCGGTGGGCGTCGACGATGGTGCTCACCGAGCCCGACGCCGGCTCCGACGTCGGCGCCGGGCGTACCCGCGCGATCCCGCAGCCGGACGGCTCGTGGCACATCGAGGGCGTGAAGCGGTTCATCACGAGCGGCGAGCACGACCTGAGCGAGAACATCATCCACTACGTGCTGGCCCGGCCGGTGGACACGCCTGGCGCGGGTGGCCCCGGTACCAAGGGATTGTCGCTCTTCGTCGTGCCGAAGGTCCACTTCGACCCGAAGACCGGTGAGCTGGGTGAGCGCAACGGCGTGTTCGCCACCAACGTCGAGCACAAGATGGGACTCAAGGTCTCCACGACCTGCGAGCTGACCTTCGGCGAGCACGGCATTCCGGCCAAGGGCTGGCTGCTCGGCGACGTGCACGACGGCATCCGGCAGATGTTCATGGTCATCGAGTACGCCCGGATGATGGTCGGCACGAAGGCGATCGCGAAGCTGTCCACCGGGTACCTCAACGCGCTGGACTACGCGAAGAGCCGGGTGCAGGGCGCCGACCTGCTGCGCCAGTCGGACAAGACGGCGCCGCGGGTGACCATCACCCGCCACCCCGACGTCCGCCGGTCGCTGATGCTGCAGAAGTCGTACGCCGAGGGGCTGCGCGCGCTGGTCGCGTACACGGCCTCGTGGCAGGACCGGGTGGCGGTCGCGGCCGCCGAGGGCGACTCCGTCGCCAGCGAGCTGGCCAAGCGGGTCAACGACCTGCTGCTGCCGCTGGTCAAGGGGGTCGGCTCGGAGCGGGCCTACGAGCTGCTCGGACACGAGTCGCTGCAGACCTTCGGCGGCTCCGGGTTCCTCCAGGACTACCCGATCGAGCAGTACGTCCGGGACTCGAAGATCGACACCCTTTACGAGGGTACGACCGCTATCCAGTCCCTTGACCTGGTGTTCCGCAAGATCGTTCGGGACCGGGGGCGGGCGCTGACCGCCGTCGCCGCGGAGATCCAGGAGTTCCTCGACCGCGAGGCGGGCAACGGCCAACTCAAGGACGAGCGGCTGGCTCTGGCCAAGGCACTCGGCGAGGTCCAGCAGATGCTGGCGACGTTCACCGGCTGGCTGGTGGCGGCGCAGGGCGGCGAGCCGCGCGAGCTGTACAAGATCGGGCTGAACTCGCGGCGGCTGCTGCTCGCGCTCGGCGACCTGGTCGTCGGGTGGCTGCTCCAGCGGCAGGCCGATGTCGCGCTACGTGCGCTGGCACAGCCGGTGCCAGCCGCTGACCAGGCGTTCTACGAGGGCAAGGTGGCGGCGGCGCGGTTCTTCGCCCACGAGGTACTGCCCCGGATCGGCGCCGACCGGCGGATCGTCGAGTCCACCACCCTGGACCTGATGGACCTCCCCGAGGATGCGTTTTAGGCGCGGGCCGTCCGGGCGGCGACGAGGGGTGCGGCGCCGGGTCCGTAGTCCGGCCAGGCGCCGTCCCGCCGGTGCACCGCGATGCCGCAGGTGCGCAGGCCGTCCGAGTCGCGTCCACCGGTATCGTCGAGCAGCGCGGACAGCAGCGAGACGGTCGGGTTGTGCCCGACCAGCAGCACGGTCGTGGCCTTCGCCGGTGCCTTCCGGACCAGATCGAGGGCGTCCTCCGCGGTGCCGTAGTACAGCGCGGGATCGAAGCGCACCTTCGGCTCCGGCCCGTCGGTGAGGGCGACCGCCGCCGCCCGCCAGGTCTGCCTGGTCCGCTTGGACGGCGAGCAGAGTACGAGGTCGGGCCGGTACCCCCGGGCGGCCAGCCAGGCCCCGGCGGCGGCCGAGTCCGCGTGGCCGCGCTGGGTGAGCGGCCGGTCGGCGTCGGCGACGCCCGGCGGCCGGTCGGCCTTGGCGTGGCGCAGGATCACCAGAGTCCGCTGGGTCATGCCCGATAGCCTGCCCGATTAGTGGACCGTGACACGGGGTACCACACAGGTCGTCCCGCACTTGTGACCATTGGGAGGACACCGTGGGTATCGGTGGAAGTATCTTCCTCATCGCGGCGGGTGCCATCCTGGCGTTCGCCGTGCATGTCTCGGTGGGCTGGCTCAGTCTCAATGTGGTGGGCTACGTGCTGATGGTCGCCGGGGCCGTGGGCCTGATCCTGACCATCTGGTTCTGGAACAGCCGGCGCCGTGTCGTCACCACCCCGGTACCGGTCGCCCGCGACCGGCTGGTCGAGGAGCAGCGCCGGGTCGAGTACGACCCCCCGGATCTAGGCAAATAACGCGAGGTAGATGGCGACGTGGTGGCACAGCGCCGCGACGAGGGTGCAGGCGTGGAAGAGCTCGTGGTGGCCGAACGTGCCGGGCCACAGGTTCGGCCGGCGTCGCGCGTAGCAGACCGCGCCGAGGGTGTAGAAGACGCCGCCGGCCAGCAACAGGACGAGGGCCGCCGGGCCGCCGTGGGCGAGCAGTTGCGGGAGTACCGGGATCGCGACCCAGCCCAGCGCCACGTACAGCGGCGCCGACAGCCCCCGGGGCGCGTGTGGATAGATCAGTTTGAGGCCGACGCCGAGCAGTGCCCCGCCCCAGACCACCGCGAGGATCACGGTGGCGGCCGGCCGGCTGAGCAGCAGGACGGAGAACGGCGTGTAGGTACCGGCGATGAAGACGAAGATCATCGAGTGGTCGAGTCGGCGCATCAGCTTGTACCCGCGCGGCGACCACACCCGCCGGTGGTACAGCGCGCTCGTGCCGAACAGCGCGCAGACCGTTGCGCTGTAGATCGCGCAGGAGATGGCCGCCGCGGTACCGGGCCGGGGCGCGACGGTCGCGGCGAGCGCGGTGAGCACGGCGCCGGCCACGATGGCGACGAAGAACGCGTAGACGTGCAGTACGCCGCGCATCCTCGGCTTATCGAGGTAGGCCGGGCGCGGCCGGATCGGGGTCGTCGTCACGCCACTAGGTTACGGCACCGTAGGTTACTCACCGGTAGCTTGTCGCGGAGATCACCCCTCCAGGCCCCGGAGCACCAGCGGCAGGCGGGGCGCGCCCCCGGGCGCCACCCGGACCGGTACCCCCCAGTCCTGGCGGGTCAGGTGGCAGGCCGCGTGCTCGGCATCGGCGTCGCACGTCGCCGCCTGCGCGGTGACCTGGATCACCCCTTCCGGGACGTCCGCGGCCAGGTGCAGCGGGCGGGACAGCGCGGTGCCGACCCCGGCGCCCTCGACGAGCAGCCCGGGCGGCGAGGCGGAGACCTCCAGCCGGGTCGGTACCCCGAACGGGTCGTCCAGCTTCTGGCCGGGGCCGGGTGTGAAGATCACATCCAGGGTCACGTCGCCGGGCGCCAGGATGGTGACCGGCCGTTCGGTCCGGTACCGGCCGCCGGTCGTGTCGGTCCTGTCGACCGCCCCCGGGGCGAGCCGGACCAGCCGGTGCGCGGCCGACTCCACGACCACCATGTCGCCGTCCGGGGTGAGCACGAGGTCACTCGGCTCGGCCAGCCCGGTCGCGACGGTGCGCACCGCCCCGTCGGCGTACCGGCGCACCGCGCCGTTGTAGGTGTCGGCGACGAGTACCGCGCCGTCCGGCAGTGCGAGCACGCCGAGCGGATGCTGCAGCAGCGCCCGCGTCGCCGGCCCGTCGACGTGCCCGAAGTCGAACAGTCCCTGCCCGACCGCGGTGTGGACCGCGCCGTCCGCGACGAAGCGCAGCGCCGAGGACTCGCTGTCGACGAACCACAGCCGCTCGCCGCGGGCGGACAGGCCGGACGGTTGGGCCAGCCAAGCCTCCGCGAGCGGGCCGTCCCGTAGCGCCTCGACGGCGGTACCGGCGTAGTTGCCCACGGTGCGCTTGACCGGATCGAACCACCAGAGCTGGTGGATTCCGGCCATGGCGACGATGAGCCGGCCGTCGTACCAGGCCAGGTCCCATGGCGAGGACAGGTCGGCGGCGAGCGCGTCGTGCGCGTGCCCGTCGCGCGGGGATCGCCAGGGCTTGCCGGTACCGGCGACCGTGGTGACCGTGCCGTCCGCCAGCCGTACCCCGCGCAGCAGGTGGTTCACGGTGTCCGCGACCACCAGGTCGTACCCGGCGATCCCGGCGACGTGCGGCGGCAGCAGGCACAGCCCCTGCGGCTCGTCGAACTCGGCGGTTCCGGCGGTGCCGTCCGCCCGGCCGCGCCGGCCCGAGCCGATCCGGCGCAGAACCGTAGTGCCGTCCGGTGCCAGCTCGACGACCTGGTGGCCGGCCGAGGACGAGACCAGGAAGCCGTCCGGGGAGACGACCGCCTTGCCGGGGTACCACAGGTCGTGGGCCGCGACCGGCGGGGGCGCGGACGGGCCGTCGCCCCGGTGCAGCGTGCCTTTCGCGCTGTGCCGCTCGATCAGCTCGTCGATCAGCGCGACCAGCGCCGCCGCGTGGCCCTCGCCGGCCATCGTCGCGACCAGGTACCCCTCCGGGTCCACCACGCACAGCGTCGGCCACGCCCGGGCGGCGTACCGGTCCCACATCACCAGCTCCGGATCGTCCAGCACCGGGTGCCGTACCCCGTACCGCTCCACGGCGGCGGCCAGCGCGGCCGGATCCTTCTCGTGCTCGAACTTCGGCGAGTGCACCCCGATCACGACCAGCACGTCGGGGTACCGCTCCTCCAGCGGGCGCAGCTCGTCGAGCACATGCAGGCAGTTGACGCAGCAGAACGTCCAGAAGTCGAGCAGCACGACCCGGCCGCGCAGCTCGGCGAGCGAGAGCGGCGTCCCGCCGGTGTTCAGCCAGCCGCGACCCCGGAGTTCCGGTGCGCGGACACGAACCTGCGTCATGGGTACTCCACTAACGGCGAGATCTTGGCCGCGTCCAGGATCCGCACGAAAGGGCTACTTCGATGGCTTGAGGCAGAGCACCTGGTCCGCTTTGCCCTTTTCCTGGAGCACGACGTAGGGCTGCCCCTGGTCCGGGCACTGGCTCGGTGAGCTGACCTTGGACACGATCTGGTACGAGCCGGTCGTCGAGCAGCTCACACTCTCCGCCTTGTCGCCCGACTTCTTGACGCACGAGTTGACCGCGAAGCTGCTCGAACCACTGGACGACAGGAAGTAGACAACCCCGGCACCGGCCAGGGCGAGCACCGCGACGGCGGCGATCACCACGCCGATGACCAGGCCGCGCTTGCTCTTCTGCTGTTCGGGCGGCGCCGGCTCGTCGTAACGCAGCGAGCTGTACCGCCCGGCCTCCGGGCCACGGTCGCCGAGCTGGGTCGGGTCGTGGTACTGCGTGGCGTCGCCGTACCCGCCCGGCTGGGGCGGATAGACCTGCGCGCTGCCGTACCCGCCGCCGGGCCGGTCGGAGCCACCGTAGCCGCCCTGCTCGGGCGGGCCGCCGTATCCGCCGCCGCCCGGCTGGCCGAAGCCGCCCTGGGGCTGCTGCCCGCCGTATCCGCCGCCGCCCTGGGGCTGCTGCCCGCCGTACCCGCCACCGCCCTGGGGCTGCTCGCCGTCGTATGACGGCTGCTGTGGCCGCCGGTACTGGCTGTGCGGATCATGCGGGGATTCCGGCCCGGCGTACTGCGGGGTACCCCAGTCAGGCTGCGGTACCCGCGCGGATCCGCGCCCGGCGCCCGGCTGGGAGCCGTCGGCGGGGTCGTAGCCGGACGGATACGGGCCCTGGGACATTTCGGTCGCCTCCCTCGTGGACTCGGCACGCCGCTGCACCGGCCGCTAGTGACAGTACCCGTCCTCGGCTCGCCTGGCAGGGCCCAATTCCGGACCCGGCGTTCCCGGGCCCGGAACCGTCCGGCAGCTCAGCACCAGGCCAGCAGCGTCGCCTCCGGGTCGGCGAGGAAGTCACCGACGTCCCGGAGGAACCGGGCGCCCTGCTCACCGTCCATGATCCGGTGGTCGAAGGACAGCCCGAGTGTGGTAACGCTGCGCACCTTCACCCGGCCCTTGTGCACCCACGGCTGCTCGCGGATCGCGCCGAGGCAGAGGATCGCGGCCTCGCCCGGCGGAAGGATCGGGGTGCCCGTGTCGACGCCGAAGACGCCGACGTTGGTGATGCTGAAGGTACCCCCGGTCAGGTCCGCCGGCTGGGTCTTGCCCGCCTTCGCGGTCTGCACCAGCGCGGTCAGCGCGTCGGCCAGCTCCCGCAGGGTGAGCCGGTCGGCGTTCTTGATGTTGGGGACCACCAGCCCGCGCCCGGTCGCCGCCGCGATGCCGAGGTTGACCGAGTCCCTGACCACGATGGCGTCCGTGTCCCACGTGGAGTTCGCCAGCGGCTGCCGCCCGATCGCGAGCAGCGCCGCCTTCGCGGCCAGCAGCAGCGGCGACACCCGCACGTCGCGCCATTCGGGCAGCGCCCGCAGCCGCGTCATCGCCCGTACCGAGCGGGTCACGTCGACGGTGAGGAACACCGTGACGTGCGGCGCGCTGAACGCGCTCGCCACCATGTTCTCGGCGGTCAGCTTCCGGACCCCCTTGACCGGGATCCGCTGCCCGGCGACCGGGGCGGCCGTAGGAGCCGGGGCCGCCGTGGGAGCCGGGGCGGCCGTGGGAGCCGGGCCGGTCGCCGCCGTCACGTCCTCCCGGGTGATGGAGCCCCGCGGGCCGGTGCCGACCAGGCCGGTCAGGTCCACGCCCAGGTCGCGGGCCAGCTTGCGGACGGGCGGCTTGGCCAGAACCTTGCCGTCACCGTTCGTGGTCACCGCCGGAGCGGCCGGTGGCGCGGCGGCCGGTGGCGCGGCGGCCGGTGGCGCGGGGACCGGTGG
>JBKPCQ010000091.1:0-10243 GCA_046727455.1 Actinomycetota bacterium | reverse complement strand
CGAGATCAACCCGGACCTGCCGGAGTCGTTCCGGCTGGAGCTGGCGCACGCGCTGCTGGCCCGGGAGCTGTTCCCGGACGCGCCGCTGAAGTGGATGCCGCCGACCCGGCACATGACCGGCGACGTGTTCCGCGGCAACCTGCTCGACGGGTTCTTCAACCTCGCCGGGGTACTGACCGGACAGGGCATCCTGCTCGTCGGGATGATGACCGAGGCGGTGGTCACGCCCTGGCTGTCCGACCGGGACATCGCCCTGCAGAACGTCCGGTACGTGCTGGGCGCCTGCGGCGGCCTGCACGAGGACTTCGTACCGGCGCCGGGCGGGTTCATCCAGCGGCGCGCGCACCAGGTCCTCGACGAGTCGATCGAGCTGCTGGAGCGGATCGTCGACGACGGTCTGCTGAACGCGATCGCCGACGGCACGTTCGGGATCATGAAGCGACCGGCCGACGGCGGCAGGGGCCTGTCCGGCGTGGCCCGCCGCGAGCCCGGCTACTACAACCCGGCGACCGAGCTTCTGGAGTCCTCATGATCGTCCGGCCGTACGGGGACACCACCGGGGACGGGATGGTGCAGCTGTCGTTCACGCTGCCGGTACCGGCGGACAAGCGCGCCGAGGGCGCCGCCCGCCAACTCGCCGGCAAGATGGGGCTGGATCCGGCCATGGTGGTGCACAGCCGGGCGATGGGGGACCGGTACACGTTCTTCGTCGTCTACGGCCGGGTCCAACACCTGGTCGACCTGGCGAAGGTCGAGGTGGTGGAACGGGACTTCCCGCTGCTGGGCGGCAAGGAGATCAACGCGCTGGTACGGCAGCGGCTGCGGCGCAAGCTGGTGGTCGTCGGCGCGTGCATCGGTACCGACGCGCACACCGTCGGCATCGACGCGATCCTCAACGTCAAGGGCATCGCCGGGGAGAAGGGCCTGGAGTACTACCGCGAGTTCCGGGTGGTGAACCTCGGCGCGCAGGTTCCGGTACCGGATCTGGTGAAGCGGGCCCGCGCCGAGCGGGCCGACGCGGTGCTGGTCTCCCAGGTGGTCACCCAGCGCGACGCGCATCTGCACAACACCCGGGAGATGGCCGCGGCGTTCCGGGAGGCGCTGCCCGCCGGCCGGCGGCCGCTGCTGGTGGTCGGCGGCCCGCGCTTCGACGAGCGCGCCGCCGCCGAGCTGGGCGTCGACCGGATCTTCAGCCGGGGCACGACACCCCGGGAGGTGGCCAGCTACCTGGTTCACGCGCTGATCACGGAGAAGGCGGTGGCGGCGTGAGCACTGGGCTAAGCGTGACGCACCGGCGGTACGTGCCGTACTCGCACGCGCACTACGCCGGCAACCTGGTTGACGGGGCGTACGCGCTGGGCCTGTTCGGCGACGTGGCGACCGAGGTCTGCATCCGCACCGACGGCGACGAGGGGCTGTTCGCCGGCTACTCGGACGTGCGGTTCACCGCGCCGATCCGGGCCGGCGACGTGGTCGAGGTGACCGCCCAGGTGACCCGGATGGGCAATCGTAGCCGGACCCTGGAGTTCTCCTGCGCGGTGGTGTGCCGGGGGCGGCCGGACCAGGGTCCGTCGGCCGCCGAGGTGCTCGACCCGCCGATCGTGGCGGTCGTCGCCACCGGGACCGTCGTGGTCCCGTGAGCGCGGCTACCGACCGTGCCGTCGATCTCGCATTAGTGCTGCCCGGCGAGACACGCCAGAGCGACACGCCGAGCCTGACCGGCGGATTCCGCGCCTCCCGTTGACAGCCTCCCGGGTAAGGCGCGTACCGTCATCTAGTCCTACTTCGGGGAGCGGTGCAGTGTTCGCTCCGTCCCCTTGCCCGCTGGCCGGCGGTGGCCAACCGGTCGCCGCGTTCGGCCAGGTCCAGCGGGTGGGGGTCGGCGGGACGGCGCGAGCCAGCAGCCGCGTCGGTGGTTAGGGCAGGGGGTACACGCGGCCAGTAGACAACGGGCGGCAGCGGGCAGCCAGCTCGCGTCCGGTCGGTCCGAAGGTCGCGGGGGATCGCAGTCTGCCGCCGGCCCCGGAAGGGCCTGGGAGCGCGGGGCGCGACCATCTCGGTCGCGCCCCGATTCCGTGTCGGTGGCCGTCAGGTGGCGCCGTCGTCGACAATGGACCGGCTGATCCGTCCCCCACGTCGAGTGGCTGCCGCAGCGATGACGACCGCCGGGGTGGCTGCCGAGCCCGCGGCGCCGGCCGGGGCTGTCGCCCGGCCGGCGTGTCCGCGCGCCTGGGCGGCGGTGGTGCTGGCACTCGCCGCCGGTGGCGCGCTGCTGCTGTCGTTCCCGCCCGCCGGGCTGTGGTGGTGCGCTCCGGTCGGGGTGGCGCTGCTGGCGGTCGCGGTACACCGGCGCGGGTTCTGGGCCGGTACGGGGCTGGGCCTGCTCACCGGGCTGACCTTCCTGGTGCCGCTGCTGTCCTGGACGCGGATCGTCGGCGGTACCGCGCCGTGGCTGATCCTGTCGACGTTCGAGGCGGCCTTCCTCGCGGTCGCCGCCGGCGCGGCGGCGTGGTGCAGCCCGCTCGTCGACCGGTACCGGTGGAGCTGGCCGCTGGTCACCGCCGCGCTGTGGACCGCGCAGGAGGCGCTGCGGGACCGGTACCCCTTCGGGGGTTTCCCCTGGGGCCGGCTGGCCTTCAGCCAGGCCGACTCGCCGCTGCTGCGCTACGCGGTGGTGGGCGGCGCGCCGCTGGTGACGTTCCTGGTGGCTCTTGCCGGCGGCCTGCTGGCCGCCGCGGTGTGGCGGTCGCGCCGGGCCGGCGCCGTACTGGTGGCCGGCGCGGTCCTGGTCGTGGTCTCCGGCCTGTTGGTGCCGGCCGCCACGCCCGGTGGGCCGGCGGTGACGGTGGCGATCGTGCAGGGCAACGTGCCGCGGCTGGGCCTGGAGTTCAACGCGCAGCGGCGGGCCGTGCTGGACAACCACGTGGACGCGACGCTGGACCTGGCGGCGCGGGTCCGCGCCGGGCGGGCGCCGCAGCCGGATCTGGTGGTGTGGCCGGAGAACTCCAGCGACGTCGATCCGCTCGCCGCCGAGAACGCCGACGCCCGAGCCCGCATCGCCCAGGCCGCCGACGCGGTCCGGGCACCGATCCTGCTCGGCACCCTGCTCACCGGGCCGGGCGACCATCTGCGCAACGTCGCGCTGGTCTGGCAGCCCGGAACCGGGCCGGGCGACCGGTACGTGAAGCGGCATCCGGTGCCGTTCGCCGAGTACATGCCGTGGCGCTCGTTCGCCCGGCTGGTCAGCGACCGGGTCGACCTCGTACGGTCGGACTTCGTGCCCGGCGACCGGCCGGGCGTCCCGCGGGTCGGGCCGGCGGCCATCGGCGTGGCGATCTGTTTCGAGGTCGCCTACGACGGCATCGTCCGCGACACCGTGACCGCCGGCGCGCAGTTGGTCGCGGTGCAGACGAACAACGCCGACTTCACCCCGGCCGAGGCCGGCCAGCAACTCGCCATGGTCCGGCTGCGCGCCGTGGAGCAGGGTCGGGACGCCATGATGGTGTCCACCGTGGGGATCTCCGCGTTCGTCGACGCGCACGGGCGGACCTTCGACGCGACCGGCTTCAACGTCCGGGCGGTGGCGGTGCGCGAGCTACGCCTGAGCGGAGCACGTACGCTTGCCGGTGAGCTCGGACCGGCCCCGGAGTATATGCTCGTCGGCCTCAGCGTCCTCGCGCTCGTCGGCGCCGGACTGCTGCGCGCACGACCGACCCCGGACCGGACCAACAGCCAGGAGGAAGCGTGATTGAGGACACGGCCACACCGGAGCGCGGCGAAGGCTACCCGGGAGTCGGACGGGTTCTCGTGGTGATCCCGACCTACAACGAGGCCGACAACGTACGGATCATCGTCGAGCGGGTTCGCACCGCGGTACCCGGCGTGGACGTCCTGGTCGCCGACGACAACAGCCCGGACGGGACCGGCGCGGTCGCCGACGAGCTGGCCGCGGCCGACGGGCAGGTGCACGTGCTGCACCGGGCCGGCAAGCAGGGGCTGGGCGCGGCGTACGTGGCCGGGTTCGGCTGGGCGCGCGAGCGCGGGTACGAGGCGGTCGTGGAGATGGACGCCGACGGGTCGCACGCCCCGGAGCAGCTGCACCGGCTGCTCGACGCGCTGCGCGACGCCGACGCGGTGATCGGCTCGCGGTACGTGCCGGGCGGCGAGGTGCTCAACTGGCCCAGGCGGCGCGAGATCCTCTCCCGTGGCGGCAGCCTGTACACCCGGATCTGCCTCGGTGTGCCGTACCGGGACACCACAGCGGGGTACCGGGCGTACCGGATGCCGGTGCTGGAGAAGATCGAGATCGACACTGTCGCGTCGCAGGGGTACTGCTTCCAGATCGACCTGACCTGGCGGGCGCACAAGTGCGGGTTCCGGGTCGTCGAGGTACCGATCACGTTCGCCGAGCGGGAGCGCGGGGCGAGCAAGATGAGTTCCAAGATCGTGCGGGAAGCGCTGTGGCGGGTCGGCGTGTGGGGAACGCGGGCGCGCCTGGAGGCGTTGCGCCAGGTGTTCGGCGGCACGCGCCGTTGACCACACCCCGGGAGGCGGCATGCGACAGCGACTGGGCCTGATCGGGATCGGGCTGGTGGGACTCGCGGTCCTTGAGGTCGTGCTGCTGGTACTCGTCGCGCACCAGATCGGCGTCCTGCCGACCGTGCTGCTGGTGCTCGCCACCGCGCTGCTGGGCGGGTGGCGGCTACGGCAGGAGGGCAGCCGGGCCTGGCGGGCGCTGCGGGAGGCGTCGGCGGCTGGCCGGCCGATCGGCGCCGAGGTCAGCGACGGGCTGGTCGGGCTGGCGAGCGCGCTGCTGCTCGTGGTACCGGGGTTCGTGACCGACGCGGTCGGCTTGGCGCTGCTGGTGCCGCCGGTGCGCCGGGGGGCGCGGGGCGGGGTACGGCGGCTGACCGAGCGGCGGGTGTCCTCGGCGGTGGCCGGTGACCTGTTCGGTCCTCGGCAGGTGCGGGTACGGGTGCGTCGCGGCGCGCCGGCCCCGGAGACCGACGCGCCGATCGAGGGCGAGATCGTCGACTGAGCGGAAACGTGCGCCGGCCGGTTCGGGCTCCCGATCCGGCCGGGGGTTCGTGGTGGGTCAGGCGCGCCCGCGCCGGGCGCGTACCTCCTGCAGCCGCTCGGCGAGGATGTCCTCCAGCTCGGCGATGGAACGCCGCTCCAGCAGCATGTCCCAGTGGGTACGCGGCGGCTTGGCCTTCTTCTGCTCGGGCTCGCTGCCGTCGACCAGCCGCGCGATGGTGCCGTCGAACTTGCACTCCCAGGTCATCGGAACCTCGGCGTCGACGGCGAAGGGTACCTCGAACTGGTGTCCCCTGGCGCAGAGGTACTCGCGGGTCTGCCGCGGAGCCAGCTCGGTGTTGCGGTCGGACTCGTAGCTGACGGCTCCGAGGCGGCTTCCGCGCAGCATGCGCTCGCCCATGGTCGGATTTCCCCTTCGGGTGCGTAGTCGGTCTTCGGTGTAACGAGGTGATCGGCCTGACGATTCCCTGGCGTGGCCCGGCAGACTACCTCGTTGCCCTCTTCGAGGGTAGCCGGGGTTCGCGAAACTGACCGCCCACGCGAGCCCCGGACACGCCTTGCGTAACGCAAGTGAGTATCCTGGCCGGGATTTCAAGCCGGACGGGGGAGGCTGCGGTGACGGTCGCGCGCTACGACGGTATCGCCGAATGGTACGACAGCTTCACCGGGGAGGCCGCCGAGTCCCACGGCGCCGAGCTGCTGCGCCTGCTCGGACGCGGTGACGGCACCTGCCTGGACCTGGGCTGCGGCACCGGGCACTACCTGGAGGCGATCCGAGCCAGCGGCCGCACGCCGGTCGGGCTGGACCGCTCGGCCGACCAGCTCCGGATGGCGCGGGACCGGTCCGGCGCGCTGGTGCAGGGCGGCCTGATCCAGGGGGACGCCGCCGCGCTGCCGTTCGCCGACGCCGCCTTTGCGACCGTGGTCGCCAGGTGGGTCTCCACCGACGTGGACGACTTCGGGGCGCGCATCATCCACCCGACCTACCGCGCCGCCGGCTGGCATCCGGCGGCGCCGTGGTGGCGCCCCGGCGGGATCCGCGAGCGCGTCGGGATGCGCCACGTACCGCTGGCCGAGCTGCTCACCGCGTTCCCGGCCGCGGGCCTCTCCATCGAGCGCGTGGTGGAGCCCCGGGAGGAGCCGATACCGTACGCGCTCGCGGTGCGCGCGTACCGGCCGGCGGCGTAGGTTGACGGTATGACTGCATCGGCCGGCGTCGAGATCACGGGACCGCTGCGCGACCGGTACGACGAGGTGCTCACCCCCGGCGCGATGGGCTTGCTCGCCGAGCTGCACCGCGCCTTCGACGAGCGCCGCCGGGAGCTGCTCGCCCGACGCAAGGAGCGGGAGGCGGAGCTGTCCGCCGGCGGCACGCTGGACTTCCTCGACGAGACCAAGGACGTGCGGGAGGCGCGGTGGCGGGTGGCCGACCCGGCACCCGGGCTGGTCGACCGCCGGGTGGAGATCACCGGGCCGACCGACGCGAAGATGACGATCAACGCGTTGAACTCCGGCGCGAAGGTGTGGCTCGCCGACCAGGAGGACGCGAACACCCCGCTGTGGGAGAACGTCATCGAGGGTCAGCTCAACCTGCGCGACGCGATCGCCGGCACGCTGACGTACACGTCCCCGGAGGGCAAGGACTACGCGGTGACCGACGGGCCGCTGCCGACGATCGTGGTCCGGCCGCGCGGCTGGCACCTGTCCGAGAAGCACCTGCTCGTCGACGGGGAGCGGATGTCGGGCAGCCTGGTCGACTTCGGCCTGTACTTCTTCCACAACGCGCGGGTGCAGCTCGACCGCGGCTCGGGCCCGTACTTCTACCTGCCGAAGCTGGAGAGCCACCTCGAAGCGCGGCTGTGGAACGACGTGTTCACGCTGGCGCAGCGGCAGCTGGGCATCCCGCAGGGCACGATCCGGGCGACCGTGCTCATCGAGACGTACCCGGCCGCGTTCGAGATGGAGGAGATCCTCTACGAGCTGCGGGAGCACTCGGCGGGGCTGAACGCCGGCCGGTGGGACTTCATGTTCAGCGTCATCAAGAAGTTCCGCACCCGGGGCCGGGACTTCCTGCTGCCCGACCGCAACTCGGTGACGATGACCGCGCCGTTCCTGCGGGCCTACACCGAACTGCTCGTGCGGACCTGCCACAAGCGCGGTGCGCACGCGATCGGCGGGATGGCCGCGTTCATCCCCAGCCGGCGCGACCCGCAGGTCAACGCGACCGCCCTGGCGAAGGTCCGCGACGACAAGACCCGCGAGGCCGGCGACGGCTTCGACGGCTCGTGGGTGGCGCACCCCGACCTGGTACCGGTGTGCCGGGAGGTGTTCGACGGGGTACTCGGCGACCGGCCGCACCAGCTCGACCGCACCCGCGACGAGGTGCGGGTCACCGCCGCGCAACTGCTGGACGTGAAGGACACCCCGGGGCAGATCACCGAGGCCGGGCTGCGCAACGACGTCAGCGTCGGCATCCAGTACCTGGCAAGCTGGCTGCGCGGCACCGGCGCGGTGGCCGTCAACAATCTCATGGAGGATGCCGCCACCGCCGAGATCGCCCGGTCCCAGGTGTGGCAGTGGCTGCACAACGACGTGACCCTGGCCGACTCCGGGCAGCGGGTCACCCGGGAGCTGGTCGAGCGGATCACCGACGAGGAGCTGGCCAAGCTCTCCGGAGACTTCGCCGCCGCGCGGGCGCTGTTCCTGGAGGTGGCCGTCGCCGACGAGTTCGTCGACTTCCTCACGCTGCCGGCGTACGAACGGATGCCGTGATGTCCGGTGACATCCCCGCCTTAGCCGCCCGGCTGCGCGCGGCGCTGACCGACGCGCAGGTGCTCACCGACCGGCAGGAGCTACGCACCTACGAGTGCGACGGGCTGGCCCACTACAAGGTGATCCCGGCCCTCGTGGTGTTCCCGCACACCGCCGGGGAGTGCGCCACGGTGGTGCGGGAGTGCGTCGCGGCCGGGGTACCGTACGTGGCGCGCGGGTCGGGTACCGGGCTGTCGGGCGGGGCGCTGCCGCACGCCGACGGGATACTGATCGTCACCTCGCAGATGCGCCGGATCCTTTCCGTCGCGCCCGAGGACGAGCGGGCCGTGGTGGAGCCGGGCGTGGTCAACCTCGCGGTCAGCCGGGCGGCCAACCCGCACGGGTACTACTACGCGCCCGACCCGTCCAGCCAGCAGGTCTGCTCGATCGGCGGCAACGTCGCGGAGAACTCCGGCGGGGCGCACTGCCTCAAGTACGGCTTCACCACCAACCACGTCACCGGGGCGCAGATCGTCACGCCGGACGGCGACCTGGTCCGGCTCGGCGGGCTGGCGCCGGACCCGCCCGGGTACGACCTGCTGGGCGCGTTCGTCGGGTCGGAGGGCACGCTGGGCATCGCCACCGAGGTGACGCTGCGGCTGACCCGGCTGCCCGAGGCGGTACGCACGCTGCTGGCCGGGTTCCCCACCATCGACGAGGCCGGCGCGGCGACCTCGGCCATCATCGGTGCCGGGGTGGTACCGGCCGCGATCGAGATGATGGACGCCCTCGCCATCGAGGCCGCCGAGGCGGCTGTCCACTGTGGATACCCCGAGGGCGCCGGGGCGGTGCTGATCGTCGAGCTGGACGGGCCGGGCGCCGACGTCGACGCGCAGTTCACCGAGGTGGAGCGGTACTGCCGGGAGCACGGCGCGTTCGAGATCCGGGTGGCCGCCGACGACACCGAGCGGGCGCTGTTCTGGAAGGGCCGTAAGTCGGCGTTCGCCGCGGTCGGCCGGATCAGCCCCGACTACATCGTGCAGGACGGGGTGATCCCGCGCACCGCGCTGCCGCAGGTGCTGCACCGCATCGGCGAGCTGTCCCGCGCGCACGGGGTGCGGGTGGCCAACGTGTTCCACGCCGGGGACGGCAACCTGCACCCGCTGGTACTGTTCGACGACGCCGTCGAGGGCCAGGCCGAGCAGGCCGAGGCGGTGTCCACCGCGATCCTGCAACTGTGCATCGACCAGGGCGGCTCGATCACCGGCGAGCACGGCGTGGGCGCGGACAAGGCGAGGTACATGCCGCGCATGTTCACCGAGGCCGACCTGGACACCATGCAGCTGCTGCGCTGCGCGTTCGACCCCGGGGGGCTGGCCAACCCGGGCAAGGTGTTCCCGACGCCGCGGCTGTGCGGCGAGGTACCCGGCCGGCGCAAGGGCGCCCATCCGCTGCAGGAGGCCGGGCTCGCGGAGGTGTTCTGATGGCCGCCCGGCTGGACGCGGTGCGGGACGCGCGGCCGGACGAGGCCATCGCCGGGGTACCGGCCCGGTACGTCGCCGAGCCGGCGTCCACCGGGGAGGTCGCGGACCTGCTGCGGGCCGCCGCCGCGCAGGACCTGGCGGTGGTGGTGCGCGGCGCCGGTACCCGCCAGGACTGGGGCGCGCCGCCGAGCCGGCTGGACCTCATCCTGGACACCCGGCGCCTTGCCGGGGTGGTCGAGCACGCCGCCGGGGACCTGATCGTCGTGGTCCGGGCCGGTACGCCGATGGCGGAGCTGCGCCAGGCGCTCGCCCCGGCCGGGCAGCAGCTCGCGCTGGACTCCGGCGGCAGCGTCGGCGGTACCGTCGCGGTGGCCGCGAGCGGGCCCCGCCGGATGCTCTACGGCACCGCCCGCGACCTGCTCATCGGGGTCACCATCGTGCGCGCCGACGGGGTGGTGGCCAAGGCCGGCGGGAAGGTCGTGAAGAACGTCGCCGGGTACGACCTGGGCAAGCTGGTCACCGGCTCCTACGGCACCCTCGGCGTGATCACCGAGTGCGCGTTCCGGCTGCACCCGCTGCCGGCCGCGAGCGCCGTGGTGAGCCGCCGGGTGGACAGCCCCGAGGAGGCCGGCCGGGTCGTCGCGGCGCTGCGGGCCGGGCAGGTGGTGCCGAGCGCGGTGGAGGTCGACGCGCCGGCCGGCGGCGGGATCGAGGTCGCCGTCCTGATCGAGGGGGTACCCGACGGCGTGGCGGGCCGCGTCGAGGCGACCCGCAAGCTCGTGGGCGGGGAACGGACCGGGCTGCCGGACTGGTGGGCGCGGTACCCGTGGCAGCCCGGCGCGGTGGGGGTCAAGCTGACCGGCGCGCTGTCGCGGGTACCGGCGCTGCTGGCCGCCGCCCGGGAAGCCGGCGCCTCGGTGCGCGGCTCGGCCGGCGTAGGCGTCCTGTACGCGGGCGCCGAACCGGGCGCG